>NZ_CP063356.1:4919664-5227144 GCF_001866075.3 Anaerobacillus isosaccharinicus | reverse complement strand
AGATAGACTCTCGGAATAAATGATGAGTTTATCGAAGATTTGTAAAAAATTTACTGGGAATTTCATTAACAGGACAGCAAAGTGATGTGTTTTCATAGTGTTTTCAAAAAAGTGTATACCAAATAAGCCTACGGCTGCTATTTTTTAAAAATGACTAGGCGCTCTTAGAAAAGATGATTTCTTGGATGTTCAAAGTCTCTTTCTGACTACTGTACCAAGCATCTATGTGTTGACACATCATGATTGAATATAAGCGGACATACCACATTTTTGTAGAGCGATGACGCCCAGATTCTAAGTGATAGTCGACTTTTTCTCTTTTGTTCGAACGTTCAACTGAAGTTCTTCGTTTATAAATCAGTTTCCACTTTTCAGAAGACCTCGGTGTTTTAGTGAACAGACGAAGATTATCTTGCTTAAACGTATGAAATGTCCGGCCATACTTCGCTTTAGAACACGGAGTGGAACATGTATTTTTTGTTCCGCAAGCTAGTGGACAACGCCACTTTTGGCGGTTTTGAGATTTGTCAAACCCATTGGGTTTCATTTCCATTCCAATTGGACAAATAGGAACGCCTAGGGGAGAAATCTGAATATCACTTTGCGTACTGAAGTTTTTCTTTGTTCGAACATTAAGATCAATAAATGGTTCCACATTATGATGGTCCAGTAATTCGTAAATCGGTTCTGCATCATGTGCGGCATCGAGAAGGATTTTATCAATTGTGCCCAAGGTGTACCGTTGCGAAAATTCAATTGAACCAACCACTAGGCTGACTGAATCATGCCGGGAAGCAGGATGCAGCCGTGGATATAGCGGCAAGTCGTATTGGCTATCGCTAGTGGATATCATGTAGAGATGATATCCGTTGAAGTACCTCTCCCTTGAACTATCCCAACCTGAGTCGATGTCAGGTTGAGAATATCGACGAGGATGAGTACAATTCGTTAGTCCTTGGGCACTACAATCACAAATAGGTTTGCTCCTTGGGTATCTCGCTGTTTCCACGGGTGTCCCATCTCCAACAACACCAAGGGAATGGGGATCCCCAAGCAAACCCAATCTCGCTGAAACTTCAAGAAATTGAGATTGAAAAAACGCGTATAATTGATCTCCCGGCAATTGTTTTTGTTTTGAGCCATTGCGTAAATGACGATCCACTAATTTTCTAATAATACCAGGGTTTCTAGGAGTTGCTTTTTCACCCTTTTTCGGTTTTTTCTTCTTCTTCTTTTTTCGTTTGAGCTTAATAAAAGGTTTTACATTAGCCTTCTCAAAACCTGATAGCCGTCTGAAGAAGTCATAAAAAGTACCGACACCTGGAACATCCCCAGGTTCAAAGCCGCTAAGGATCGTGTAAAGAGGAACACGATGGAGTTGGTTCACCCATTCTGTAATACTCAGGGTCGGACTTGTCAATAAACACAAAAGATAAGAGCGAAGCATGGAAGCAGGATCACGTGGCTCAGGACCTTTAACTGAATATGAATCATGAAGCCACGTAGTGGTAAACGAAAGATCCGTGATCCATAACTTCGAGATAATAGTCCAATCTTTTTGTACGAGAGTCAGTATACCGCCTGAGTAATGAGTATTTAATTGGTCTAAAACGAAGTTTTGATATGAGATATGTGGTATTAGCGCAGGTTTCATTTAAATCCCCCATTTCACCGTATTGTTAGGAAGTCAATTCCTCCTCGGCGATTATTGGGGTTCCACTAAAAAGTCAAGTGTTTTTTTAGTTTTTTTATGATATTTTTCAACAATTAATTTCCAATTGAAGAAGAAAACTAAAGTAAAAATCCCACCTAGAAATAGGAGGGATACAAATAAATTGGTTCAAGAAAACCTTGAGCCACAAGGCTCGGCAAATGCCGAGAGTCTATTAAGTAACGAGGAGGGGTGAACGTTGAGAAAACTTTATGTAATCCTAATACTTATCTTCCTAACTAGTTGCAATCCGCCTGATGAGGTTCTAACTGGTAATAATGTTGGTTTGCACTCTTCAAATTTAGTCGGAAAATCTGGCGTGCCCCCAGCTTTAACTAAACAAGAACGGTTACAAAGTATCGGAACAAACATGTATAGCTTTGTATCGGTAAATGAATGGTTTGATAAAGAAACAATTCTATATTTAACCGATGAAAATGGCGTTTCGATTATTAATAAGTTTGAAATTTTAACAGGGGAAGAAGAAAAATTCTTTCAAATAGATGAACCAATTGTTCGCTTAGATGCTAATCCAGACAAATCAGTTTTCGTTATTGAAGTAGCGACAATTAATGGGCAGAAAGAGTTTTATTTTCTAAACAAGAGTGGGAAAGTCCTATACAGATTAGAGGACAGTGGTGAAGAACTTCAGTTATATTGGAATCCGTATAAAGAAAATGAACTACTGATTGCAGTATTGCTAGAAGATTATTCAATTAAACTATTGAAGCTCAATCTTAATACAAAAAGACTAACAGATTTTGACTTCGAACACTACTATGTACAATGGATAAATAAAAACGAACTTGCCTTTTTGAATTGGGATATGTTTTCACTCAGCTACTATGCACCGCTATATACTTATGACATCCAAAAAAAACAAAAAATGAAACTTTCAGAGGAAATTATTGCTTTTTTTACATCTGAAAATTATTTATTAACAATTTCTATAGAAGATACCGCTACGCAAAATTCAAACTATACTTTTTATGATTCTAATACGAAAAAAATTCTTTCTAAACTTCATGTACCTGTTTTAAATACGTACTCAGAGCAGTGGTGGATTCCAAATCACGAATTCCATGAAAATACCTTTTATTTTATTAAGCCTAATAAAAGTGGAGATTTGTTTAACTATAGTGAAGGGTACACCTTAGTCTCATTTCAAATGGATACTGGGAAAACAAAAGAAATTGTCTCTTTAGATGTAAATTATCCAATGAAACTCTCACCTAATGGCCGCTGGCTATTATACGGTTATCAATTAGAAAAAATCGTCGATATAAAAAAGAAAGAAGTCCATTCATTAATCTATTGGTAAGCAAAACGATTGAAAATAATTAGTTTTCTGTCATAATTGAATGTAGAATGTAGAATGTAGAATGTAGATATTGATTGCTCAGGTTTTGAAGTGTTAATTTATCAAATCTAAGTAAATGCTACATTTTTAATGCCTAACTTAATAAAGACTAGGGGTGCCAATCCGTTGGCTGAGAAAAAGGTAAAACTTTTACCCTTGAACCTGATCTGGGTTACACCAGCGTAGGAAAGTCGTCGATCAAATGCAACTATTAGTCGTAATCCGTCTTTCTTTACTGGATTACGACTTTTTTTACTAGTTTGATAAAAATCAATTTTTTACTGGAGGTATGAAATGAAAGATTTTCGTTTATATGCGATAACTGGAGAAGAATTTCACAAAGGAAGAGATTTAATTCAAGTAATGGAGGAGGCAATTCTTGGTGGAGTCGATATTATCCAACTTAGAGATAAATATAGTAGCAAAAAAGAAGTGCTTAGAAAGGCAAAACTATTAAAAGAACTAGCAAAAAAATATGATATACCATTAATTATTAATGACCATATTGATGTGGCACTTGCCGTGGACGCAGATGGTATACATATTGGCCAAGATGATTTGCCGCTAGAAGAGGCCAGAAAAATTATCGGTAAAAATAAAATAATCGGTATTTCAACTCATGAAATTGAAGAAGCACGAGAAGCCCAGAAAAATGGAGCCGATTATATCGGAGTTGGACCTATCTTCCCAACAAAAAGCAAAGTAGATGTGGTTGATCCTGTTACGACAAAATATATTGAGGAAGTAGTAAAGGAAATCACGATTCCGTTTGTGGCAATTGGTGGTATTAAACTGCATAATGTTGATCAAGTGTTAGATGCAGGAGCAACTAGAATTTGTGCGATCAGCGAAATTGTTGGCAATGAGGATGTAACAAGAGTTTGTCAATTATTTATAAAAAAAATCGATGAAAGGTTGTTGATTAAGTGATTGTAGTTATTAACGGAGAAACAACTGAACTAGAACTTGAAACTTTAGCAGAGATCGTTGCTCATTTTAAATTAGACCCAAATCTAGTCGTCACCGAAGTAGATAACTTAATTATTGAAGTTGAAGAACGTTCAGCTACGAAGCTTTACGAAGGTATGAAAATTGAGATTGTTCAATTTGTTGGTGGCGGTTGATAGATCATAAACATTAAAAAAGGTGAGGTTCTAAAGATGACAATAGGAAAAGCTTTAACAATTGCTGGTTCTGATTGTGGTGGCGGTGCTGGGATTCAAGCAGACTTAAAAACGTTCCAAGAGCGTGATGTATTTGGAATGAGTGTAATAACCGTGCTAACAGCTCAAAATACGTTAGGAGTTCATGGTGTATTTCCCCAAACGTTAGAAGCCATTGAGGGACAAATGGATGCTATTTTTCAAGATATGGGAGCTAATGCGGTAAAAACAGGGATGCTCTTTTCAGAAGAAATTATTAATCTCGTTGCCGATAAATTAGTACAATATGAAGTGAAAAATGTTGTTGTTGATCCTGTCATGATTGCAAAAGGTGGGGCTCCGCTTCTACAAAAACAAGCAATGAATGCTTTAAAAACAAAATTACTCCCATTAGCGACAGTGATTACACCAAATATCCCTGAGGCATGTGAAATTCTTGGATTCTCTTCAATTGATACATTAGAGGAAATGAAAGACGCAGCCAGTGCCTTACAAAAACTCGGGCCAAGGTTTGTTGTATTAAAAGGTGGACATTTAGAAGATGAAAATGAAGCTATCGATGTTCTTTTTGATGGGGAAAGTTTTCACTATTTTGCAGCGAAAAGAATAAAGACAATTCATACACATGGTACAGGTTGTACATTCGCGGCTGCAATCACAGCAGAATTAGCTAAGGGTCAAGATATAAGAGCAGCTGTAACAACAGCTAAGAATTTTATCCAAGCTGCTATTGAGCAATCTCTTTGTATTGGAAAGGGAATTGGCCCAACAAGACATAGTGCATATCGTAATAAAAAAGATTAAACATTCGACTGTTCACAAGTAGTAATGACTTGAGAACAGTCTTTTTCCTGAATAAAGTGCTTAAAGCTAATCAAGGTGCCTTCAGCTAAAATCATGTTTTAGCGGGAAATAGGTAACTTCAATGAATGGAAAGATGTCTTTTTACATGTTTATCAATAAGTGCTATGCTAGTACTAGTACCGTTTAATCGTAGTTTCTTTAAATGGGGTATGCAGTTAAGTTAATAAAAAAAAATAATCATTAACCCAAGGAGGGGCTTGTGAATAAATTTGTTTTTTTACTACCAGTAAGTGTTATGTTTTTACTATTTTATTTTGGCTATCAGTATATTAATAGTAGTGAAACAGCTACAAATGAATCTTTACAAAATGATATAGTGATTTCTTTGGATGCAAATCGAAGTGGGCAAGAGGTATTGTTACGAGGGACATGGGATTGGACGCAAATGCCTGTCGATGGGTTGATTGGTGATGATTATATTATGATTACGATTAAACAAGAAGATGATACACCAATTAATTCTTTAAATGTTCTCTCAGCTGAGTTGTTCCTTTTAAAAGGTGAACAGCAGTTACAATCTGTTATTGGAGAAGTTGATCCAAATGGAATAGTGTTTACTTTTCCTAATAAAATCGTTGATCATGAGAGCTTTGGCAATAGAGGCGAAATAGAGGTTGTTCTTTATTTAGCCGACGAAGCATCCTACATAGCTACGTTTACTTATGTTCACACATGGGTAGATCATCAACTAGTAGGCTTTAACCAACTTTATTCTTTAGAGGCTGGTCTACAAGATATACTTACAAATAAATATTGGTCAGTTAAACGATTTTTAGAGTTTTAAGGGGTGTGACGTTCATTGATTAAGGGCATGTCTTATCAAAATGGGATATTCTTTATGGGAAAACGTCATATTTCTTGCGCTTATCATGATCAGGGGAAGATTGTTGAATGGGTAAAGCCGTTAATTGGTAAATCACTTTTTATTGCATGTAAACAAGTCGTCATGGCAATGCCGCTGTGGTTTAAAATGTTCTCACTCCTTTATTTCGGAATGATTTTCATACCAAAATTCTCTACCTTAATTGGAAATGAATTTGCTTGGCAGGGATTTCCGTTTTATTTTTTGTTTTACTACATGTTTGGAACTCATTTTATTTTCCCTACTAGTTTACGTAAGTATCACGGTGCAGAGCATAAAGTATTTAGTTACCGGGGCGTTAAAGCGATGTATAATGCTGAAAAAATAAAGCAAGCGAAAATTACTAATCGATATTGTTCTACAAATCTCGTTGTCGTTTATTTTCTCAGTGTCATTTTTTTAACGTTAGTGGCGTTAATATACTATCCGTTCCTTATTGCACTTGCCTGGGCTTCATATGGAGCTATTATAGTAGCGCCTTTAATAAATTCTCAGTTAAATCGTTTTGGTATGGGAGGATTTCGTCATTTTGTATTGAAGATTTCTTATTTTCTTCAAGAGCGAGTGACAACAGCACAACCGGACGATTTTCATATTAGAACAGCTATTAGATCTTATCGACGGCTTGCTTTAAAGGAGTTCCCAAATGAACTTAAAGAACCAGTCAAACTGAAAAAGGAGGAAAAGAAATTGGCAATTGTAGATATTACTATTATTCCGATCGGTACGAATGGACCAAGTGTAAGTAATTATGTAGTAGAAATCCATAAGGTGTTAGAGAGTTTTGGTGAAAAAGTCAACTTTCAATTAACACCGATGAGTACGATTATAGAAGGTGAATTACCGGTATTATTCGAAGTCATCCAAGCGCTACATGAAGTTCCATTTGCGAAGGGTGTTCAAAGAGTGGCAACAAATATCCGGATCGATGATCGCCGCGATAAAGAGCAAACAATGTCAGGGAAATTAAATAGTGTTGAAGAAAAGCTAAAAAAAACAGAGATATAATAACAAAAGAACCTGGCTCAAGCGACTGAGTCAGGTTCTTTTAGTATTTTTTAAAAAAAAGAAAGAATAACTTTTTGAATTTTAAAAGTTGTCTAGCTCCGAGCGCCAGCTGCTCCTGCGGTTACTCGTCGCAAAATTGCGGAGAAGTTGCTCAAGAAGTATTTGGCTCGAGGACAAATAACCTGACGAGGAAAAAGGATTTCACTTTTTCTTAGATAAAAAGTGAAAAAGCGCACTTTTTTTCTGCCAGAACATTTGCTTGTCGCCGCTAGGTGGGCGCTCTTCGCTTTTCTTAAGCACCAGTTCCTGTGAAGGAAGATAAAATTGTCATGACAGAAAACCATCCAAAAACAGCAAACGATAAAAATGCAAATGCTGCTCCAAAAAGGTTTTTGCGACGGAATTCACGGAGAATACCAAAGCCACTTAGAATTGCTACTAATAATGTAATTATACCTAAAACCATCCTGCAATACCTCCTAAATTAACTATGTAGTGTATTATTTAATATTAATATGATTACCTAATATGAGTACACTATATCATTTTAAATGTTTTCAAATCGTTTGTCGAGGGGCACTTTGCAATAAAGCTAAAGTGAAAATAGTATTTATGGATAAAATGTTACAATAATCTTATAAGCATCAGCAATTCCCTCAATTAATTCTTGATGATAACGCTCTACAAAATGTAACGTCTTGTCTGGTCCGGTATCAGAGGCAATTAGATGTTCATCCATTTGCTCTAATGCTCTTTGTATGTCTTTTTCATTATATCCTGAAGTCGTAAAAGGGATTACTAATTCTTCATATAAATAATGTTTTTTTTCTTTTGAGGTAAACCCAAAATCGATAAAAGTATTCTTAGGATCAGGATTTTCTAGCAGATAAAGGGTGAATCCTGCTTCAAAGACATTGTTTTCTTTTAACAGATTTTCCAGCTGTTGTTCATCACCACTATTATTTACAATAATACCGAATTGATAATAGTCTAGATGATGTTCGTTAATAAAATGTTGAATATCCCTATAGTCAGGAAGAATTTCTGACGTTTCATTTACTAGCTCTAGCGCAATGTTTTTTTTCATATGCCCTCCCAATATTGATAATTTTATGAATGTTTATTAAATCAATAATCGTGCATTTTTTTACTAGCTACAGCATCCTAGTATCTTTCAAACAATATTATGAAATTCATTAATTTAAGTGTAAAATAAAAGACAACAAATATGCAAAGGAGACGATTTAGATGGAGTGGAAACAAATACCGTTAGGGCCTTTACAAACTAACGCTTATGTTTTATATAATGAGAATAAAGAGGCTGTAATTTTTGATCCTGGTGGTGAGGGGGACAAATTAAACAAATGGCTTAAATCCGAAGGGTTATCACCAATCGCTATTTTACTTACCCATGCCCATTTTGATCATATTGGTGCTGTTGATGAAGTACGTGATCATTGGGAAATTCCAGTCTATCTACATAAGAAGGAAAAAGAATGGTTAGCTGATCCGAAAAAAAATGGCTCCGCATTATTTATGGGGGTAAATGCTATAAAGGTAAAAAGTGCTGATTTTCTAATTAAAGAAGAAGGAAAACTTGAGATTGGTTCTTTTATTTTTGACGTGTTAGAAACACCCGGACATTCTCCAGGTAGCATTTCTTACTACTTTCAAAAGCTAGGGATAGTTTTCTCTGGAGATGCTTTGTTTGCTGGTGGAATTGGGAGAACTGACTTACCAGGTGGAAGTCATGAAGTGTTAATGAATAGTATTAATCAAAAATTAATGGAATTACCAGAGAATACAATCGTTGCAAGTGGCCATGGTCCACTTACTAGAGTTGGTATCGAGATGGATTCCAATCCGTTTTTATCAGGTCTTGCTTAATTTTAATAAAAAAGGAAAATGGTGGAACACTATGAAAAACGAGGAGGTTTTAGTTTGAGTAGTGTTTCTATCTTTCCAATGAATTTATTCCAAGTGCTATTTGGGCTCTCTATGAATGGGTGGATTTTAATCATTATCATGTTAAGTTTATCCGGAGCAGCTTTTTTTATCTATTACGGCGCTAAAAAAAGTGGTCAATTTGAAGATGTTGAAGGCATTAAGTATCGAATGCTATTTGAAGAAGAAGAAGAGTGGGAGCTTAACGATTAAAAAAAAGGAAGCTGACTCTACGGGAGCCAGCTTCAAATGGGGAGTTAATCTTAGTTATCATAAATGAACTTTTGAGGGGAGGGGGAACTCCCGAAGATCATTGCTAACTTACAAATTTATTATATAATGATATTAACAACGTGTCAACAGTGTTAATTATTTTTTTAATTATTTTTTAGCATTCTGCGCTTTTCTAATGGGGGAGATGAATTGAAAGATATTGTAGTAGAAAAAATAAAGAAAACTGATAAAAAATTGATGACCTATGCAGACTATATGAATTATGTCCTTTATGATCCAGAGATTGGATATTATATGAAAGACAAAAAAAAGCTCGGGCGAGATGGAGACTTTTATACGAGTAGTGGTGTTCATGCAGTGTTTGGACGGGCATTTGCACATTTTTTTCTAGATGTTATTGAAAAAGAGGGATTACCAGCAACTATTTGTGAGTTTGGTGGTGGTGATGGAAGATTTGCAAAAGCGGTTCTTGATGAGTGGGAACTTATTACACAAAATAAGCCGTTAGATTATACGATTATCGAGACGAGCCCTTTTCATAGACAAGAGCAAAGTAAACTTTTAAGTGAGAACAATAGATTTAGACAATTTGCTAGTTTAGAAGACTTACAGAAAAATGAGACAAATCAATTTGAAGGAATTATCTTTTCAAATGAATTACTCGATGCTTTTCCAGTCCATGTTGTAGAAAAATTTGAACAGAATATCTTAGAAGTATTTGTTTCTGTTGACGAAAAAGAAAATCTGATTGAACGAAAAGAAGTCTGTACGAATGAAAAGATTCTTAATTGGCTAGCCACATACGGTCCACCTTTAATCGAAGGGCAGCGAATAGAAGTTCCTATTTATATGAATTCCTGGATGAAGAGCATAAATTCTTTCCTTAAACGAGGTTTTTTAATAACAATCGATTATGGCTTTACGAAAGAAGACTGGGCGATGCCACAAAGGAAAGATGGTAGTCTTCGTGGATATTACAAGCATCAAATGATTAACAATCCGCTAGAAAATCCAACAGACATGGATTTAACCACTCATATTCACTTAGATGCCTATGAAATGATAGCTAACGAGGTCGGCTTAAAAAAAGTTGTAGCAGAAAAACAAAATCGATTTTTAATAATGATTGGAATGCTTAAATTTCTGCAAGAGAATTATGATCCAAATCCTTTTTCAAAAAAGAGTAAACTAAATCGAGCCATTAAAACTTTAATAATGGATACGGGAATGAGTGCGGCATTTCACGTCTTTCTCCATGGGAAAAACCTTACTAATACAAATGCCTATAAAATTTTAACTGAAGATCCATATGAACCAAAATAAATGCCGGTCGATATTTTTAGCCGGTCTGTGATCAAACTCTTTTGTAGAAGGCTTGTTCAAAAATCGACTGACAATATACATATAAAAAAGGCGACTCATGGAGTCGCCTTAATTTTAATGTCCACCGATACCCGGTACCATTATGAATGTTGCATAATACGTAAATCCGACAAAGAATAATGTAAGAAATGCTCCAAAAATGTATAAGTACATGCGTTCCGAAAGATTTAAGTAACTTAATGCTAAAAATGCTCCAGTAATACCAAAAAATAACACTGCTGCAGGATGCATACCGCCAATCATAAATAGTACTGCAAAGATACCTGTCCAGAAGCTTATAACACGATACATACGCTCCACGTTTTCCCCCCCTTTTTTATGTATAGGATATACACATTTAAATAAATTTATGAATTTAAATGTGTATGGGTCTATAATATCAAGTATATTATATACGATCATAAAACGACTTGTAAATCTTAAGGTAAAACTAAAGTTTTATAAGAACAGAAACTATACTCAATACTATCAGACATATAGCTGTTTTTATTTAGATTAATTTCACCAAAGAAGTAATCAAAAAATCCATTAATTAGAGCTTGGTGCATCTTACAAATAGGTGCACGATCAGGAACTAACTCTTTGAAGGTACAATTGTAGATTCGAAAGTTTACTTCATGTGTTTCTTTATTATAGTGCATTTCAGGATTTAACCCTTGTTGAAGTGCAACTGTTTTAATATGATTTAACTTTTCTTCGTTTGAGAGGTCGTTAAGATTTAAGTCAAGAGCTTGTAAGTACATTCTTGATGTTTCATATCCAAATTTACGACCAGTTTGCATTAATGCTTTTTCACCAATTTCCCCCAGGCTTAAAAGCGTATCAATAGCAATTTCCGATAATTTTTGATAATCGCGGTATGGGAATTGCAGACTTACTACTTCGTCTGAGAGATGATAAAATCTACTTGGACGACCGCCTTTACCTGTTTTCTTCGTTTCAGAAACTAACATATTAACGTCCTCTAATTTTGTTAAATGAAGTCTTGCAACATTTGCATGGATTTCAAAGGCGTCTGCAATTTCTTGAACTGTTACATCACGATGTTGTTTAGTAACATATTGATATATTGAAAATCGCGTTGGATCTGACAGCACGCCGGTAATTTTTAGAGTTTGATGTTCCACCTTTATTCACTCCCCTATGACATTCTCAGTTAATTATAATACAGTATGAAATATAAATAAATGCATTTTCAATTTAAATATAGGTTTAATGGTAGTAATTATATGAAAGTTTTTTGAATAAATTAAATTCCTTAGGATTTTTTCTCTATTATTACCATTTATGCTGTCTATCTAATCAAAAAAAAGATGACTTTAATTATAAGTCATCTTTTAAAAGAGATATAATAATTACATGGCTGGGATGGCAGGATTCGAACCTACGCATGACGGAGTCAAAGTCCGTTGCCTTACCGCTTGGCCACATCCCATCGATTACATTGATTAGTATGAAAAAAAAACAGAAAAATATTCATAAAAAAAGAGGAAAAATAAAAAAAGTTGTCGAATATGAATTTTTGAATTTTAATTTTTTGCAAAAAATGAATAAGGAAGGTGGTTTTATTGTCAATTATTGAACAAAAAAGTGATGGTATTATTTCACGTGCTGTTCGAGAAAAAGCATCAGATATTCATATCGTTCCTGCCAATTCCAGTTCTCTAATCCAGCTCAGAATTGGTCATCAATTAGTCACATTGGAAAAAATCAAAATTTCTGATGCCCAAAAACTCATCTCTCATTATAAGTTTCGCTCGAAAATGGATATTGGCGAGCGAAGAAGACCACAAAATGGATCATTGAACATGGTCGTTAAAGATGAGCAAATTAACTTACGCATTTCTACCTTGCCAACAACCCCTCATGAAAGTCTATCTATTCGAATTTTACCTCAAAATGAAATTTTAACCATTGATCAACTCTCACTTTTTAAAAAACATTGCGTGCAACTAAGAACTTTAATGAAAAAAGCATATGGACTATTATTGATTTCCGGTCCAACGAGTTCGGGAAAGACAACAACTATTTATTCGTTGTTATTTAATGAATTTAGTAGGAATCGAAGAATTATTACAATCGAAGATCCTATTGAAAAAAAGACGGATTCCTTTATTCAAGTCGAAATAAACGAAAAGGCAGGACTAACATATGCTGAGGCGTTAAAGGCAGCGTTAAGACACGACCCCGATATTATCATGATCGGTGAGATCCGAGATGCACAGACAGCACGAATTGCCATACGCGCTGCAATGACAGGACATCTAGTTATTAGTACAATCCATGCTAATCATTCAGAAGGATGTATTTCTAGGCTTAGAGAATTTGGGTGTGCACAGCTTGATATTAAAGAAACACTTATTGGACTCGTTTCACAAAGACTTGTTAATCTAGCCTGCCCATATTGTGGTATTAAGTGTTCAGGTTATTGTGGATTATACAGTACAAATCGAAGGTTAGCTGTATACGAAATTTTGGAAGGCAATTCATTACAAGATATTTTAGCGAATAAGTTGAAAAAAGCTAAGTATGAAAAGTTACCACAATTAGTTAACAAGGCTATTGCTCTAGGATATGTTAAAGAAACGGAATATGAGAGGTGGCTCCGCTAATGAAATCAAGCAGCAGTTGGAGCTATACTGAAAAAGCTGATTTTTTAATTAGGATCGGGACACTAATTGAGCAGGGATATACCATAACCGAAGCAATTGAACTTTTCTTGAAATATGAAAAAGAAAAGCTTAAACCAACTCTCACAACGATGTTAGAAAAGCTTCAGAAAGGAAATTCCTTTAGCGAAGCATTATTGCTTATACAAATACCTAAAAATATCGTAAGTTTCGTTTATTTTGCCGAGTATTATGGTGATTTAGCAAGGGGACTTATCGATGGTGGTAAGTTATTGAAAAAGACACAAGAGACGAGAGCTAATTTTCAAAAATTAATGAAATATCCACTATTTTTATTATGGCTTTTACTATTGTTTTTGGGCATCATGTATCATTATTTATTTCCACAATTTACTGAACTTTTTACATCAATAAACATTGAATTGCCTCTTGTTACGCGGGTTGTTCTCACGCTTATTGATAAGTCTCCTTACATTTTACCCCTTTGTCTATCATTTCTTCTAATTCTCTATATTTATTATCTGTTTATTTTCCGAAAGAAAGATATCGTAATTCAAGCTCAGATTTATTCGAAAATACCACTGATTGGACACTATTATTCGGCAATGACAACCTATTTTTTTGCTATGAACTTAAGCTGTCTAATAAAAAATGGTTTAGCAATCTACGATGCGTTAGACATATTTAAAAGAGTAGATGGCTTAGGCTATATTAGTAAAGAGGCTGAAAATATAACAGCACAATTAGAAGCTGGTGAAAAATTACACCATGTCTTAATTAACGATACCTTATATTTAAAAGGGTTAGCTTATATAGTAGAACATGGTCAAGCAAATGGTCGCCTTGACGAAGAATTAGACCATTATAGTAGTTGGCTTCTAATAGATCTAGAAGAAAAAACTAAAAAGCTGTTAATGATTATTCAGCCAATCTTATTTTTGCTTTTAGGTTTAAAAATATTACTATTATTTAGCTCGATATTGGTACCTGTTTTTTCGTTAATCAATGGGTTTTAGATGTAATCCAATAAAGATGTTGACATTGATAATCATTATCAACTATAATAATCCTAACGAATAGTCGAACGATAGGAGTGTTAACATGAGGTCTTTATTAATTGTTGGTGCAGATCATTTAGGAACAATTCCACAAAAACTTATAGAATTAGGGTTTTCAGAAGTAACTCATTTATGTGGGAGAAAGGTTCAAATGGTAAAGCGGGAAATACCAGAGAATGTGGATTCAATTCTTGTTTTAACAGACTTTATTAATCATAATCTAGCTAAAGCGCTAAAGAAAAAAGCTCAAGATCAATCAGTGCCAGTATACTATGCAAAAAGATCATGGTGTTCTATTTATCAAGCACTTTCGAAGTGCGAATTGTTGTGTCCTGTCCATGATGAGTGCAAACAAGCAATTAAACACTAACTATGAAGAGTTTGTACATTTTATGTGCTAAACTCTTTTTTTTATTTTAAATCAAAAATAAAATAACAAAAAATTACAATTATATCTAAATATTTCTTGTTTAGCAAAAAAATACTAGTAAGAAAGTAGTGTTTTTTATTTTCTTACATAAAAGTTCATAATTTGGTAATGTGTCTTAGTGTTTAAGAAGTTATGATGTGTTTATATTGGTTTGATTGCTAAACAAGGTTCGGGGTTAAATATTTTCTTTGTCATAAGGGTGGTGCAATACAATTGTTAAATCTAGCTATTAAAAAAATGAAAGTAATTGGGGTCATTACCCTTTTTTTTATAGTTAATACAATAATTATTTACTTTGCTAATGGAACGTCTTCGGTTTTTACCTTTTTATTTTTTATTCCTATAACATATGCAGCTTGGGGGTTTGGAGCTAGAGGTGGTCTAATCGTCGGCTTAATATCCGGGCTTATCATAGGTCCCTTTATGCCGTTAGATGTATCTCAACAGCTCCTACAACCCATGTTTAACTGGGTATTACGAGTAGTGTTTTTCTCTGTTTATGGTTATGGAATGGGAAGTTTTATTTTTCAACTTGAACGACGAGCAGAATATGATAGTTTAATGGGGATCCCTAACCGGAAATTTTTCTACAATTTCTTAACTAAGGAACTTCAAAAACAAAAAAAATACAACACAAAATCCTTTTATATTATCCTAGTAAATATTGATGACTTTAAAAACATTAATGATAGTATTGGGCATATTGCAGCGGATTTATTATTGATCGATATTAAGTCACGAATTAAAAGGCGCTTAAGTAAACAAGATTTATTAGCTAGATGGTCAGGTGATGAATTTTCGATTATCATATACCGGCCAAACATAGAACAATTAACTGTCGTTTGTGAGAGTATTGTTCGAACATTGCGCGAACCATTTGATATTAATGATCAACAATTTTTTATTAATGCTAGCATTGGAGTTAGCTCAAGTTGCGACGCTCATGAGTCAAATGAAATACTAGTTAAAGAAGCTGAGACAGCAATGAGATATGTTAAAGAGCGTGGTAAAAACGGCTATAAATTTTACACTGAAGAAATGAATCGAAATTCACTTCAGGAAAAATTATTAGAAGCTAACCTACATAAAGCTCTTGAAACAGGACAGCTAGAGCTTTATTATCAACCTAAAATAGAATGTAAAGAAAATAAAATCTATGGAGTAGAAGCATTAGTTCGCTGGAGAAAACCAGAAGAAGGTCTTATTGCACCAGGTGTATTTATTCCGGTAGCTGAGAAAACGGGATTAATTATTCCTATTGGCAATTGGGTATTAAAAACTGCGTGTCAGCAAGTTCAAAAATGGAAGAGCGTAGGAGTTACTGATCTTTGTATTTCTGTAAATGTATCTGCCATTCAAATTCAATCCGATGATTTCGTTAGAACCGTATCAGCAATTATTAAGGAAGCTAAAATTGAGCCTCAATTAATTGAGCTAGAAATTACGGAAAGTAGTATCATGGAAAATTCGATAGAAAATATTATGAAATTAAATGAATTAAAGGATATTGGCGTACGAATATCACTTGATGACTTTGGAAAAGGATACTCTTCGTTAAACTATTTGAAAATGCTTCCTATTGACACGTTAAAAGTAGATAAATCTTTCATTCAAAACATTGAGTATGACCCAAGAGAAAAGGTTATTACAGAAGCAATCATTCAAATGTCAAAGGCGCTTGGGCTAACAGTACTTGCAGAAGGAATTGAAAACGAAACACAATTTCATTTGTTAAAAGAATTAAATTGTGATGCGATGCAGGGGTTTTACTTCTCAAGACCACTTCCAATTGAAGAAATCGACCTAAAGCTCTTTCCAAGAGAGTGTTACTAATAAAAAACTACTAACACGAGTAGTACAAACCCTGGCTGGGGTCTGTACTACTAATGTTAGTAGTTTTATTTTTTTAGACCTCGGTCATTCTTTCGAAGTTGTGGTATCTAGTCCCTTGGAAGGTTAGTTTTCCTATATCACCTTCTTCTAGCTCTCTATATTCTTTTCCTGTTAATAAAAGCTCTAGTCGTTCACCATTCTCTACTTCAAAGGTAGCATAAAAGTCATTTATAGCATGGTGATGTTGGTTATCTCGAAAATTATGCATTTGTCTAGATGTTTTTGTTCGTTTTGAGACAACTTTACTATTTACAGTTAAAATAGGTTGTTTGTTGTTATGACGCCACTGGACAACGCCTTTAAAAAATTTAAACAAAATGACGCCAACGATGATCATAAATAAAAGCGGATAAATATTGCTAGTAAAAAAAGGATCCCCCATTAAAACACCCCTTTGGATTATTCTTAAGGAAAACTTAAACAATTGATAAAATGGTTCAAAGAAATGTAACATTTATTTGAAAAAAATCAGAAATTTAGAAGGATTTTGCAGAAAAATGTCTAATTGTATTTACAGAGCTACTTTATTGTAACTCTTCTGTCTCCTCTATGAAAGAACCTCGTACTATTAAATTTGAAAGAGGTGAAATAAAAACTTTTTGTTTCTTCCAAGTCCCCTGGTTAACTTACCTTGTTTTCTTAAAACTAGTCTAAAACAGTCTCAATATGTATTATTGAGAGGTGCATTAATGAAATTTAGTAAATTCATAAAAAATGAACGTGGTTTCACTTTAATTGAAATGATGATCGTCCTCATGATCATTTCAATCCTTCTCCTTATCGCAATCCCAAATATGACAAGTAATAATAAAGTTGCCAATGATCGTGGCTGTGACGCGACGATTGATTTACTTCAAGCACAGGTTGGTGCTTATTATGTAGAAAACAAAAAATATCCTGAAAACTTAGAAGCACTTAAAGATAAGTTTGTGGATACTACAGAATGTCCAAACGGCATAAAGCTTATTTTAGATGAGAATCGTAAAGTTGTGAAATTAAATGAAGCTGATTAGTTTTCTACAAAATGAAAAAGGCCACACGTTAATTGAAATGACCCTCGTTTTAGTTATTTTTGCAGTTGCTACTACCATTCCCCTAGTGAAAATAGAATCTACCTATGATGCAGGGAAGCGGGAACAGTTTATTTATCAACTCCAACAAGATTTATACTATGCACAGCAAATGGCGATCAGTAATCAGTTAACGACTACAGTTGTTTTCCTTAATGCAGATTGCCAGTATTACATTCGCCAGGGCGGAAAAATCATCTTAAAAAGAGAGTTTCAACATCCCGAAACGACTGTTAGGAGTGGGACGATTTCATTAACCGACATCTCATTTCTCGCCAATGGTAATGCGCAAAAGTCTGGTAGTCTTACTATAATAGTCGGTGACCATCGTTATCGGCTTGTGATGTTACTTGGAATGGGGAGATTCTACATTGAAAAATTGTAGAGGTTTTACCCTAATTGAAGTGATCACAGCTCTCATGATGTTAACCGTTTTTACACTTATTCTATTACCGATTCTTGGTATTGTGTACAACGAACGGGTAGCCATTCAACAGGAAAAAAAAGCGTTAAATTTTCTAGATATCACAATTACAAACTGGATTTACGAGTCTGGGACACTTGAAACAGAATTAGTCGATCTTAATACAACATACAAGATATCACTCATAGAAGAAGACAGCCAACTATTAAAGGCGTGTATTGCTTGGAGGGGTGCTAATGAACGTCAGTATGAAAGATGCGAAAGGGGGAAAAGATGAAACAAAACAAAGGTTTTACCTTGATCGAAGTTTTAATAGCTTTTTCTATTTTCCTCATATTAGCCTCTTTGTTTCCTCAATTTATTAAACTTATCTCCTATGAAGCCAAATCAATACATCATCTTGAGACATCTATATTTTTTCAACAGTTAAGTAGCGATGTACAAAAGTCAGCGAATATCTACGTTGAAAACAATACACTGTACTTACTACAAGGAAATAATGACGTAGTCACCTATGGTTATTTTCAAAAGCGAATTAGGAGGCAAGTAAATAATAAGGGACAAGAAATGGTCCTGCAAAACGTAGCTGATGTTACATTTTCAAGCTGGGTAAACGGAATTGATGTATTAATTTTGGACCTATATAATCAGATTCATCAAAAAAGAATTACTCATCTCATATCGTTAGAGGTTATGAAAAGTGAATAATGAAAAGGGCTTTGTTTTACCAATCACCCTAATAATCATGTTTCTTTTATGTAGCTTTGTTCTATTCCAAGTTAGCCTTTACGGTGCCGAAAAAAAGCTACTTGAAGAGGAAAGTGATCTTTATACTGCAGAACGTTTATTACAAATAGGTGTGATTGATGTTTCTAAACTAATACTTGTTGATCATAAAGACCATTTTTCAGGGAAAATTTATTATGAAGAAGGAGAAGTCACGTATAATGTCAAAAAAGAAAGAGAAGGAATTAAATCAATTCACTTAATAAGTAAAACGGTACAACAAAGATCAAAGCGAATTACATTTTACTACTATGTAAATGATGGGTCTGTTTTGCCGTGGTTAGAGGAGCGATAAGGTGATTAATCAAGAACATTTATTTATAACTGGATTTATGGGGGCAGGAAAAACAACGGTTGGCAAACTTCTCTCAGAACAATTGAAAATCCCTGTTATCGATACAGATCTTTACATTGAGAGAATTAAAAACAAGAAGGTTAGTGAGATTTTTCAAGAAGATGGTGAAGCTAAATTTCGTGACCTTGAGACAGAAAGTTTGCAGGAAATTTGCAAACAAAATCAAGCTATTATTACGACAGGTGGAGGAATTATACTGCGCGAGCAAAACCGTCAATTAATGAAGCAACAAGGAAAAGTGATTTTTCTTTATTGCGATATAGAGGAGACGACAAGACGGTTAGCAAAGGATAATAGCAGACCTTTATTTAACGCGGATTTAGAAGAAAATAAAAAACGGTTTGAGGCTAGACTACCCTTATACCGGGAAGCAGACTATGTTATTGATACGACTAGTAAAACAGTTGAACAAATTGTTGAGGAAATAGTATCCTGCTTAGAATAATCAATTACAGTCAAGGACATACTAGATGTAAAAACTAAGCTGGTGAAAAAAAGTGAAAACTAATGATTATGTGAAATACGTGACTCAACAATTTGTCAGCTATGTGGATACACCAGCTGAAAAACGGAAAGCATTAAGGGAAGAGCGTAAAGCCAACAAGCTTCCTTTCGCTTATCGTTGGTTTGGTTTAATCCCATATGCACTGGCGCAAGTCATTAATATGAAAAAGAAAAAGAAGTAGTGAAAAGAGAGACTGCTGAAAAAGTCTCAATATCGCCTTCGTGAGAAAAGGAAGAGGAAACTCTTCCTTTTTTCATACGCATTATTTAGCTGGTGAAGGAAAAATGGTATTATAGAGATAGAAAATCATTAGAAAATTGGTGAAACTATGCTACCTAAAAAAGAACTAATGCTCAGTTCGTACAGTGAACTTTACGATATACTAATCCCAGAAAATCATTTCTTGAGGAAGTTTAATAACTTAGTTGACTTTGAATTTATCTATGACGAATTAAAAGATATGTATAATGAGGCATTTGGCGCTACAGCCAAATGTCCAATTATGATGTTTAAGTTACTATTACTCAAGGTGATGTACCCAATGTCTGATCGTGATTTGATTGAGAGAGCGACGTTTGATATGTCATTTAAATACTTTTTAGATGTAGCACCTGAAGATAAAATGGTTCATCCAACAAGCTTAACTAAATTTAGAAAACTTCGATTACAAGACGAATCATTATTAAATTTACTTATTAAAAAGACGGTTGAGATTGCCTTGAAAGAAGGGCTTATTAAATCCAACCAAATCATTGCGGATTCCACTCATACAAATAGTATGTTTAACTCTAAATCACCTATTGAAATCTTGATTGAACAGTCCAAACAGTTAAGGAAGAGCGTTTATAAACAGGACGACACTTATAAAGATAAAATGCCTACTAAGCCAAGTACGAGTGAATTAGTTGACCATATTAACTATTGTAATCAATTAGTAGATATCATTAAAAAGGACGAGCAGTTATACGTTAAAGAAGACGTAAGATTAAAAGCTCATTTATTAGAGGAGATTGTCAACGATGATATCGAACACTTAAATTCAACTGTAGAAAAAGATGCAAAAGTTGGACATAAGAGTTCAGACACATCCTTTTTTGGATACAAAACTCACATCGCTATGGTTCCAGAGCGTATTGTGACATCAGCTGTTGTTACAACAGGTGAACAGAATGACGGAAAACAGGCAAAAGAATTAATTGAGAAATCAATTGAAAATGGAATTGAAGTGAAAGCATTCATTGGCGACGGAGCTTACTCTGAGAAAGATATGATTGAATATACAAAAGAAAAAGAAATTAAGTTAGTATCGAAATTAAGTAAAACTGTATCAGAGGGCACTAAAAGGGCAACAGGTGAATTTGATTACAATAAGGATGCTGGGCGATATGTATGTACAGCAGGGCATATGGCAATTAAAAAAGCTTTACATGGGAAGAAAAAACACGCAACGGAAGGAACCGTATTACGAGAAACCCATTACTTTGATATTGAGAAATGTAAGGTATGTCCACTAAGAGAAGGCTGTTATAAAGAAGGATCTGCAAGTAAAACATATACCGTAACTTTGAAGAAGGATAAATTTCATGAGGAACACCAACTCTATCAGGAAACAGAAGAGTTCAAAGAGTTAGCGAAAAATAGGTATATGATCGAGGCTAAGAACGCAGAGCTAAAGAATCGCCATGGGTTTAAAAAAAGTCATTCCCATGGTCTCTTAGGTATGCACATACAAAGTGCAACAACCATCTTCGTAGTGAATATGAAACGAATTATCACGTTAATGGGTTAGTAATAGCCCATTAATTTACTCTTAAAGAGCCAAAATACAAAAAAGATTAGGAAATGTGATTTGAACACTTCCTAATCTTTTTAATTTCAGTGTGAGAACTTTAAAATGCTTATAATTTCAGCAGTCTCGTGAAAAGAGTGACGATTTGTTTTCCTTTAATGGGGTAAACATTTGGTCACTCTTTTTTATGACTATACCTTTCAAAAAAGATTCCATAATTCCGTATTATCGCCATTAAGATACTTAGTTTGATATGGCTCGATTTTGGTAATTATGAAATTCACTCAAGTAAAAAACACCGCCGTTAATAATATTGACATTAATTTTAGGTTCATATTGGTCTTTTAAAGCTTCAATTTCTAAATAGTAGCTCTCAGGCTTTTCATTTAAATCCTCGTAAAAAGTTTCCAATAGTCTTAAATCTTGCTTCCAACGAGAATGGGCATCCTCAGCCCACTGGTGGTTGTCACCTAATATAATTGTACGTACAACATTTTCAAGTCTGCCAAGTCCACTGTTTATTGTAATTAAAGGAGATAAAGTAAAACAAAAATCAGGGATCTTAGGTGTAAGTGATTTAGATAACAACGAATTGTGAAACTGATCTTTTACTTCTCCAGTAATTAAATTAAGACCTAATGAAAAGAGGATATCTTTTTTTCGATCACATTGGTATGAAATTTTCGTATTTAGGCATAGCCAAGGATGTAATGCTGTTGAGTTTACCCTTTCTTCTGTTGGGATATTCTCAAACAGTCTAATGTAAGAACCTAATTGTTGTACTGATTGAAAAATTTGATGAAGTCTAGGCGAGCCAAAATGAACTTGCTCGCCTTTTTTGTCTTCACTGCATTTTTCAGGATCGGTAATAAGGGCCATTTCCATCGGATTTGGAGTACCACCTGTTTTCTCTAAATAGTGCCAGTAAAATGGGCGGTTCATTAAGATTTTATCTAAATCAATCGAGAGCTGTACGTGAAGATAACCGTCACTATTTTCAAGAATGGGACTTTCATTTGCTGTAAAATAACGTTCTAAAAAATTATGAATGTCCTGCTGCTGCATTTCTTTGTGTCGCTCCCTCATTTAATTTTATTAGTTCGCCGAGATGATTCATTTTCACTTTAATCTCCCCGTCACTTTGTGAATTAATGAGAATGTCAGAAATATGATCTTCAATATTGTTTAAATCTAACTTAGTTAAAATGTCATCTAATTCGCCGATTACGCGTTCAAAAAGCCGGATTTTATCATATAGTAGCGATAAAATGTGTTGTTCTATTGTATTTTCAGTAGCAAAATTATAAATGTGGACATCTTTCTCTTGACCTAAACGGTGAATACGTCCAATTCGTTGCTCGATCCGCATCGGATTCCACGGGAGATCATAATTAATGATGTGGTGACAAAATTGAAGGTTAATCCCTTCACCACCTGCTTCAGTAGCAATAAGTACTTGTGCCCGATCCTTAAATAGTTGCTTCATCCAATCTTTTTTTCCACGTTTAAAGCCACCACGAAATGGAACGGAACTAATCCCATGTTGATTGAAAAACCATTGTAAATAAAGCTGTGTTGCACGATACTCAGTAAAAATAATGACTTTATCATTAATGTTTTTGATGAGTTCTAGCGCTTTTTCAGCTTTTGAATTTCTCTTTACTTGCTCAATCTTTTTAAAAAGAAATTGTACTTTTTCTACTAACTCAGGTGTGTGTGTAAGTTTCTCGGTCATATTTTTTAAGGTTAAAAAAGCTGCTTCACGACTACTACATACTTCTCGTTGTAATGTTAAGAGAGAAAAGTGGTTTTTTATAATTGGATCTTCTCCGTTTAAACTATTTCCTTTTAAAGCTGTAATAGCATCATATAATTCTTGTTCTTCCTTAGAAAAGGGAATTGTAATGGTTTCAACGATTCGTTTTGTCCACTCAATTCCAGTATCCTCACGCCGATTTCTTACCATTACTTTGTTAACTAGCTCACGCAGCTTTTCGCTATTTTTTGGGGATCGTTCATTAGAACGGAAATCAGTGTCGAAACTTTCTTCATCCCCTAAATGCCCAGGTTTCAAAAGCGAGACAAGGTTAAAGATTTCTTCTAGTTTATTTTGAACAGGGGTAGCCGTTAAAAGTAAACAAAACTTCTTCTTTAAGGTTTGAATAAACTCATAGTTTTTTGTTTTTTTGTTTTTAAGTTTATGAGCTTCATCAATAATAATGAGGTCATAGTTTTGTTTAAGAACAATATCCCGATGTGGGTTACGTTTGGCTGTATCAATTGAGGCAACGACAACATCGCATTGTTCCCAAACGTACGTTTTACGCTGCGGTACTGCCGGTATATAAAACTTTTGGTTTAATTCTTGTGCCCATTGGGAAACAAGTGATGCAGGAACTAAAATTAATGCTTTTTTAACGAGCCCTCGAATCATATATTCTTTTAAGATTAGTCCTGCTTCGATCGTCTTCCCTAATCCAACTTCATCAGCTAATATTGCTTTTCCATTCATTTCTTCAATGACTTTTTTAGCAACCTCTAATTGATGCGGAAAAATGGTTAAGTTAGGGAGGTGAGTAGGGGCCACAAGACCAGAAAATTCACTAATTGTTAAATTTTTTTCTGCTTCCATAGCAAGTTTATATAACTCCCAACTTGACCAAGGGCCATCATCTTCCATTTTTTTTAGCAATCCTTCTTTCCATGAAGAATCAAAATTAATCGTAATATTCATGGACACCGATCCTCTCTATGGTTTTTAAAATAATGATTGCCAATTAAACTTAGGTAATGATAGGATAGGAATAAGGGTGTTTTTCATCTATTCATATTGTTTAGTATGGACAAAGAAGAAGAAAAACATGAGTAAATCTAACAATATAATAAAAGCGAATGAAAACATGAGGAGAGACTGCAATACATTTGCGAGTTTCACAACCCGTAAAAACAGAAGCTGAGCAAAGCTTTTCTGCAGCGCCGAAGGAGCAAGCGAATCCGTGAATCTCTCAGGCAAAAAGACTCTTGTTTGACGCAACTCTGGAGAGTGTCTTTAATCTTTTAATAAACTATAGCCTATGCTACTTTGAGGCAAGCTAATTTTTTATTGATTAATTTACAGACCACCCACGAGGAAAATTCCTAGTTTAGTTTTTAGGAATAAACTTTCTGGTTTAAGGACAGAGAAATACACATAGGGTGTATTTCTCTGTCCTTTTTTAGTTTAATGAATTTATTAAAATGGAGGTAATTTAATGAGTGTCTTAAAAAGAACACCACTTTTTGAAATTTATGGGGAGTATGGTGGGAAAACAATTGACTTTGGCGGTTGGGACCTTCCTGTTCAATTTAGTAGCATTAAAGAAGAACATGAAGCTGTTAGGGAAAGAGCTGGTCTGTTTGATGTTTCTCATATGGGCGAGTTTACTGTTAAAGGCCCAATGGCTGAACAATATTTACAACGATTAATAACAAATGATGTGACTAAACTAAAAGAGGGTTCTGCTCAATATACAGCAATGTGCTATGCTGACGGTGGAACTGTCGATGATTTAATTATTTATAAAAAGACTGATCACGATTACTTAATTGTTGTTAATGCATCGAACATTGAGAAAGATTTTGAGTGGATGAATTCGCATTTAGTCGAAGGTGTGGAGCTTACAAATATTTCTGATGAGGTAGCGCAACTTGCGATACAAGGTCCGCTAGCTGAAAAAATATTACAAAAATTAACAATAACAAATCTTTCAGAAATTACCTTTTTTAAATTTCAAGATGGTGTAGACATCCAAGGTGCAAAAGCATTAGTTTCAAGAACTGGCTATACTGGTGAAGATGGCTTTGAAATTTATTGTAATCGAGAAGATGCCGTATCTTTATGGAGAAAAATAATGGAAGCTGGAAAAGCTGAAGAGTTATTAGCTTGTGGTCTTGGATCAAGGGACACGCTCCGTTTTGAAGCAAGGCTTCCTTTATACGGTCAAGAGTTGACGAAAGAAATTACTCCAATTGAAGCGGGCATCGGTTTTGCGGTTAAAGTTGATAAGGAAAGTGATTTCTTTGGTAAAGAAACGTTAAAAATGCAAAAAGAACAAGGGTTACAAAAAAAGATTGTTGGTCTTGAAATGATTGATAAAGGTATTCCAAGAACAGGCTATGAAGTGTTTGTTGGAGAAACACAAGTTGGGGTGATTACGAGTGGAACTCAATCACCAACACTTAAGAAAAATGTTGGTCTTGCTTTATTAGACATTGAATTTACGCCATTAAATACGATTGTTGAAGTTCAAGTAAGGAAAAAACGATTAAAGGCTCAAGTTGTAAAAACACCGTTTTATAAACGCGCTTAATACAATTAAATTTAAGGGGGAAGTACATTGAAATTTCGTTATTTGCCAGTGACCGAGCAAGACAAGCAAGAAATGATGGAGACGATTGGTGTCAAATCTGTTGAAGAATTGTTTGCTGATATCCCTGAAAAAGTACGCTTTAAAGGGGAAATGAATTTAAAAGTAGCACTTTCTGAGCCAGATACTGTAAAAGAGTTAGGAAGAATGGCAAGTAGAAATGCGAATACTCAAGATTACACATCATTTTTAGGGGCTGGTGTGTATGAGCATTACATACCTTCAGTAGTTGACCACATTATTTCTAGATCAGAATTTTATACGGCGTATACGCCGTATCAGCCAGAAATTTCTCAGGGTGAGCTTCAAGCTATCTTTGAATTTCAAACAATGATTAGTGAATTAACAGGAATGGATCTTGCAAACTCATCCATGTATGATGGTCATACTGCTCTTGCTGAGGCAGCAATGATGAGTGCAGGACAAACAAAGAAAAAGACGATCCTTGTATCTAAAGCAGTGCATCCAGAAGCTAGAGATGTTTTAAAGACAAATGCTAAAGGACAAAATCTAACAGTCGTTGAGATTGATATAGAAAATGGTGTAACGAATTTAGACGATCTTAGAGGGAAGTATGATGAGGATACTGCTTGTGTTGTTGTTCAATACCCTAATTTCTTTGGAAACATTGAAAATTTAGCGGAGATTGAGGAAGTTGCTCACTCGAAAAAAGGTTTATTTGTAGTAGCAAGTAATCCATTAGCTTTGGGAGCTCTCAAGCCGCCAGGGAAATTTGGGGCTGATATCGTTGTAGGAGATGCTCAACCATTTGGAATTCCACAACAATTTGGTGGTCCTCATTGCGGTTATTTTGCAACGACAACTAAACTTATGCGTAAAGTTCCAGGTCGTCTAGTCGGACAAACAACTGACGATAAAGGGCAACGAGGTTTTGTACTGACTCTTCAGGCTCGTGAACAACATATTCGTCGTGATAAAGCTACTTCAAATATCTGCTCAAATCAAGCTCTTAATGCCTTAGCGGCATCTGTTGCTATGACAGCTCTGGGGAAAGCTGGCGTGAAAGAGATGGCACTGCAAAATATCCAAAAAGCAAACTATGCTAAGAAAGCTTTCATTGAAAAAGGATTTACAGTCTCGTTTGCAAAAAATGCTATTTTCAATGAGTTTGTTATTAAGCTTACAAAACCTGTAAAAGAAGTAAACGAAATGTTATTTCAACAGGGGATTATTGGAGGCTATGATTTAGGAAGAGACTACTCTGAATTAGAAAACCACATGTTACTAGTTGTTACGGAGCTTAGAACAAAAGCAGAAATTGATCGTCTTCTTGAAGCATTGGAGGGAGTAAAATAATGAAAAATCAACCGTTAATTTTTGAACAAAGTAAATTTGGAAGAATTAGCTACAGTCTACCAGCGTTAGATGTTCCAGAAATGGATTTAACTGATGTACTCCCATCTGGCTTTATTAGAGAAGAAGAGCCAGAATTACCTGAAGTTTCAGAGCTTCAGTTAATTCGACACTATACGGCTCTTTCAAACCGTAATCACGGTGTTGATTCAGGTTTTTATCCGCTAGGATCATGTACAATGAAGTATAATCCAAAAATTAATGAAGATATTGCAAGAATGGCTGGATTCTCTCATATTCATCCTTTACAAGATGAAAGCACTGTTCAAGGGGCACTTGAATTATTGTATGATCTACAAATTTCACTAGAAGAAATAACTGGAATGGATGAAGTTACGTTACAACCAGCAGCAGGGGCTCATGGCGAATGGACTGGGTTAATGTTAATCCGTGCATTTCATGAAAAGAATGGTGATTTCCACCGAACAAAAGTCATAGTGCCAGATTCTGCTCATGGTACAAATCCAGCATCAGCTACAGTAGCAGGGTTTGAGACGATTACTGTCCGTTCTAACGAAAAAGGACTAGTTGATTTAGAACATCTTCGCGAAGTAGTCGGTGAAGATACAGCTGCATTAATGCTAACAAATCCAAATACACTTGGGTTGTTCGAAGAAAATATTGTAGAGATGGCTGAAATTATTCATAGTGCGGGTGGAAAGCTTTATTATGATGGTGCTAATTCGAATGCAATTTTAGGTATCGCTCGCCCTGGAGATATGGGCTTTGACGTTGTTCACTTAAATCTTCATAAAACATTTACTGGCCCACACGGTGGTGGTGGACCGGGATCAGGACCTGTTGGGGTGAAAAAGGATTTAATTCCGTTTTTACCTAAACCAGTGATTGCAAAAGACGGAGATCGCTATTTCTTTGATTACGATCGTCCTGAAACAATTGGACGTGTAAAACCGTTTTACGGAAATTTCGGTATTAATGTCCGTGCCTATACGTATATTCGCACAATGGGGCCAGATGGACTTCGTAAGGTTTCAGAAGACGCAGTTTTAAATGCAAACTACATGTTTAGACGCTTACAACCATACTTTGATGCTCCATATACACAGCATTGTAAGCATGAGTTTGTTCTTTCAGGAAAACGTCAAAAGAAACTTGGAGTTAGAACATTGGATATGGCTAAACGTCTGTTAGACTTTGGGTATCACCCACCAACTATCTACTTCCCGTTAAACGTTGAAGAATGTCTAATGATTGAGCCAACTGAAACAGAAACAAAAGAAACTTTAGATGAGTTTATCGATGTTATGATCCAAATCGCTAAAGAAGCTGAAGAGAATCCAGAGATCGTTCAAGAAGCTCCACATCATACCGTAATTGGACGCCTTGATGAAACGACTGCAGCGAGGAAGCCAATTTTAAAATATGAAAAGCAATAATAAATGCAAAAAAGAAGTTTTCCGTAAAGTGCGGGAAACTTCTTTTTTTAAAACTTTGGGAGAGAAAGTTCCTAAAGTTTTCTATTTTTTTATTTTACCTGACCATTTGCGAAAGCCGCCCTTTAAATGAGTTAAGTCTTCACAACCGTGTTTTTTCTTTAGAAATTCTGCAGCCCGGATACTTCTTGATCCTGATTGACAGTACAAATAAACAGGCTTGTCTGGTCTAATTTCTGCTGCTCTTTGGCGGATTTGTGATAAAGGGATGTTTCTAGCCCCTAAGATATGACCTGTTTCAAACTCTCTTTGTTCCCTTACATCAATAAGTTGTGCTTTTCGGTAGCCTTGACGAAACTCTTCTTCATGAAGATCCTTTAAGTATTTAGGTTTAATAAACCTTCTCACAATTAAAAAAACGAGTACTGCTGTCATAATACCTAAAACCCAATTCATTACTTACTCCAACTCCTTTTGCTAGTCACTATGTAATAACATTCCCTTAAAATTACACAAAATAGATATTAATGAGTGATTTTCATAGTACACTAAAGTAGCCAGCAAGAAACTTTAAGGTGAGCTTGGATTACTCAACTTGAAGTGCTTAGTGGCGCTTTAAAAAGTATTATGAAACGTCATTCTAATATATTATCAAATATAAATGATACCCATTGAATATTCAAGGATAAAGGCAATTCAGATTGTTTGACAGTCATATCTTGTGTACTATAAATTATAGTATATCAATACTTTCAAGAAAGAGGAAACTAATGAAAGAAACTTGGAATTTTATTAACTCTGGTAAATGTTCAGCAGCCTTTAATATGGCATTAGACGAAGCTTTACTAGAGTGGCATAGTCAAGGGAAAATTAAGCCTACTATTCGTTTTTATGGTTGGGAACCTGCAACATTATCTATTGGTTATTTTCAAAAGGTTGAAAAGGAAATTAATTTAGAAGCGGTTCAAAAATATGGTTTAGGTTTTGTTCGTAGACCTACTGGTGGTAGAGGCGTTCTTCACGAGCATGAACTTACATATAGCGTTATTGTTTCAGAAGATCATGCTATGATGCCTAAAGGGGTTACGGAAGCTTACCGAGTTATCTCCGAAGGGGTTCTTCATGGTTTTAAGAATTTAGGTCTTGATGCGTATTTTGCAGTACCGAAAACGAAAGAAGAACAAGATCTTTTAAAAAGTCCCCGTTCTGCAGTTTGTTTTGACGCACCATCATGGTATGAGCTAGTAGTAGAAGGTAGGAAAGTTGCTGGGAGTGCTCAGACTAGGCAAAAAAATGTGATTTTGCAACATGGCTCAATCATTTTGGAATTAGATGAAGAAAAGCTATTTGACTTATTTAAATTTCCAAATGAAAGGGTCCGTGAACGAATGTTAAAAGGTTTTAGTAAAAAAGCTGTGGCAATTAATGAGTTAAGTAATAGAGAAATTTCAATCGAAGAAGCGGAATCCGCCTTTAAAACCGGTTTTGAACAGGGATTAGATATTAATTTGATCCCTTATGAGTTATCTAAAGAAGAAATTAGTTACGTCCACGAATTAGTTGTAAAACGTTATGCGAGTGATGAATGGAATTTTAAAAAATAAAAGGTTTGGCTCTACTTACTATACCGTATAGGTTAGTTTACCTATTGGTAGATGTAAGTAGATGCTAAACCTTTTCTACATTTAAATGGCTTCTTTTTCAACGCACTCTTTAAAAAATTGTTGTAAGGCTTTTGTGATTGGACCAACTGTGAAATTAGCTTGAATATCACCAAAAACCGAAGTGATAGGGGTTATTTCTTGTGTAGTACTAGTAATAAAAGCTTCATCAGCTTCTCTTAATTGTTTTAGAGTAAAAGTTTCTTCCACAACTGTTAAATCATTTTCATTCGCAAGTTTAATTACTTTTTGTCTTGTAATACCATTCAAGATTAGATTTGTTGCAGGATGAGTATATAGTATTTTATCTTTTACAATAAAAAGGTTTGACGAAGACCCTTCAGTCAATGTGCCATCTCGATGCATAATAGCTTCATGACAGTTTTCGTCTGTAGCTTTTCTTTTTACCATTGTATTTCCTAATAAATTAATGGTTTTTATATCGCATCTGAGCCAGCGAATATCTGCTGTTAAGAACACATTTATTCCAGAGTGTTTTTGCTCAACAGGAAAAGGCATCTCGCGGCAAAATCCAGTAATTAGTCCTTCTACATTACGTTCGTAGAGATGAGCCCGTGGGGATACTCCTCGAGTCATTTGTATGTAGATAATTCCATTTGTAATATTATTTTTTTCTTTTAGATCGTTTAATAAACGTTTTAATAAACTTTTGTCATATGGTAGTTTGATTTCAATTTTTGCAGCACTTTCTTCAAAACGTTGAAGATGCTCATCCATAGAAAATGTCTTTGAGTCATAAATAGGGATAACTTCATAAATGCCGTCACCAAAATTATAGCCTCGATCTTCCATATCAATTTTTACATTTTCGCGGGTAGTAATTTGATTGTTTAGTAATACAAATGACATATAATCCCTCCAAAAAAAAATAGTGAAAAATTGTTCTCGTTACTATATATAGTATGTTATTGTTACAAAAGTCATCTTCCTAAAGTTTTTATAAAACTATTGTAACAAATTTTTTTAAAAAAATATTTATTAAATTTTTTTAGATGTTGATATTAAAGGGATGAAACGACTTTTTATTTTTGCAAACGAGAAAAAAGTCCATAATTCGTGTTTATCCCACTTTTAAATCGATTTATCTAATTATTTCTTAGTTATTTAATCTCTTTTAAAGTTGACAAAAATTATTTTTTTGCCCCTTATAACAACATATAGTGTTTTAGTAGGATCTTTACATACTATATATTGATTGCTGTTTAGTTCTGTGATAAGCTAAGACAAGCTATTACAACAATGAAATTTGGCAACATTTACTAAAGGTGGTAAAAACATCAGTGCATATATGAAGATCATCTGAGAGAAATGATGATATTAATTTTAAAGGAGAGAATGCGTGTGGCTATGGCAATGTCAAAAGTGATGAAAATTAATGTGGAGAGACTTAATGAGGATATTAAACAATTTCCACAAGTCCACCAAATCACATCGGACATGAAGATCCAGAAAAAAGGGGTATCCCGTTTAGTAATGTTAGACAGATATACTTTTAAGGATACTGAGAAGAAGACACTAAAAGTAGGAGATTTCGTTGTCCTAACAGTGAAGCAAGATCCAAAGTTCCCCGCTCGTGGGTTTGGTTTTGTTGAAGAAATCGATTTACTTAAGAACGAAGTAAAAATTTATGTGGATGAAGAGTTTCAAGGTGTCTTGGATCCGGAAGAAATGAAAACAGGCATAGTTACAAGATCTTTAGACTCAATTGAGAAACCACTAGAAATCTATTATGAGCAAATCGCCAAGAGAAATGCCACTGGTTTAGCCTCTGTTGAAACATCAGAAGAACGAAGGCAAAAATCGTTTAATGATTTTTATGAAGAATTAGCGAATTTAAACTTTATTCCGGCAGGACGTGTACTGTATGGTGCTGGTTCTGATACTGACGTAACATATTTTAATTGCTATGTTATGCCGTTTGTAAAAGACTCAAGAGGTGGTATTTCAGAGCACCGTACACAAGTAATGGAAATTATGAGTCGTGGTGGTGGAGTTGGAACAAATGGTTCGACATTAAGACCTAGAAATACATTAGCTAGAGGAGTAAACGGAAAGTCGTCTGGATCAGTTTCTTGGTTAGACGATATTGCCAAATTAACTCACTTAGTAGAACAAGGTGGATCGCGCAGGGGAGCTCAAATGATTATGCTTTCAGACTGGCATCCAGACATTTTAGAATTCATCATATCTAAGATGCAAAATCCAAGAATTTTACAGTTTTTATTAGAGAACAGTAATGATACACAAATAAAGCAACTAGTTAAAGAAAAGCTGAAATTTACGCCTTTGACTGAAGTTGAAAAGGCAATGTACCAAGGAATACTTAATTATCAGACGATTCCAGGCCAAGGTGGTTTTGATGAGAAAGTCTTTAAAGAGGCTGAAGAAAAACTGCGTCTCGGTGGAACCTATAGTGTAAATAATCCTGAATTTTTAACGGGAGCTAATATTTCCATATGTTTAACGAAAGAATTTATGGCGGCTGTTGAAAACGATGAAGATTATCCGCTTCGTTTTCCAGATGTAGAAAATTACTCGAAAGAAGAAATGGAAGCATATAACCGTGATTGGAACAAATACGGTGATGTACGTGAATGGGAAGCATTAGGTTTTAATATTCGGACTTACCGCACAATCAAGGCAAGGGAATTATGGAAATTAGTAAATGTATGTGCAACATACTCAGCAGAACCAGGCATTTTCTTTATTGATAATGCGAATGATATGACGAATGCTGTTAGCTATGGTCAAAAAGTAGTAGCGACAAATCCTTGTGGGGAACAACCACTTGCGCCATATAGTGTTTGTAACCTTGCTGCAATAAATTTAGGAGCTATGGCAAACAAAGAAACAAAACAAGTGGATTTTGATAAACTGAAGCAGACTGTAGAGGTAGGAATAAGGTTACAAGACAATGTAATTGACGCAACTCCTTATTTCTTAGAAGCTAATACAGAAATGGCTAAGGGAGAACGAAGAATAGGTCTAGGTGTAATGGGACTTCATGACTTGTTAATTTATGCTGAAACGGTTTATGGATCAGATGAGGGGAATAAGCTAGTTGATCAGATTTTTGAAACAATTGCATTAACTGCATATCGGACAAGTATCGAACTAGCAAAAGAAAAAGGGAGCTTCCCATTTTTACTAGGGGAGTCAGATGCCGAAACACAATTACTTCGTGAAAAATTTATTAATAGTGGTTATATGAAAAAGATGCCTGAAGATATTCGTCAAGATATCCTCAAGTATGGAATTAGAAATTCACATCTATTAACTGTTGCTCCTACGGGTTCAACAGGGACGATGGTAGGTGTTTCGACGGGGCTTGAACCTTATTATTCATTTTCTTACTACCGTAGTGGTCGTTTAGGGAAATTTATAGAAGTAAAGGCAGAAATAGTTGAGGAGTACCTTAAGGCAAATCCAGATGCAGACGCAAATAATTTACCTGAGTGGTTTATTTCAACAATGGATCTTGCACCAGAGGCGCATGCAGATGTGCAATGCATCATTCAGCGTTGGGTTGATAGTTCATTATCAAAAACTGTTAATGCCCCACGTGGATACTCAGTAGATCAAGTCCAAGCTGTTTATGAGAGACTTTACCGTGGTGGAGCTAAAGGTGGCACAGTTTATGTTGATGGAAGTCGTGACGCCCAAGTATTGTCATTAACAGCGGAAGAAAATCAATTTGATCAAGATGCTGCCTCATCAGAAAAGAAACGTCAGAAAAAAACAGTCGTACTTCTTGATACAATTGCTGACTTACGTTCTACTTCTGTGACAATAGGTTCTGAAGTTGGGAACACATGCCCAGTTTGCCGAACAGGAACAGTGGAGGATATTGGTGGTTGTAATACTTGTACTAATTGTAATGCGCAATTAAAGTGCGGTTTATAGGATTTTTTGAGGGGGGAGAGCTTTGTTCTCTCCTTTTTCCATTATTGGTTTCTTTTCTTTCACAATAAACCAAAGTAATTGTACACCTTAAGTAAGAGGAACTATCACTATTTAAGGTGGGAAATATTTAATGGAGCCATTTATTCCGCAACTAGTTTATATAGAACCGAAAGCTTTAGCCTATCCATTAGGTAGGGAGCTAAAGGAAAAGTTTGAAAAGATGGGAATTGAGATTAGGGAGACTACGTCCCACAATCAGGTACGAAACATTCCTGGAAATAATGAAAATCAAGTATATCGTAATGCAAAGTCGACGCTTGTTATCGGTGTTAGAAAAACGTTAAAGTTTGATACTTCAAAACCATCTGCTGAATATGCGATTCCTTTAGCAACTGGTTGTATGGGACACTGCCATTACTGTTATTTACAAACGACGATGGGTGATAAACCATATCTTCGCACCTATGTAAACTTAGAAGATATATTTGAAGCTGCAACCAACTATATTAAAGAAAGAGAACCAGAAATTACTCGTTTTGAAGCTGCCTGTACATCGGACATTGTTGGTCTAGATCATTTAACGCATACTTTAAAGAAAACAATCGAGTTTATTGGTCTAACAGACCTTGGGAGACTCCGTTTTGTAACAAAATATCATCACGTTGATCATTTATTAGACGCAAAACATAACGGCAATTCTCGGTTTCGCTTTAGTTTAAATTCTAATTATGTCATAAAAAATTTTGAGCCGGGTACTTCATCCTTTGAACAACGGATAGAAGCTGCAGGTAAGGTAGCTAAAGCACAGTATCCACTCGGTTTTATATTAGCACCACTATACAGGCACGATGATTGGCAAGGAGGATACTTAGAGTTATTTGAAAAGTTAGAAGCAACCTTGCCTAGTTATGCAACAAAAGATTTAACGTTTGAATTAATTCAACATCGGTTTACGAAAACGGCGAAACGAACAATTTTAAAACGCTATCCAAAATCCAAGTTAGAAATGAATGAGGAAGAAAGAAAGTACAAGTGGGGAAAATATGGTCGTGGTAAATATGTTTATCAAAAAGAAGAATCTGATGAGTTAAAAGATACGATTGAGGCTTATATTACAAAATTTTTCCCTTCTGCAACGATCGAGTATTTTACGTAATGACTTGTGTAGGTTGTCCAACATATTTGAATATAGTATAATTTTCTTAGACAATTTGTAAACAATTGGGCTGGAGAGGAAATCGGAGGGGACACGATGCCAACACCAAGTATGGAAGATTATTTAGAGAGAATATATTTATTAATAGAAGATAAGGGATATGCAAGAGTTTCTGACATTGCCGAGGCGTTAGAAGTCCATCCTTCCTCTGTTACAAAAATGGTTCAGAAGTTGGATCAAACGGAGTATGTTATTTATGAAAAATATCGAGGTTTTATTTTAACACCAAAAGGAAAGAAAATTGGGAAGCGATTAGTTCAACGTCACGAACTTCTTGAAGAGTTTTTAAGAATTATTGGTGTAACAAATGATAAAATTTATCAGGATGTAGAAGGAATTGAGCACCATTTAAGTTGGGATGCTATTGATCGAATTGGGGATTTAGTTCAATATTTTGAAGAAGATAAGAGCCGAATTGAGCTATTAAGACAAGTCCAAAAAAGAAATGAAACCCCAGCTGGGTAAAAAGCATAAAAATCTATTTTATGATGGATTTTTTAAAAAGAAAAATCGAGCATCTAAAAAAGAGCTCGATTTTTCTTTTTATTCTTTTTTCCTTCAATAACAGTTAAGGTAACATCCGTACGTTTCTTTATAAGAGGGCGAGAAAATTTCTTCACATCTTTTTTCTTTCGATGAGGAATAACATTACTCTTTGTTGCAGCTTTTTGGTGCATTTTCTGCGATTGAGGCTGTGAGCTATAATAGTTACCTGAACTAAGTTTATGTGCTAAAAATTTCTTTGCTATAAAGAAAATAACAGCTGCAAAAATAATCATAAAGAAAGCTTGTTGAAGTAAAACGACTGGCTCTGTATAAAGCCGGTAAAACAATCCAATGATTGACAAGCCTAACACACATAAAATAAGCGGATGAAATGAATATCTAGTCATATTGCTCACCTCCAAGTTAATAAATGCTAAAAAAAGAGTAAAAAGAGTTACAACAAAAATAATCAAGCTTTGACAATGTATTTAGGTGAAATTTATAAAATAATAAAACTGCCATTTTAAATGTTTTATTATTTTATGCATAAAGGTAACAAATTGGAACAAAAATCAAAAAAATACTGCCCTCAAGTAAAAAATGCATTACTTAAACTGGCTTATAATACGCACCGACAAGATAAGTTTATAAATCACTTGTTTTGGCAGTGTATATATCTATATTCTACATGAAAGAATTATTTTCCTCCAAGAAATTAATATTTCTACTATCTAATATTCCCATTTTTATCAGCATTTACACTTCTTTTTTCGAAAATTAAAAAAAGCTATAGTTTAAATATTTTACGGTCATACTATCATTTGAGGTGATATATGAATGGAAAATCTTGAACAAAATAAACGGGAAGAGCCAATGAGTTTTAATGCAACGGTTACATCAATTGGTTTTTTTGGTGGTCTAATCTGGAGTGTTGTTGGTTATTTAGCCTTTTACTTTAATTTTATTCGCGTTGGTCCAGCCTTAGTATTAATGCCTTGGGCTTTAGGTGATTGGAAAAACGGGCCGATTGGACAACTTGTCGGGATTGGGGTCATTGCTGTTTTATCTATTGGAGTTGCTTTTTTATATCGTTTTCTCTTAGCAAAATTTAATAGTATTTGGCCAGGGCTTTGCTATGGTTTTGCTTTATGGTTCCTTGTATTTTACTTTCTAAACCCTATCTTTCCAGGCTTAAAGGCGTTGCAAAAGTTAGACTTAAACACGATCATTACTAGTTTATGTATTTACATACTCTATGGCGTTTTTATCGGTTACTCAATCTCGTATGAGTACAGTGAGCAGCAGCAGAAGTAGCAAGACGTAAGCCTATTCAAAGGCTATAAGCTTATGATAGAATGTCCATTAGGGCATTCTTTTCGTTTTCTTTTACATTATAGAGAGAAAATTTAATTAAAGCTAGATGCCAAAGTTTCTTAAAAATTACCCTTTGTGGGGGTGAAAAGATGAAAAAGATATTAATATTAAATGGTCCAAACTTAAACAGACTTGGGAAGCGTGAGCCAAACATATATGGCTCTGAAACTTTAGCAGATTTACAAGCAAGTCTAGAAAAGTTAGCAAGTCAATTAGCTTGTGAAATTGCCTTTAAACAATCGAACCATGAAGGTGAGATTATTGATTTAATCCATAAAGCTGAAGATAGAGAATATGCGGGGCTGATTATTAATCCAGGCGCATTTACTCACTATAGCTATGCTATTAGGGATGCAATTGCCAGTGTCTCATTGCCTACTATTGAAGTCCATATCTCTAATGTCCATGCAAGGGAACCATTCAGACATCAATCAGTAATATCGCCTGTTACAATTGGTCAAATCGTAGGTTTAGGAACTAAAGGTTATAAGCTTGCCCTATTGTCATTAGTAAAGGAGGATTTTTAATGGGAAAATTAGTGAAGCTTCGCTCGAAATTAAAAGAAAATGGAATTGATGGTATTTTAGTAACAAGTAGTTATAATCGTCGGTACATTACAGGTTTTACTGGATCATCAGGTGTTGCTCTTATTACTGAAAAAGAAGCCAAGTTCATTACAGATTTTCGTTATGTTGACCAGGCAGCCCAACAAGCAGTTGATTTTGAGATTGTACAGCATAAAGCATCTTTATTAGAGGAGATTGCAAATCAACTTAATGAGCTAGGTGTCAAGAATTTAGGCTTTGAGAAAACACATGTATCTTTTGCTCAATATGAAGAATATAAATCAAGTTTTACGAATACAACGCTTGTCCCAATCAGTGGAATTATTGAAAATTTACGCTTGATTAAAGATGATCAAGAGATTAAGATACTAAAGGAAGCCGCCAAAATAGCTGACGCAGCCTTTGAACATATTATTACTTACATAAAACCAGGACTTACTGAGCTAGATGTCTCTAATGAATTAGAATTCTTTATGAGAAAGCAAGGGGCAGCGTCTTCGTCCTTTGATATTATTGTAGCATCCGGGATCCGCTCAGCATTGCCCCATGGTGTCGCATCAAATAAAATTATAAAAAAGGGAGAACTTGTAACCCTCGATTTTGGCGCATACTATAAGGGATATTGTTCAGATATTACTCGAACAGTGGCGGTTGGTAAACCGTCAACTGAATTAGAGAAAATTTATCAAACGGTTTTGGAAGCTCAACTTAGAGGAATGAACGGTATTAAACCAGGAATGAATGGTAAGGAAGCAGATGCCTTAACAAGAGATTATATAACTGAACAAGGCTACGGTGAGTACTTCGGTCATTCAACAGGACATGGTCTTGGAATGGAGGTCCACGAAGGACCTGGGCTATCTATGAAGTCAGAAGCAATTTTACAACCAGGAATGGTTGTTACAGTGGAACCAGGTATTTATATCTCTGGGGTTGGTGGAACTCGAATTGAAGACGACACAGTCATTACAGAGAATGGTAATGAATCGTTAACCTATTCTACAAAAGAATTAATAATAATAGGCGAATAAGGTAAAATTAGGAGGAAAAGTAATGATTTCAGTAAATGATTTTAAAACAGGCTTAACGATCGAAGTTGATGGGGGCTTATGGCAAGTAGTTGATTTCCAACACGTAAAGCCAGGAAAAGGTGCAGCTTTTGTTCGTTCAAAGCTTCGTAACCTTCGTAATGGAGCAATCCAAGAAAAAACATTCCGTGCAGGTGAAAAAGTAGCTAAAGCTCATATCGAAAATCGCCGTATGGCATACCTTTATGCTAGTGGTGATGTTTATACATTTATGGATAATGAATCTTATGAGCAGTTAGAATTATCCTCTGCACAATTAGAATACGAGTTAAAGTTCTTAAAAGAAAATATGGTTGTTCAAGTAATGACGTTCCAAGGAGAAACTCTTGGTGTTGAATTACCAAATACAGTTGAATTAAAAGTTACTGAAACAGAGCCGGGAATTAAAGGTGATACTGCCTCAGGTGGTACAAAGCCAGCTACTCTAGAAACAGGCTTAACAGTTAACGTACCATTTTTTATCAATGAAGGTGACGTACTGTTAATTGATACTCGTAATTCAGCTTATATGTCAAGAGCGTAAAGCGGTCTTGAGTTATGATTTCTAAACTGAGGTTGACCATTATGGTCAGCCCTTTTTTTCTGTAAATATAATTCTAAGAATTTTCAAAAAACACGCATGAAATTCTAAAAAAGGGGTATGTATGTGTAAGGGGTTAATAAATTATTAAAGGGGTGGGGCTAATATGGATAAAAGGGTAAAAAAGTTCAAAGATGGCTTACAAATATCTTACTATGAATTTTCTAAAGACATTGTATGCGTAGAAGTCTATCAACATGGTAAAAACATGGGGCAATTTTGTTCAGACGTTTCTTATTTTGAGGAGTGGGATGAGACAGACCTACTTCAATTAACTGAAACACATATTAAACAAGTAAAAAATGCAAAAACCCCTGACAATAAAAACCGTAAGAAAATTGATCAATATGAAATTGAATATTATAACCACTTTGATGATATGTTTTGTGTAAATGTTTATAAAGATGATACTCAGATTGGTGCCTTTTGCTCAGATCGATATTCTTTTGAGGAGTGGATGGAAGAAGGGGCACTACTAAGCGTGATTGAGAGTCAGATCCAATAGAAATGTATAATTCAGAATGAAGAATGTAAAATTTTATGTAGGTAAAGCTACGCAGCATTACTAAAACTAATTCTCCAATTTTACATTACAAATGCACTTATTCACTTTTTGTGGATAGGTTTTTTTTTTGCTGTTCTAAATCATTTTTCTTTTCATACGCTTGTACTACACGTAAAAAAATGAGGAATGTTTAAATTTGGATTCTGAGGTGGATAGAATGAAAAACTGGATTGCCACTGTTGAGACAGCTGTCTTAGGGATGGTTATTTTGAGAATGATTTCTGGACTAATTGAAATTACTGCAGCTTCACTAATGTTAAGATTTAATGCTGTAGACAAGGCAGTAATGATTAATGCATCACTAGCAATTGTTGGGCCAATTATTTTAGTACTGACAATGAGCATTGGGTTGGTTGGAATGGCTGATAAGCTTTCTTTCAGTAAACTATTTTTAATTGGTTGTGGAGTCTTACTAATCCTTATTGGTGTTAGGCGGTAAAAATGAAATGGTAGTCATAATATAGTCAAGCATGCATACATTTTCAATAGTAAGACAAGTTAACGCGAATTTCTCATAAGGTTTTAACCGGCTAAATGACTGGAATCAATAGTACTAGACTAAATGGAAGGTGGGGATGATGTGGATGAGATTTTAGCTGTTTTACCAGAAAAGGTCAGGGAAATGGTTGTAAACTTACCTTCTACCACCCGAGAGCGGATTGAGGAAATTAGAATTAGGATTTCTAGGCCACTAGAAATGGTTATTGATGGAAGAGCCGTTTTTCCAAAATATTTAGAAAACCAATATTTAATAACTGCTAGTGATGCTATATATCTCCTAAACCAATTAAGTGACTACTCTCTTTATGCATTAGAGGAAGAATTAAAAAGAGGCTATATAACAATTCGCGGAGGGCATCGTGTTGGTCTTGCTGGAAAAGTAATCACTGAAAAAGGACAAGTGAAGGCAATTCGAGACATAAGTTCTTTCAATATTCGAGTTGCTAGGCAAAAAATTGGGGTTGCAGAAGCTTATACAAATTATTTATTCGATAATGATGAATGGCATAATACGTTAATTGTAGGCCCACCACAAACTGGAAAAACTACTTTGCTTAGAGATATAGCAAGAATTATTAGTGAAGGAAAAGGGACGATACCATCAATGAAAATTGGTATCGTTGATGAACGGTCTGAAATTGCAGGTTGTGTAAAAGGAATCCCGCAACATCGCTTAGGTAACCGTGTTGATGTTTTAGATGCTTGTCCGAAAGCTGAAGGCATGATGATGTTAATTAGATCAATGAGCCCTCAAGTGTTAATTGTTGATGAAGTTGGCAGAAAAGAAGATAGTGAGGCAATTATGGAAGCAATACACGCGGGAGTGAAAATCATTACAACTGTTCATGGTAATAAGTTAGAGGATGTTATGGATCGACCAACTTTAAAAGAACTGTTGAAAATGAATGTTTTTACCCGTTGTATTGAATTAGCTAGAGGGTTTCAACCTGGAAAGATAAAGCGAATCCGGGATGAAAACGGAAAAGATGTGGTGAGAATACATTGAAAATTATAGGTGCTATTTTAATTTTAGTTGCTACGACATGGGTCGGGTTTGAATTTGCTAGAAGATTAACTGAAAGACCGAGACAGCTTAGACACTTAAAAGTTGCTTTACAATCACTAGAGTCTGAAATTATGTACGGTCTTACCCCATTAGCTGAAGCATGTGAACATATAGCTAAACAACTTCCAAAGCCATTATCTTACTTTTTCACTTGTTTCTCCGAAAGGCTAAAAATGGGAGAAGTTAGTGTACATAAAGCTTGGGAAGAAAGTTTGAAGGAAACTTGGCATTTAACAGCCTTGTGTAATGGAGAACTAGAGGTAATGAGTCAGTTTGGTGCTACTTTAGGTCAACATGATAGAGATCACCAGCAAAAGCAAATCCGCATGACGTTAAATCATCTAGAGAGGGAAGAAGGAGACGCTATTGAGTCGCAAAATCGTTATGAAAAAATGTTAAAAAGTCTTGGGTTTCTAACAGGATTACTAATTGTCATTTTGATGATGTAGGGTTACAGCCTAAGGAGGAGAGTTCATGGGTCCTGATGTTAATACAATATTTCAAATTGCTGGTATAGGTATTGTTGTTGCAATGCTTCATACCGTTTTAAAACAAATGGGTAGAGATGATGTAGCCCATTGGGTAACATTTTTCGCGTTTATCGTTGTTCTTTATATGGTTGCTTCAGTAGTAGATAATTTGTTTCAGAAAATTAAAGGTGTCTTTCTCTTTCAGTAAGGGAGGTGTTGGGCCATTGAAATTATCCAGATTGTCGGCTTAGGGTTAATTACAACATTTTTAGCCCTTATAGTAAAAGAACAAAAACCTATATTTGCGTTTTTATTAACGGTTTTTGTCGGTGTTATCATATTTATTTTTCTAATTGATCAAATTCATATGATTATAACGATGCTTCAAAGAATTGCCATCAACGCCAATATTAATATGGTGTATGTCCAAACGATTTTAAAAATTATTGGGATCGCCTATATTGCAGAATTTGGAGCTCAAATTGCGAAAGATGCGGGTCAAGGTGCCATTGCTTCCAAAATTGAACTAGCGGGTAAAGTATTTATTTTAGTCATGGCTATCCCCATCATCACAGCCATCATTGAAACAGTTATTGGGCTATTACCTTACTAATGAAAATTGTTGGGATTTCTAAGATAGGGGTTTAAATCATGAAAAAAATAGTTATTTTAGCGATCTTTATATTCTTTCTTGTACCTATTGTAGCTCTAGCAGAACCACCACCCCAAGAAAATCTTGTAGAACAACAGATATCGCAATTAGGAATTGATGAAATCAGAGAATACTGGGAGCAAATCGTTACTGAATATGGCGGCTTTCTTCCAGAAAATCAAAAAGGCTCGTTTATGGATTTCGTTCGAGGTGATAAGCAATTTTCACTGAAAGAGTGGATGTCAGGTTTTGTCCGCTATTTTCTACATGAGCTAATTGTTAATGGAAAGTTACTTGGAACGTTAATTTTACTAACGGTTTTTAGTATGATCCTGCAAAACTTACAAACAGCTTTTGAAAAAAATGCAGTAAGTAAGGTAGCGAATGCCATCGTTTATATGGTGCTTTTGATCATTGCCATAAACAGTTTTTATATTGCTATCAATTATGCTCAATCTGCCATTTCAATGATGATCAATTTCATGATTGCGTTACTACCATTATTATTAGCGTTGCTAGCATCTATTGGAAGTTTAACTTCGGTAGCTTTATTTCATCCATTAATTATCTTTCTCGTAAATACTAGTGGCTTATTAATTCAGCACTTTGTGTTACCGCTGCTATTTTTATCAGCATTACTAAGCCTTGTTAGTACACTAACAGATCATTATAAAGTATCAAAACTAGCAAATTTATTACGAAATATTAGCGTGGGAACATTAGGTATATTCTTAACTGTTTTTTTAGGAGTTATTTCTGTTCAAGGAGCAGTTACTGCTGTTGCAGATGGGATAACAATTCGCACAGCAAAATTTGTTACAGGGAATTTTGTTCCTGTAGTCGGACGTGTTTTCACAGATGCAGCTGATACAGTGATGGGAGCATCGATTTTATTGAAGAACACAGTTGGAATAGTAGGACTAGCAATTCTGCTACTAATATGTGCATTTCCAGCAATTAAAGTTCTTACACTAGCGCTTATTTTCAATTTAGCTGCTGCTGTCCTACAGCCTCTTGGCGGTGGAGCTATTATTAATAGTTTATCAATAATCGGTAAAGCAGTCATTTTTGTTTTTGCGGCATTAGCAACGGTTTGCTTAATGTTCTTTCTCGCAATCACAATTATGGTAGCCGCAGGTAACTTATCATTGATGATGAGGTAATAATTACGAATTATGAATTATGAATAATAAATGACAACTCAGACCAATCTACATTTTGCATTTTACATTCTACATTCTACATTGAAAAAAGAAGGGGGAGGTAGCGATGCAGTTTTTAACGGAATGGATAAGCAATATTATTTTACTAATCCTATTAGCAAGCGTATTGGAACTACTCCTACCGAACTCTAGTTTGCAAAGGTATGTCAAAATGGTCGTTGGTTTGTTATTACTAGTCATTCTTTTAACTCCGCTTCTATCAATTTTTTCAAAAGATGTTGATAGCTGGGTTGCACAAATAGGAATGCCAACCCAATTTGAAGAAAAAGATGTACAAATTTCTATAGAAAATAAGAAAAGAGAAATACAACAGGTAACACTTGCATATATTTCAGAACAAGTGGCTGTCCAACTAAAGAGACAAGTAGAAGAGGAGATGATTACAAAGTTTGATAAAGAAGTAATAGAAGTAAATGTAGCCTTAAATGATTTTTTAGAAGAAGATGACTACCTAAATAGCATTACTCAAGTATCAATTCGCCTAAAACGGATTGATGGAGAAGAGGAAATTGATCACAAAACGGTTCCAGCTGTTGCTCTCGTGAAAATCGATACAGCCAATCGAGTAGAGCCACTAAAGTTGGAAACTGAAAAAAACAATGAAAAAGAAATCCTTCGTTACTTAGCGACTACTTGGCCAATACCAATAGAGAAAATTGAAGTTCAAATGGAAGGAGGGAGTTTGGATCAATGACCAAAAACGATGATAATGGACAATGGATCAAAAAACTTTTTACGAACAAGGACGAAAAGAAAAAAAGAAGTAGTCCCATTCAATATTTAGCTATCGTTATGTGTGTTGGTCTTGCGTTAATGATCTTTAGTAACTTCTCAAAGACAAGCGGTATACAAGAAAGTATTCCCGTTTTCAAAGAGGAAACGAAAGATACTAGCGAGGTTGTTCCAGTATTCACAAGCAAAAATTCAGGTGATGGGCCACTCACAATGCAAGATTATGAATATACCTATGAAAAACAACTTAGAGATGTCCTTGAACAAATTGTAGGAGTTTCTGATGTTCATATCATGATCAACCTAGCAGAAACTGAAACAAAAGTATTCGAAAGAAATATAAGTACTAAAGAGCAAAAAACCGATGAGACGGATCGCGAAGGTGGCAAGCGAAAAGTTGAGGATGTTACCAGGGACAATGAAGTTGTTGTCATTCGTACAGGTGACAAAGAAGAACCACTTATAGCGAAAACAGAAAAGCCTTCAATTAGGGGTGTTCTTGTTGTCGCTAGAGGAGTAGAAAATATTCAAGTAAAAACATGGGTAGTAGAAGCAGTGAGCAGGGTTCTAGACGTACCATCTCATCGAGTTTCAGTATTACCAAAGAAATCAAAGGGGGAATAAAAAATGGTATTGAAAAGACAAACAGTTTGGTTACTTACAATGCTTAGCTTGATTATTGTATTATCGGTGTATTACATTACATCTCCAATTCAAAATGATCAGTTAGCTTTCGTAGGTGAAGAAGCCCAAAAAGGTGATAATGATGGAACTTTTGTAGAATTTGAAGAAGTAACTGACGAAACGATGGAAAGCATGTTCGATGACAACATCTTAACTAGCTTTACTAGTGATGAAGTTTTCAATTCAATTCGTTTAGACCGACAAATTACAAGAGATCGTTTAAGTGAAGATTATGTTGCGGTTATTGCCTCTGTTGATGCTTCTGCTGATCTTCAAAGCCGAGCATTAGATAATATTGAAAGCTTAAGAGTACTGGCTCAAAAAGAAGAAATGCTTGAAACATTAATTAAAACAAAAGGTTATGAAGATGTTTTAGTTATTGCAGATGGTGACGAAGTAAAGATCATTGTTAAAGCAAACGAGCTTTCTAAAGAAGAAGCTGTAAGAATTAACTTAATGGCTCGTGAACAACTTGGAATTGATAATATCGCTGTTGCTTTCCAGCCGACAAATAAGTAAGATAAACGGGATTGGTCTTAAAAAGATCAATCCCTTTCTCTTTTAATGCAATTACCTTTCTAATAAATAGAGCTGTTTTTGGAAAAAGCTATTGATAGAGGTGCATTTCTTTATTTTTAGTGGTATAATACGTCCTTGGTAAAGTAAAGGCAAAATAACAAATTTTACTTACACGCTATTTAAAGATTAAGCTAAGTTAATTAAATTCATTTTACTTATTTGTAAGGGAGAGATCATCATGCAATGGACTGACTTAACAGAAGGAGCCAAAGCGGTACTAGAGCAAACAAGAAATATGAAAAATGATCAAATTCAAATTGTGGAATTTGAAGTAGGTTTCCAACAAGAGGTTGAAACGCCTGATGAAGAAGTATATAGTGTTTCAATCCAAGAAGAAGATTATCAGTCACTGAAAAAATATACACAGGAAAATGAGTATGGTGATAAATTTCATATGGCAAGAAATAAAAGTATTGTTAAAATCATTTTATTAGAAAATGGTAAAATTCCTGAAAATCTCTCAGAATTTCCAGTTTTTAAACAATATAAAAAAGAAGTTGTATCTGTCAGTGAAGAAGAATAGATATGAATGGATGGCTCAATAATCTTGGGTCATTCTTTTTTTTGTGCTTATACCAAAAAAATCTTTTAAAATGTTAGTATTTAATGTACCATGAAGTTAGTACTTAGTCATAAGACAAAGTAAACATTAAGGCTTGATTATTGCTAATTAAAGTATAAAACGTTGTTTAAAAAGAAATGATGGAGAATAATGAGGAGTGACGTATTATGTTAAAAATTCAAGATATTCGCGAACTAATAAAAGCTATTGATCAATCAAGTATAGAAGAATTTAAATACGAGCAAGATGGCACAAAGATTACAATGAGAAAAGAACGCAAAATGATTGAACAAGTACAGCAGGTTGTCCAACAAGCTCCTATTTCCATTCCACAACAAGTTGTTACAACTGTTCAACCGCAAGTTGAAAACATCGTAGAAAAAGAAGTGAAACAAGAGACACCAGCAGTTAAACCAACAAACTTACATAAAATCACATCTCCAATGGTTGGAACTTTCTATTCCTCGCCATCGCCTGATTCAGCGCCATATATAAAGGTTGGAGATCAAGTTAAATCGGATTCGGTAGTGTGCATTGTTGAAGCAATGAAACTAATGAATGAAATAGAAGCAGAAATCAAAGGTGAAATTGTAGAGATTCTTGTTGAAAATGGACAGCTTGTAGAGTACGGTCAAGAGCTATTTTTAGTGAAACCGGAATAGGGGAGAAGCTTGATGATAAAAAAACTTTTAATAGCAAATCGAGGAGAAATTGCTGTTCGAATTATTAGAGCATGCCGAGAATTGGGGATTGAAACTGTTGCTGTTTATTCTGAAGCAGATAAAGAATCGTTACATGTGAGATTGGCAGATGAAGCTTATTGTATCGGTCCGACAGCTTCGGCGAAGAGTTATTTAAATTTCACTAACATTATGAGTGTTGCTACATTAACAAATGTTGATGCCATTCATCCTGGTTACGGATTTTTAGCAGAAAATGCTGACTTTGCGGAAATCTGTGCTGAATGCAACATAACGTTTGTTGGACCTAGTCCAGAAGCTATAAATAAAATGGGAACAAAAGATGTAGCTAGGGAAACAATGAAGCTAGCAGGGGTTCCAATTGTTCCTGGTTCAAATGGTATAATTAAAGACATTGATGATGCCTTAGAAATCGCAAATGAAATTACTTATCCTGTTATCATTAAAGCAACAGCTGGTGGTGGTGGAAAAGGAATTCGTGTTGCCAGAACAAAAGAAGAGTTAATTAAAGGTGTTTCAATTACACAACAAGAAGCGCAAACAGCATTTGGAAATCCAGGGGTATATATCGAAAAATTTATTGAGGATTTCCGTCATGTTGAAATCCAAGTATTAGCAGATAATCATGGTAATGTTGTACATCTAGGTGAAAGAGATTGTAGTATTCAACGCCGTCTCCAAAAATTATTAGAGGAAACACCGTCACCAGCGATTACAGAAGCTAAACGAAAAGAAATGGGTGATGCAGCCGTTTCTGCTGCCCAGGCAGTTAATTACTCTGGCGCTGGTACCGTTGAGTTTATATTTGATCATAACACTGGTGAGTTCTACTTTATGGAAATGAATACGAGAATTCAAGTAGAGCATCCTGTTACAGAAATGGTTACAGGCATAGATTTAATTAAACAGCAAATATTGGTTGCTTCAGGAGAAAAACTACCTTTTACTCAAGAAGAAATTACGTTTAATGGTTGGTCAATAGAGTGTCGTATTAATGCAGAAAACCCAGATAAGAATTTCATGCCTTCACCAGGAAAAATTACGATGTACTTGCCTCCAGGGGGCTTAGGTGTTAGGGTAGATTCAGCAGCTTACCCAGGTTACACAATCCCACCTTTTTATGACTCGATGATTGCAAAAGTAATTACTTACGGAGCAACGAGAGCAGAAGCTATTGCGAAGATGAAAAGGGCATTGCATGAATTTGTAATAGAGGGAATTGATACAACTATTCCGTTTCATTTAAGGTTGTTAGAAAACGACACATTTGTAAGTGGGGACTTTAACACAAAATTTTTAGAACTTCATAATTTAACTGTTAAATAATTAATGGTAAAATTGGATTAGTGTCTAGGACTATCCGTAGGAGGTTAAAATAATGACAGAAGAAAATCATGTAATTGATATGGAAGAGCAACATACAAAATTAGGTAAAGTGGAAATTTCACCAGAAGTCATTGAAGTTATTACAAGTATAGCTGCAGCTGAGGTTGAAGGCGTTGCTACAATGAGAGGGAACTTTGCAACTGGAGTTGCTGAAAAATTAGGTAGAAAAAACCATGGTAAAGGTGTAAAAGTAGATTTAGGTCAAGATGGTATTTCAGTCGATGTATATATTATTATGAACTATGGAGTTTCAATTCCAGATGTCGCAAAAAAAGTCCAAGATAACATTCATCAAACATTAAGAACAATGACAGCTATTGATTTAATTGCTGTTAATGTTCATGTAGTTGGAATTCAACTTGAAACGCAACAAGTAGTTGTAGACAATACCCAAGAATAATTTGAACTGAGGATGACTCTAGGGGGGTCTGACTCTTCCTAGTAGTGTTGACTTAGGAAGATGTATACCCTCTCTAAGTTGTCTTTTTTATTTTATTTTTTACATATCTAAATTTCATAATTACAATAGACTAGTCACATCTATTAAAGGGTTTTAACGACCAGCTCTTTAACTTAATGGCGTTTGGGTTAGTATTATGAAATCCGTTGATATTTTTAGTGGATTTTTTAAATACTAAATAACAATAGAATTATGTAATGAAGGACAAGAATATGGTATGATCTAGTTTAGGAAAATGGTATTAATGTATTTAAAAGGAGAATTTTACATATGAAAAGACGTCTTGCCCGAATAAAAGCCGTTCAGTCACTTTTTCAAGTAGACATGAGTGGAACCGATAAAGAGGAAGCAATAAATAATGTATTAGAAGATGATGAAACGAAAGATGAATTTTTAGAGAAGCTTGTTTTTGGCACGTTAGAAAATTTAGATGAGATCGATCAAATTTTTAAAAGCCATTTGGAAAATTGGAAGATTGACCGTGTAGGGAATGTAGATCGTGCAGTAATTAGGATGGCTATATACGAGATGAAGTTTGTAGAAGAAATTCCAATAAATGTTTCACTTAATGAAGCGGTTGATGTAGCTAAAAGCTTTGGTGGTGAAGAAAGCGGACGTTTCGTAAACGGCGTTATTTCAAAGATTGCTGAAACACTAAAAGCATAAATAAACCCAAAGGGAATACGAACACTTTTGTTTTACGTTTGTCTAGCTCCGGTGTACTGGTCATTCAAACTACTTACTCAATCGACTGAAGTAAAAGACGCGGGAGCTTTACTAATAAAAAGTTAAAAACAAGGGGGAAATTAGGATGTCTGCAACAGTTATTAGTGGGAAAGAATTAGCAAAAGAAAAAAGAGAAAGCATGAAAAAAGAGGTTGAGTTACTTAAAAAAGAGGGAATTCAACCAGGTTTAGCAGTCATTTTAGTAGGGGAAGATCCTGCAAGTCAATCTTATGTAAAAGCTAAGCAAAAAGCTTGTGAAGAAACTGGGATTTATTCTGTGCTACATAAGTTAGATGATTCTATTACTGAGATACAACTATTAGATGCTATTGAGTCATTAAATAATGATCCTCTTATTCATGGAATTTTAGTTCAATTGCCATTACCGTCTCATATTTCTGAAAAGGCAGTAATTGAGAGTATTAGTCCCGCTAAAGATGTAGATGGCTTTCATCCTATAAGTGTTGGAAAAATGATGATTGGTGATGAAACATTTTTACCGTGTACGCCTTTTGGTATTGTTGAAATGATTAAATCACAAGGTATTGCGATCGAAGGCAAGCATGTAGTTGTCATTGGCCGCAGTAATATTGTTGGTAAACCAGTAGGGCAATTACTACTAAATGAAAATGCGACTGTTACGTATTGTCATTCTCGAACAAAGGATATGAAATCAATTACAAAACAAGCAGACATTCTTGTTGTAGCTGTTGGTAAAGCGAATTTCATCGATGCAAGCTTTATTAAAGAGGGTAGTGTAGTTATTGATGTAGGGGTAAATCGTTTGGATACTGGCAAACTTTGCGGAGATGTAGTTTATGATGAGGCAAAAGAAATTGCTTCATTCATTACACCAGTTCCTGGTGGAGTAGGGCCAATGACAATAACAATGTTACTATTTAATACAATTCAATCTGCAAAAAAATTAGTGGTAAGTGTGAAGTAAGGAGAGGTTCGAATGTCAAATGATCAAATTTTTACGATATCAGCGTTAAATAAGTACATTAAGCGAACATTTGACAATGATGAAATCCTTCAAAATATTTGGATAAAAGGTGAGATTTCTAATTTTAAAAAACATAGCCGAGGGCATATGTATTTTACAATTAAAGATGATCAATCAAGAATACAAGCGGTTATGTTTGCTGGTAATAACCGCTTCTTGAAGTTCATTCCTGAAGATGGGATGAACATCATTGTTCGCGGCAATGTTACAATTTATGAAGCAACTGGTCAATATCAAATATATGTCAATGAAATGCAGCCAGATGGTGTCGGAAACTTGTATTTGGCTTATGAACAGCTGAAACAGAAGCTTGAGGTGGCAGGTTACTTTGATGATCAGTATAAAAAGGCTTTACCAAAAATACCCAAAGAAATTGGCGTAATCACATCACCAACAGGTGCTGCCGTTCGTGATATTATTACAACGCTAAAAAGGCGCTTTCCAAGTGTCAAAATTGCATTGTTTCCTGTTCTTGTCCAAGGACCAGAAGCACCTAATTCGATTGCTAAGGCGATTCACCAAGCAAACGAAACAGAAGGTATCGATGTATTAATAGTAGGTAGAGGTGGAGGCTCAATTGAGGAACTATGGGCATTTAACGAGGAAATTGTTGCTAAAGCAATTTTTCACTCAACAATTCCCGTCATTAGCGCAGTAGGACATGAAACCGATATTACGATCGCAGATTTCATAGCCGATAAACGAGCAGCGACGCCAACAGCAGCAGCCGAATTAGCTGTTCCAAATTGGGAAGACCTTTTTGAAAAAATCGGCCAACGAAAAATTCGTATCCAAAGAGCCATTTCTAAAAGGGTCGAAACTGAAAGAAAAAAACTAACTAATTTACAAAAATCTTATGCTTTTCGTTACCCTGAACAACTCGTGCAACAGAAGGAACAGCACTTGGATCGTTTATTCGATGATTTACAGCGTAACATGCTACAATTAATCGAAAGAAAAAGAACAGCCCTACTTAATATTGAAAAGGATGTGCAAAGAAACCATCCAAAAAGCTATATCCAAAAGGTAAGGGAACAACTAGAAAAAAATGAAACATTGTTAAAGCAACAAGTTAATTCGATTAGAAAAGAGAAGGAATTTCAGTTTAAGCATCTAACTACGAAATTGGAAGCTTTAAGCCCGTTAAAAATTATGACACGGGGTTATAGCTTAGCATATAAGCAAGATGGAACGTTAATTAAAAGTGTATCTAACGTAATTGTTGGCGATCCCTTAACAATTGAGTTAAAAGACGGCTCGGTGTCTTGTCAAATTAAAGATGTTGAAAAGAAAAGAGGTGTTGAACATGAGTGAGAAGAACGAACTGTCCTTTGAGGAAGCGATGGAAAAGCTAGAGGAAGTTGTTGAAAAACTTGAACAAGGTGATGTGCCTTTAGAAAAAGCGATCTCAATGTTTCAAGAAGGGATGTCTTTATCAAAACAATGTCATGATAAGTTAAAATCAGTTGAAGACAGCATGGATCGTATTTTGCATGAGGACGGAAAAGTTGAACTAACATCGTTTCAGGAGGAGTAACAGTGACAAAGTTAACTTTATCGTCTTTTGTTAATGGTAGAAAATCGCTATTAGAGCAAAGACTTACTGATTATGTACTACAATTAGAAATTCCAACACAACTGCAAGAGTCAATGATCTATTCGCTTCAAGCAGGCGGGAAGCGACTTCGGCCAATGCTATTATTTGCAACCGTAGAAGGTTTTGGTGAGAGCTTTCAAGAAAGCTTGCCAGTTGCTTGCGCCCTTGAAATGATTCATACATATTCATTAATTCATGACGATCTGCCAGCGATGGATAATGATGATTTACGTCGTGGAAAACCAACAAACCACAAAGTTTTTGGTGAGGCTACTGCAATCTTGGCTGGAGATGCTCTGTTAACATTTGCATTTCAAGTTATCGCTACGATGAGTGAGACATCTGTTGACTCATCTCAAAAACTACGACTCATTGTTGAGCTTGCAAAAGCTGCTGGCCCCCAGGGAATGGTTGGTGGACAAGCTGCAGATATGGAAGGCGAAAATAAACAATTAACTTTATCCGAATTAGAATATATTCACCACCATAAAACTGGGGATCTATTAAGTTATGCTATTATTGCAGGTGCAATCTTAGCTAAAGCTTCTGAAAAAGACGTAGAAAATTTGCGTTTTTTTGCTAAGCATTTAGGCTTAGCATTTCAAATAAAAGATGATATTCTTGATATAGAAGGATCTGAGGAAAACCTTGGAAAACCTGTAGGAAGCGATATTAGCAACGAAAAAAGCACATATCCAAAGCTTTTAGGTTTAGATGGTGCAAAGAATAAATTAGATAATCATATTTCTCTAGCTAAGGAATACTTATATAATGTCAGTATAAATAGTGAAAAGCTAGAACTATTAGTCGACTATATTATGAATCGTGATCGTTAAGAATGTAGAATCCAGAATGAAACTGTAAGATGATTCGGTTATGCTTCGAAGCAGGGCTAACAATAATTCTACATTTTACATTCTACATTCTAAAATTAGTAATCTAGTATTTTCTAATTGTTGCTGGAGTCTATATCATGTATAATGTTGAAAAGTGAGTGGTGCAGTATTCTAGTCAGTCCTCCATTCTCGAAGGCGGGCCTAAAAATCCGCTAAAGGGCACATCGATGAAGTTCCTAGTATTGGCTTGAGGCGCCCAGCCTTGGGTCGTTGCTGGGAGTAAAGGAATTAGGGCGATCCACAATGGCATGTGGGCGTTGACCCTCTTTCCGCGGAGGCCAAAACTTGTGGCAATCTCCTGGGAATGAGAACGTTACGAGTTTCGGTATGAACCTGCATAGCAAGTTTCCCCTTGTTTGCAGCGTAGCCTGCCTTGAGTGGAGTTAGAGGGGATTATGGATACTAAATTGTATACACTGTATGATAAGTTTAGTAATTCACATGAAATCTACTCTGCAAAAGAGGATAGAGGATGGTTAAGGGCTGTTGAGGAAAACTCCTAGACTGTTCGTATGACATTTAAAGGGGATTATAGTGCGTGCTAAGTGGTAATCCAGTCTAGCGTTTGGTGACAGCGCTAAGGCAGATTTAAAGGGAAACCGCCAATGTGGCGACACGTCGGCATTTGCTTGGGAAAACCTACTGGACCTAAGACGCAGTCTTTACTCTTTGAATGGCCACTCATAAATACATACTACATTTCAAAAAAGATTGGTGTGTACAAAAACCATTATGAATAAATTAAAAAATTCTTTAAATTGGACGCTAGGGATTGCCGTTATCACTTTTGTGTTAGCGGCTCTTTTTTCAATCGTTTCTACTTTTATTTTAAGTGGAGTTACATGGGCAGTAGGAATGATCATTGTACTTATTATTGTCCTGGTTGGTGTAATCTTTGATACAATTGGGGTAGCGGCCACTGCTGCTGAAGAAGCACCTTTTCACGCGATGGCAGCAGAACGGGTATCAGGGGCAAAGGAAGCCGTTTTAATCACGAAAAATGCAGATCGATTTGCGAACTTCTGTAATGATGTAATTGGTGATATTGCTGGCATTATTAGTGGAACAGCATCAGCATTTGTCGTCATTCAATTAGCCCAACAAATTGGTCAAGGAGAAAATTCAGCGTATCAGTTTTGGATTTCAGTTATTTTTACGAGCGTTGTTGCAAGTCTTACTGTAGGTGGAAAAGCTTTAGGTAAAACACTAGCACTACACTATGCAACACCAATTATTTTCCAAGTAGGTAGATTATTTTATTTATTAGAGGTAAAATTGAAAATAAATATTTTAAAAAATGGGAAAGACAGAGAGAAGAGGAAAAAGAAAGCCAAAAGAAAGTGAGGGTTTTTCTTGGATTTAACTAAAATACAAGATCCGGATTTCATAAAAAAATATAATAAAGAACAATTAGAGGCGCTAGCTGTTGACATTCGAGCTTTCCTAGTAGAAAAGCTTTCAGTTACAGGTGGACATTTAGGACCTAATTTAGGAGTAGTTGAGCTAACACTTGCTTTGCATAAAGAGTTCAACAGTCCGAAGGATAAATTTATTTGGGATGTTGGTCATCAAGCCTATGTTCATAAGATCCTTACTGGACGGGCTAATCGCTTTGATGAACTACGTCAATTTAAGGGGCTTTGTGGATTTCCGAAACGGTCAGAAAGTGAACATGATGTTTGGGAAACAGGTCACAGTTCTACATCATTATCAGCTGCAATGGGAATGGCTGTAGCAAGAGATATTAAAGGAACTGATGAGAAAATAATTGCTATTATTGGTGATGGAGCCCTAACTGGGGGAATGGCGTTAGAAGCTTTAAATCATATTGGTCATGAGCAAAAAGATTTAATAGTAATTTTAAACGATAACGAAATGTCTATTGCACCAAATGTAGGAGCTCTTCATAATGTTTTGGGACGGTTACGTACTGCAGGAAAGTATCAAAATGCAAAACATGAATTAGAACAATTGCTGAAAAAAATACCTGCTTTTGGTGGCAAGATTGCCTCAACTGCAGAAAGACTAAAAGACAGTTTAAAATACTTATTTGTTTCAGGAATGTTCTTTGAAGAGATGGGCTTTACTTACTTAGGGCCTGTAGATGGTCATAATCTTGATGACCTTCTTGAAAATATTAAATACGCTAAAAAAACAAAGGGACCTGTTATCATTCATGTTCTAACGAAAAAAGGTAAAGGGTATGCACCTGCTGAAAATGATGCATTAGGGACTTGGCATGGCTTAGGACCCTATAAAATTGAATCAGGAGAGGTAGTCAAGAATCCTGGACCACCAAGCTATAGTGCTGTTTTTGCCAATACGTTAGTTAAGGTAGCCAAAGAAGATGATAAAATTGTTGCGATTACAGCTGCGATGCCAGGTGGAACAAGGTTAGATATTTTTGCTAAAGAATTCCCTAACCGAATGTTTGATGTAGGTATTGCAGAACAACATGCGACTACAATGGCTGGTGGGTTAGCCACACAAGGATTAAAACCTGTTTTTGCTGTATACTCAACCTTTTTACAACGGGCCTACGATCAAGTTGTCCATGATATTTGTCGGCAAAATTTAAATGTATTTTTTGCTATCGACCGAGCTGGACTTGTAGGCGCAGATGGAGAAACACACCAAGGAGTATTTGACATTTCCTTTTTACGACATATTCCTAATATGACAATTCTTTCAGCAAAAGATGAGAATGAGTTGCAACATATGGTTTATACCGCTGCAAAATACCAAAACGGTCCTATTGCGGTTAGGTATCCCCGTGGCAATGGTTACGGGATTAAAATGGATGAACAACTTAAGGAAATTCCAATTGGTAAATGGGAAGTCCTTAGGGAAGGTAAAGATCTTGCTATCCTTACTTTCGGTACAACAGTCCCAATGGCCCAAGAAGCAGCAGACTTATTAGCAAAAGATGGTATTTCTGTAAAGGTAATTAATGCTAGATCGATTAAACCATTAGATGAAGAAATGCTCTTAGAATTAGTTAGTAAAAATTGCCCAATTCTAACAATCGAAGAAGCAGCTCTTCAAGGTGGATTTGGAAGTGCTGTCATAGAGTTTTGCCATGACAACTCCTACCACAGTGCAGTTGTCGAAAGAATGGGAATTCCTGATCAATTTATCGAACACGGTAGTGTAAGTAAATTGTTAGAAGAAATTGGCGTGACAACAAAAGATGTTGTTGCTAATGTACAGAAAATGATTCCTAGAAAACAGCAGAGGGCATAAGGGATGGCTAAAAAAGAAAGAATTGATGTTCTGCTTGTTGATCGAGGTTTAATCGAAACAAGAGAAAAGGCAAAAAGGTCTGTAATGGCAGGCCTTGTCTTTTGTAATAATGAAAGAATCGATAAGCCAGGGACAAAAGTTGAAATAGATGCTGAACTTTTAGTAAAGGGAGACTTAATTCCTTATGTCAGCAGAGGTGGCTTAAAGTTAGAAAAAGCCATTGAAGAATTTCATTTTGATTTAAATGATAAAATCGTTCTAGATATTGGTTCATCTACTGGCGGTTTTACAGATTGCGCATTGCAAAATGGAGCTAAGCTTGTTTATGCAGTTGATGTAGGTTATAACCAGTTGGCTTGGAAATTAAGGCAAGATGAGCGTGTCGTAGTAATGGAAAGAACTAATTTCCGCTATGTAACGAAAGAGACTTTTTCAAGAGGAATTCCTAATTTTGCAACGATTGATGTGTCCTTTATTTCTTTAAGGTTAATTTTGCCTGCATTAGCTAATGTCCTAGAAAAAGGCAGTCATGTATCCGCTCTAGTGAAGCCACAGTTTGAAGCAGGTCGTGATGAAGTAGGTAAAAAAGGAATTGTCAGAGATGCACGTGTTCATCAAAATGTATTAGAAGAAATTGTGAAATTCTCTGTTAATATCGGCTTTAATGTCGAGGGGCTTTCATATTCACCTATAAAAGGCGGAGAAGGGAATATCGAATTTTTGCTTCATCTTTATTGGACAGGCATATCTGAACCAGCCGTAAATAAAATTCCAATAATTGCTGACATAGTATCTCTAGCACATCATCAATTAAAACAATAAGAAATATAAAAGGTAGCTTTTTTAAAACTGTTGATTTGAGACAGTTTGAAAAGGGACCTTTTTTATTTTTTATTAAAATCATTGTTAAACACAGTAGTAAGGTAAAATTATTCAATTATTCGTTGTATTATGTATAAAAATAAGATAATATACAGTTAATATAGATTGTACGTAACTAAACTAATGGGTTTTCAGCTAATTGGAGGAGATACAATGAATAAAGGACAGCGTCATATAAAAATACGAGAAATTATTGCAAATAGAGAGATCGAAACACAAGATGAGTTAGTTGATTATCTAAAAAATGGTGGTTTTAATGTGACTCAGGCTACTGTTTCTAGAGATATAAAAGAACTTCATCTCGTTAAGGTACCTATGCAAGACGGAAGGTATAAGTACAGCTTACCAGCTGATCAACGTTTCAATCCTTTGCAAAAATTAAAACGGTCTCTAATGGATAGTTTTGTAAGTATTGATCATGCGAATAACCTAATTGTCATGAAAACTTTACCAGGAAATGCAAATGCTGTAGGAGCTTTAATTGATAATCTTGATTGGAATGAGATTTTAGGAACCATTTGTGGTGACGATACAATTTTAATTATTTGTCGTTCGACTGAGGATAGTCCAATATTAAGTGAACGTTTTTTAGATATGCTTTAGGTAGATCGTTTGTAAAAAGGAAGTGAATAAAACGTGTTAATTGAGCTATCAATTAAGAATTTTGCAATCATTGAAAATCTAACGGTTCCCTTTGAAAAAGGATTAACGGTTTTGACTGGAGAAACAGGTGCTGGTAAATCAATTATTATTGATGCCATCAGTTTACTTGTTGGTGGGAGAGGTTCTGTAGAATTTGTTCGCCATGGGGCAAATCGTGCTGAAATTCAAGGATTATTTTTTATTGATAATCTTTCCCATGATATTTATGATAAAGCTCTTCAATTAGGAATTGAAATTAACGATGATCAAATGGTTGTTTTACAGAGAGATATCACGTCACAAGGAAAAAGTATTTGTAGAGTTAACGGAAAGCTTGTTACTTTGGGAATTTTGCGTGAATTAGGTGAATCGTTAGTTGATATCCATGGCCAGCATGAGCATCAACATTTAATGCAAGTTGAACGGCATTTGTCTTTACTTGACCAATTTATAGTGGACAAGATTAGTGATGCGTTAAATGAATATAAAAATATTTATAAGACATTTACGGAATTAAAAGGAAGAGTCAAACAATTTTCCGAAAATGAACAAAAAATTGCTCACCGTTTAGACTTGCTTCAATATCAGTTAAAGGAAATTGAAAAGTCTAATCTTACACCAGATGAAGATGTACACTTAACTGAAGAAAGATTTAAGCTCTCAAATGGTGAAAAGCTTTACAAAACCATTCATGATTCCTATCATGCCCTTTATGGTGATGGTAAAGGATTGGATTGGTTAATGGATGCAATGAACCATGTAGTAGAAGCTGCGACGATTGATAAGCAGTTAATACCTTTAAAAGAAACGATTAGTAACTGTTATTATTTATTAGAGGAAGCAACCTTTTCATTAAGAGATTATTATGAGGGGATTGAATTTGATCCTGACCGCTTAAACCTAATAGAAGGGCGCTTAAATGAAATTTCCCAATTGAAACGAAAATATGGGCATGATGTTACACACATTTTGGAATATTCTTCTAAAATTGAAGAGGAAATTGACAATTTACTAAATAGAGAAGCAAAAATTGAAGAAATTCAAAACCAATTAGAACATGTAAGTTATGATTTATATCTCGAAGCAAAAAATTTAACACAAATAAGAACTACAGCAGCAAAGGATTTGGGAGACAAAATCCAACAACATTTAAAAGATCTTTATATGGAAAAAACAAAGTTTTATATCGAAGTTTCAGAAAGAGCTGCGTCAGAAAAGGATCCAGCAATAGATGGGAAGTATGTCCATTTTCAAGAGGATGGTATTGATAAGGTTGAATTTTTACTTTCGACTAATCCTGGTGAGCCACTTAAACCGTTAGCTAAAATAGCTTCTGGTGGAGAAATATCCAGGATTATGCTCGCGTTAAAATCGATATTCTCTTCACATCACGGTGTAACATCCCTAATTTTTGATGAGGTTGACACAGGGGTGAGTGGACGTGTTGCACAAGCTATTGCTGAAAAAATATATAAAATCTCAACTGACTCCCAAGTCTTATGTATCACTCATTTACCGCAAGTCGCAGCAATGGCTACTACACACCTTTATATATCAAAAGAACAATTAGAAAATAAAACAGTAACAAAAGTAGCTACATTAACTAAATTGGAACAAGTGGAAGAGGTTGCCAGAATGCTTTCTGGAGCCGAGACAACGAAGCTAACCAGAGAAAATGCAAAGGAATTATTGGATCAAGCAGAAAAAATTAAAGGTGTATATGTAAAGCTAACCAATTAAGGTTAGCTTTTTTCTTGTTTCTTGGTTATAAATACAGGGTCAGGAGGCAACATTAATATTACAGCCAAACATGGAGGTGTAGGTTAGGAGCGAGGAGAGTGAAGAAAATTCATGAGAGAAATTAGAAAAATTATAGGTGTAATTCTCCTTGTTTTCATAATAAGCATCGGTTTTGTAAAACCGGTCCAAGAATACGTCAGTATCCCCAAAGAGTTGGTTTTAATGGAAGGCCAACAGCAACCATTGCAAAAAGCTTTACCTGTATTTAAGATGTCCTCAAACAAAGATTATGTTTCTGTAAATGAGGAACAATTTGCAGTTTTAGCAAAAAGGCAAGGAGATGCTAACGTGACAGTTACAGTGGGAGGGGCTCCTGTAAAAAATGTCGATGTACGTGTATTAAAAGATATAAAAGTCGTTCCAGGTGGGCAATCAATCGGAGTAAAACTTAATACTTTAGGTGTACTAGTTGTTGGTCATCATTTAGTGGATAGTGATGATGGAGAAAAATCACCTGGAGAGCTTGCCGAAATTGAAGTAGGCGATATTATTACGAAAATTAATGGAAAAAAAATTGAGAATATGAGCCAAGTTACTCCTTTAGTTCAGGAAGCAGGAGAAAATGAGACTTCGTTGAAACTTGAAGTCATTCGAGAAAATGAAGTACTCCAAAAAAAGCTAACACCATTAAAAGCAAAAGGTGAAAGTTCTTATCGTTTGGGTTTATATATCCGAGATTCAGCTGCTGGTGTGGGAACACTAACTTTTTATGAACCAAAGTCAAAAAGTTATGGTGCGTTGGGTCATGTAATATCAGATATGGATACACAAAAACCAATTGTTGTTAACGATGGACAAATCGTCAGTTCATTAGTTACCTCTATTGAAAAAGGAAGTAATGGAGATCCTGGTGAAAAATTAGCTCGTTTTACAAATGATCGAAAAATTTTAGGGACGATAACAAAGAATAGTCCATTTGGGATTTTTGGAAAACTCCATGAACAAATGAAAAACAATGTTTTAGATAAAGCAATGCCAATAACACTTGCACACCAAGTAAAAGAAGGACCTGCAAAGATTTTAACTGTTGTCGACGGAGAAGAAGTAAAGGAATATGATATTGAAATTGTCAGTTCGGTTCCACAAAAATTTCCTGCGACAAAAGGGATGGTTATTAAAGTAACAGATCCAGTACTCCTTGAGGCTACTGGAGGTATCATTCAAGGAATGAGTGGAAGCCCTATAATTCAAGATGGCAAAGTAATTGGAGCTGTAACACACGTTTTTGTAAATGATCCGACGTCAGGTTATGCTTGTCACATAGAGTGGATGTTGCAAGAAGCTGGTGTTGATATTTACAATAAGGAAAAGGCAAAGGCGAGTTAAATCGCTTTTGCCTTTTTTTATCGTCTGGTAGGAAAAGAAATGATTAAAATTCCATTTTACAAACACTAAAATAATGTTAACATGGAAGTAGTAATAAAGAAATTTCGACAAAAGCACACTATAAATGTTGTCAAGTATCGAATACGGTCGAAAAGAAGAGGAAAACGCATGTTTTATTAAAAAAATAAAGATATTTAATATATTTTTAAATAAATTAAAGGAATTTCTATCTGTTTGTCGAATTTGTTGTGATGGATGCAAAAAGCATATTTTAAATACCAGGGAGGAACAATCAGTGCATAAAATTAAAGTTTGTATAGCGGATGATAATCGAGAATTAGTGAGCTTGCTTGAAGAATATATTTCAAGCCAAAGTGAAATGGAAGTTGCAGGTGTTGCATATAATGGTCAAGAATGTTTAACTTTGGTTCAAGAGGAACAACCTGATGTTTTAATTTTAGATATTATTATGCCACATCTCGATGGTTTAGCTGTTTTAGAAAGGTTAAACCAACAAAAATTAGCAAAAAGACCAAATATCATTATGTTAACAGCTTTTGGACAAGAGGATGTTACGAAAAAAGCTGTTGATCTTGGGGCATCTTACTATATTTTAAAACCTTTTGATATGGAAACGCTTATTAATAAAGTAAAAGAGGTTAGCGGTAAATTACAACCAATTATTCAACAGCATAAAGGTCATTCATCAATGAATTATTCAAGAAAAGAACCAAAACAATTTAATTTAGATGCAAGCATTACAAGTATCATCCATGAAATTGGTGTCCCTGCACATATAAAAGGGTATATGTACTTGCGTGAAGGAATTACAATGGTATACAACGACATTGAATTATTAGGTTCAATTACGAAAGTACTTTACCCTGATATTGCTAAGAAATTTAATACGACATCAAGCCGTGTTGAGCGTGCGATTCGCCATGCTATTGAAGTAGCTTGGAGTCGTGGCAATATTGAGTCAATCTCATCACTATTTGGATACACAGTTAGTCATTCTAAAGCAAAGCCAACAAATTCTGAATTTATTGCGATGGTAGCTGATAAACTTCGCATTGAACACAAGGTTTCGTAAAGTATATTACCTAAAGCTCACCCTTTCTAAATTGATTGGGTGAGCTTTATTTATTGGAATCGATTTTTTAATAAGAAATGAGAAGAATAAGAACAAGCCATGTTGCGCCAAATAAAATTTACAGCTTTTATTGAATTAGTAGGAAAAATAGAATTTTAATTATATAACAGAGGTGGTGCAGATGTATAACAGTTTTGGTTTAATTAGGGAAATTCATCCAAAAATAATAATATTTCTACAAAAAATCATAGTTAATTCACTGTTTTGTCATATACAAACAGTGAAAAGCATTATATAATAAGATTACGAAAACAAGTAATACAGATTAAACTATCTCGCTAATACAGATATAAAGAGATCGTTGAAATGTCAAATAAATCTGTAATTACTGACAATCTTAGTTAACATAAAAAATTTAAAATAGAATGTGAAAAAAATCACACTTCTATAACAGTTTATGAATGAGAGGGAGATGCTAAATGGAAGCATGGAAAAATTTTAACGTTGGCGACTGGACAGAAAATATTGATGTAAGAGATTTTATAAATAAAAACTGGGATCCATATACTGGTGACGATAAATTTTTAGTAGGTCCAACAGCTACAACGAAAGAGCTTTGGGATCAAGTGTTAGATCTAATGAAAAAAGAGCGAGAGAATGGTGGGGTTTTAGACGTTGATACAAAAACAATCTCAACGATTACTTCACATTCCCCTGGATACCTCAATAAAGATAAAGAACAAGTTGTAGGGTTACAAACAGATGCGCCATTGAAACGTTCAATCCAACCGACCGGTGGAATTCGCATGATGGCATCTGGTTGTGAAGCTTACGGTTTTAAATTGGATCCAGAAATAGAGAAAATTTATACTGATTATCGTAAAACTCATAATGCGGGAGTATTCGATGCCTATACAAGTGAGATGTTAGCTGCGCGTAAAGCTGGAATTATCACAGGTTTACCTGATGCTTATGGACGTGGACGTATTATTGGTGACTATCGCCGTGTTGCTTTATACGGAGTAGATCGTTTAATTGCGGATAAAAAAGCAGTAAAGAAAAGCTTAGAAAAAGAAACAATGACTGAAACAGTAATCCGTGATCGCGAAGAAATTTCAGAGCAAATTCGCTCACTGCAAGAATTAAAACAAATGGCAGCTTCATATGGTTTTGATATTTCAAACCCAGCAACAACAGCAAAAGAAGCTTTCCAATGGTTGTACTTTGGCTATTTAGCGGCAATTAAAGAGCAAAACGGTGCAGCGATGAGCTTAGGACGTGTTTCGACGTTCCTTGATATTTATATCGAAAGAGACATTCAAGCTGGAATTTTAACTGAAGAAGAAGCGCAAGAAATTGTCGATCATTTTGTTATGAAGCTTCGTTTAGTGAAATTCTTAAGAACTCCAGATTACGATGAGTTATTTAGTGGAGATCCAACATGGGTAACAGAGTCACTAGCAGGTATGTCATTAGATGGTCGTCCGCTAGTAACGAAAAACTCATTCCGTTTCTTATATACACTTGTTAACTTAGGACCAGCACCTGAACCGAACTTAACAGTCCTATGGTCAACACAGTTGCCAGATGGATTTAAAAAGTTCTGTGCTAAAATGTCTATTGAAACAAGCTCAATTCAATATGAGAATGATGATATCATGAGAGCGGATTATGGAGATGATTATGGAATTGCGTGTTGCGTTTCGGCAATGCGTATTGGTAAGCAAATGCAATTCTTTGGTGCACGTGCAAACTTAGCTAAAGCTCTTCTTTATACAATTAACGGTGGAGTAGATGAGAAGTTAAAGATCCAAGTTGGTCCTAAATTCGAAGCAATTACTTCAGAATACCTTGATTACGATGAAGTGGTTGAGAAGTTTGAAAAGTTCCAAGGTTGGTTAGCTGAGCTTTACATGAACTCCTTAAATGTTATTCACTATATGCATGACAAATATAGCTATGAAAGAATTGAAATGGCACTTCATGACCAAGAAATTCTTCGTACAATGGCTTGTGGAATTGCAGGGCTGTCAGTAGTAGCCGATGCTTTAAGCGCAATTAAATTTGCAAAGGTTAAAGTAATTCGTGATGAAGATGGAATTGCAACAGACTTCGAAATTGAAGGCGAATTCCCGCAATACGGGAATAATGATCCACTTGTAGATGACATCGCTACTCATATTGTAAAGAACTTCATGAACAAATTGCGTAAACAACCAACTTATCGTAATGCAGTACCGACTCAATCTGTACTAACAATTACATCAAATGTTGTTTATGGTAAGAAAACAGGAAATACTCCTGATGGAAGAAAAGCGGGTGAGCCTTTTGCGCCTGGAGCAAATCCAATGCACGGTCGTGATAAAAAGGGTGCGTTAGCTTCACTTAATTCAGTTGCGAAAATTCCTTATGAAGATTGTCAAGATGGTATTTCGTGTACATTCTCAATCGTACCGAAAGCTTTAGGTAAAGATGAAGATACTCGTATTAGTAACTTAGCATCAATTTTAGACGGTTATTCATCACAAACAGGACACCATATTAATGTTAACGTGTTTGATCGTGAACAATTAATGGATGCTATGGAGCATCCAGAGTTATATCCACAGTTAACAATTCGTGTGTCTGGTTATGCTGTAAACTTCATTAAATTAACAAGAGAACAGCAAATAGATGTAATTAACCGTACTTTCCACGAAAGTATGTGATCTAAATGTTAGGAAGAATCCACTCAGTTGAATCTTGCGGAACAGTAGATGGTCCTGGTTTACGCTTTATCGTTTTTCTTCAAGGGTGTGTGCTCCGTTGTGCGTATTGCCACAACCCTGACACATGGAAGTTAAACGGTGGAATTGAAAAGAGTGTCGATGAATTATTGGAAGAGGCAAAAGGTTACTTACCATATATGAAATTTTCTAACGGTGGTGTTACGTTGAGTGGTGGAGAACCACTTTTGCAACCTGATTTTGTTTTAGAGTTTTTCAAAAAGTGTAAAGAAGCAGGTATTCACACAACCCTTGATACTTCAGGTTCAGTGAAGCCGACTAATCTTGAAGAAATTCTTGAAGTGACAGACCTTGTTCTCCTCGACATTAAGCATATTAGAGAAGAGCAGCATAAGGAAATCACTGGATTATCAAACAAGAATACTTTAAATTTTGCGAAACTTCTAGACGAAAAAGGAGTTCCGGTTTGGATTAGACATGTCCTTGTTCCTGGTCTCTCGACTGACGAAAAAGATTTAAATGAGCTTGGTGACTTCATAGCAACACTCTCTAACGTGGAGAAGGTTGAGGTTCTTCCTTATCATAAAATGGGCGAATATAAATGGGAACAATTAGGGTTAACAAACAAACTTGTTAATATTAAGCCGCCAAAAAAGGAAGAAGTTGAATTAGCTCATCAATTACTAACGAGAACATGTAAAGTGACAAAAATATAAGTAAATTGGAGCATAGCTTAGTGGCTATGCTCTTTTTCTGTATAAAGTCCTAGGATGAAAATAAAGGAAATGACTCATACTAAACATGGAATTTATATTTATAAAAAGTGGTGGGGCTTTTATGTTGTCTATCGACGAAAAAATCAAGGGGTATTCATTTCAAGATGAAAGAACGAAGCGACTAGTTGAACGTTTACCAAAGAAAAGTATTGCTGTTATTGTTCACCAAGATATTGACATGGCGGCTGCAGAAAAGTTGATTAGTTGTAAAGTAAAAGCGGTCATTAATTTAAAAACATCAATGAGTGGGCTTTTTAGTCACAAAGGTGTTGAGGTGTTATTAGATTCTAAAATTGCTGTTTTTGATGTTGAGGGGCAGCTTGAATTAAATCTAGAGGGCAAATTACTACTTATCACTAACGGTCATCTATTTCAGGATGTAGATGGAGTATGGGAGTTTGTTTGTAAAGTATCACGCTATAGCTATGCGCAAGTGCAACAATTGAGGATCGTAGCTAATTCAAATTTTCCTAAACAATTTAAGGATTTTGTAGGGAATTCCTTATACTACGGAGAGAAAGAACTTGATTTGTTTGTAAAAGAGGTTCAGAAACTACCAGTGCTTCGACAGTTTCTTGGGAAAGAAGTTTTAATCGTTGCTAGAGGCCCGAATTATGAAAAAGATTTACTGCTTTTAAAACCGTTTATTAAAAAGAAGAAATTCTTAATCATTGCCGTTGATGGTGGAGCAGATGGTCTTTTGAAAATTGGAATTAAGCCCGATTTTATTGTTGGTGATATGGACTCTGTTTCTGAGAAGTCATTAAAAAGTGGTGCTCAATTACTCGTTCATACTTACCGTGATGGAAGGTCCCCAGGGGAACAAAGAATAAATTCTTTGGGGCTTTCGTTTAAAAGAATTTCTTTGTTAGGGACAAGTGAGGATGTTGCGACAATCTTTGCTTATTGCTCCGGTGCAAAAAGGTTATATACAGTTGGTACTCGTTTAGGAATGAATGAGTTTTTAGAAAAAGGACGAATAGGAATGGGATCAAGTTTATTGACAAGGATGAAAGTTAGTCATGTTCTAGTAGATTTAAAAGGTTTTCATTCTTTATTTAATGAAGAAAAAGAAAAAGAAAAAGAATTAGGTGGTTGGAAATTAATACCAGCAGCGATCACTATCGGTTTACTTGTTGTAAGTGATAGGTTTGATTTATTCATCGCATTAGTATTTCAATGGTGGGGTGGGAGGTAATAGTTAATGAAAAAAATTATGGAATTATTTACGATTGCGATCTACTTATGTTTAGGGCTGATCCTCGGGATACTAATAGATAAAGAATGGCTATATGAAGAGCAGGCAATTTATGTTCAGCAACTAAAGTCCGAGAACGAACTTTTAATCCAGGAGAAGCAAGCGTGGGTCCGCCATGTTGAAGAAGAAATTAACCAAATAAAATTTTACACGACTGCTGATCATGAACAATTTCAAAGCTTAGGAAAAGTTTTAAGTGGGATTGGGGTAACTTTAGAGAGGTTGCCAGAAACAATGGGAGTGTATCAGCAACAAGGAATTATTATTTCATTAGGAGAGGAACTTGAAGATACCTATGGATTACCGCATTTAAATTTACAAGCCATCCCAACGCACGAAGTAGAATTAAATTTAATGTACTTATCTTTATTGAGGATGAAAGAGGAGTTACTTCAATGAAAGCGAAAACAAAAATTAGTGTAGTTATTCCTGCATACAACGAAGAAGATACAATAAAAATGACATTAGTGTCGCTAAACAGATGCCATTGGGTGAATCAACTAATCGTTGTGGACGATGGTAGCAAAGATGGGACAGCGGATATCGCTGAAAAATTTTGTGATGAAGTTGTTCGTTTAGATCAAAATAAAGGAAAAGCATATGCGTTAAAAGAAGGTTGGAAGAAAGTGCAAGGTGATACCGTCGTCTGCTTAGATGCTGATTTAGGAATAACGGCTAGAGAAGGAGAACGCCTTGTTGAAAAGCTCTATTCAGATGATCTAGATTGTGTAATTGCAAGATTACCAATGCAAAAAAAGAGGGGCTTTGGATTAATGAAGCACAGAGCACAAAAATTAATTTTTTCAAGAACCGGAAAGTGGTTTGATTCACCTCTATCAGGGCAAAGAGCAATAAAAAATAATTGGCTTCCAATTTTGTTAGAAAGAGATTACGTAGGTTTCGGTGTAGAAATGGCAATGACTGTTGATTTGTTAAAAGCAGGAGCGAATGTTGATGAAGTGGATGTAAGTTTTTTTCACCGTGCTACTGGAAAAGACTTCGAAGGATTTCTTCATCGTGGTAGACAGTGGTTGGACATGGAAAAAACATTACGAAAAATGAGGACGACATGGCAATAGTCATTTTGTTTCCGTTTATAATATGGATTAGTTCCCTTTTATTTAAAAAAGCTGGCTGGAAGGTTACAAACTACTTGGGAGATGAAATTCCTTATAACTTGGGATTTTGTGTATTTTTGATCGCTTTAAGCTACTCTTTGTTTTTAAATAACTTCTTTGTACTCATTTATTTATCAATATTGTGGATTACAGGATTTATTGATGATCGTTATGGGACAAAATATCCGAAGGGGTTGAAGGGGCACGTTGTTTTTTTTATTCGAACCGGTAAGATAACAACAGGCTTATTAAAGTTAATAAGCACTTTACTAATCTCCTTTATTTTTACAATTATGTTGGAAGGTAGTTTATTTGAAAAGTTTACTGTGTTGTTATTATTAATTCTTACCCCCCATGTCATGAATCTGTTCGATACGAAACCTTTACGTGTTTGGAAATTTATTGCTGCTCATTTACTCATTTTGTTTCCTATTATATTTCTTTTACCTTTCTCTATGTTATTTATTGTCGGGATCATTGTCTCTGCTCTTATTTATTTTGAAGGAGCAAGGAAAGGGATGTTAGGTGATAATGGTGCCACACTTCTAGGTGGAATAATTAGTATGGTCGTTATTTATCAACTTACGCTTGGGTTACAGTGGCTTTTGATTAGCTTTTACTTGTTTATAGTTGTTGTCACTGAAAGGATTTCTATCTCAGAGTGGATCGAAAAGAAACCTTTAGTGAAAAGGATTGATCGTTGGGGTATATCATAAAGAGAGAAGACTATATTAAATAGTCTTCTCTCTTTTATTTACTTTTTTTGAAAACGAGGAGCTACTTTATTATTCTTTCGGTCGCGATAGAGCACGAAGCCTGCGATGAAGCCGACACCTAATATGAGGAAAATAAGCCCAGCTAGAAATTGAATTCCTAAAGAAGGGAAAGGATCGTGAAGAATTTTAAAGAAGATATCTCTCATTAATTTAATACCGAACCCGGCAAGAAAGCCAGGGATTACTAAAATCAAAAGTGCGATGAATCTTTGCATAATTAAAAACCTTTCTTTTAGAGGTATCCAAAGTCGGCAACCGTAAGTAAAGGTAGGGTTGTCTTTATTAATGAACAGACTCTATTATTTAGAATAAATACAATTTTATTTTACTAAAACTTCACAGAGTTGTCCAAGTGATAATCCTTTGTTAGTTGTCGTGATGATAGTGTATAGTTAAATGGAGAGTTTAGAGACCATTAGTTGTTAGAAAAAACACATTATTAAATAAAAATCATGCTTATTTTAAATGAGAAGGTGTGTTATGAAAAAGTGTTTAATTGTTGGTGCGGGTAAAGGTGGAACAGCACTACTAAATATTTTAGTTGAAGCTGATATGATGGAAGTTATCGCAGTTGCTGATAAAAATATTAGTAGCCCAGGAATAATTTTGGCAAAGAACCTTGGTATTAGGACAAATGAAGATTGGCGGAAACTACTAACTAGTGAAGTTGATGTTGTGGTGGAGGCGACAGGCAATGAGGAGCTATTTACTGAATTGAAGCTTGAATGTGAAAAAAAGGGAATTTTATTAATTCCTAGTTCGGTTGCTACGCTCATTTTTAATTTAATCGAAGAAAAAGAAACATTAATTGACCAGTTGAAAAATTACTATTCAAAACAAGATATAATTATAAATTCAACTCACGATGGGATGATTGCCATAGATGACAAGTCTATAGTGACTCTTATCAATCGAAGTGCGGAACTAATGATAGGGCAATCAAAAGAAGAAGTAGTCGGCAAAAAAATTCAAGAGGTTTTACCTTCTAGTGAACTGACTCGTGTGCTTCAGTCAGGGATTGTGGAAATGAATAAAATGCAAGAAATTGGTAATGGGGTGACAATTGTTACTACTCGAGTACCAATGTTACATAATGGAAAAATAGTTGGTGCTTTAGCTGTATTTAAAGACATAACGGAGATTTTACAAATGGCCGAAGAGGTTACGAATTTAAAAAGTATTCAAACAATGCTAGAGGCGATTTTCTCTTCGTCGGATGAAGCGATTTCAGTGGTAGATGAAAATGGAATTGGATTAATGATCAATCCAGCTTATAGTCGTCTAACAGGTTTAGATGCAAAACAAGTCATTGGAATGCCAGCGACAGCTGATATTTCCGAAGGCGAGAGCATGCATATGCATGTCTTAAAAAATCGTAAGGCGGTCCGCGGTGCGAGAATGAAAGTAGGTCCTAATAAAAAAGATGTAGTCGTGAATGTGGCTCCAGTAATTGTAGATGGCAAATTAAAGGGAAGTGTAGGGGTTATTCATGATATGTCAGAGATTAAATCTCTAACAGATGAATTAGAGCGAGCAAGGAGAATTATTCGAACGCTGGAAGCGAAATATTCTTTTAATGATATTATCGGTAATTCAGAGGAAATGAAATTTGCAATTCAACAAGCAAAACTAGCTGCTTCTACCCCAGCTACTATATTGTTGCGTGGGGAGTCTGGGACGGGTAAAGAATTATTTGCTCACGCGATCCACAATGAAAGTGACCGAAAATATAATAAGTTTGTTAGGGTAAACTGTGCAGCGATATCAGAAACGTTATTAGAAAGTGAGCTTTTTGGATATGAAGAAGGTGCATTTTCAGGTGCGAAGAGGGGGGGTAAACGAGGCCTTTTTGAAGAGGCTGACAGCGGAAGTATTTTCTTGGATGAGATCGGTGAGCTAAGTGTAAATATTCAGGCAAAACTACTTCGGGTTCTTCAAGAAGGGGAGATCATTAGGGTAGGTGGGACAAAACCTGTTTCGATTAATGTTAGAGTTATTGCCGCTACAAACGTGAATTTAGAAAAGGGTATAAATAAAAATACATTTCGGGAAGATTTATACTATAGGATTAATCGTCTGCCGATATTTATTCCAGCTCTCAGGAAGCGAAAACAAGATATTCCGGCTTTGTCGAATCATTTAATATCTAAAATAAACCAAGATTATGGTAGAAAAGTAACAGGTCTTACTAAACAAGCCGAGAAAGTATTAATGAATTATGATTGGCCAGGAAATGTTCGAGAATTAGAAAATGTCTTAGGTAGAGCGATGATTTTTATGGGTTTTAATGAAACAGAAATAGATGATTTTCATATACCAGAGCTAACAGTAGACCAAGGAAAAGAAAAAAGTATGAAAGAAGAGCAGTCAATAAAACATGATCAAACACAGTCACTAACAAAACAAGTGCAACAATTTGAAAGAGAGCAAATTATTGCCGCGTTGCAAAAGTATAAAGGCAATAAGACAGCAACTGCAAAAAGTCTAGAATTATCAATAAGAAATCTATATTATAAGATGGAAAAGTATAAGATTGAAGAAAGTGACATGCAATAAATTGCATAGTATGATAAAAGTTGCATAGTCACATGACGATTTTGTGAACAAAAGGTGTACAAAGATCACATTTTCGTGTAATTTTAAAAAATGGCATGGATATTGCATTGTGAAAGTGTAACCGAAGTGGCCAACTAAGAAAGGCGGAGATTTAGTGAGTTTAGATCAATTTATGGAAGAGGTAATCCAACTTCCATCGAAGGTTGTAGCGGTGGCCGCTGCAGAAGATGAAGAAGTAATCGAAGCTGTAGTTAAAGCTGTAGAAAGAAAATTAGCAACCTTCATGCTATATGGTAATGCAAATAAGATTAAATCTCTCCTTACAGCAAGGGATTCTGGTTATGAAGTAAGTCAATTTGTTAAAATTGTCGATACAAAAGATGAAAATGACTCTGCAAGACTTGCTGTTCAATCAGTGAGTGATGGAAGTGCGGATGTATTGATGAAGGGCCTCGTCTCAACATCAGTTATACTAAAAGAAGTTCTTAATAAGGAATATGGGTTGAGAACTGGGAGTGTTTTGTCTCATGTTGCCGCTTTTCAAATTCAAGGCTTTGATCGTCTTATTTTTGTTACTGATGCAGCAATGAATATTGCTCCTGATTTAAAGCAAAAGGTTGAAATCATTAATAATGCAGTTTTTTTGGCAAATAGACTTGGCATATCATTACCAAAGGTTGCTGCTATATCAGCAGTAGAAACAGTTAATCCTAATATGGTTGCCACAATTGACGCTGCCTTGTTAGCGCAAATGAATGCGAGAGGTCAAATTAAAAATTGTGTGGTTGATGGTCCACTTGCCTTGGATAATGCTATTTCAATGCAGGCAGCAAAATTAAAGGGCCTTAAAGGTGAAGTAGCTGGAAAAGCAGATATCATTATGGTTCCGACAATCGAAGTAGGTAACGCCTTATACAAATCTTTAGTCTATTTTGCTAAGGCCAAAGTAGGTGGTGTTATTGCAGGTGCTAAGGCGCCAATTGTATTGACATCTAGAGCTGATTCGGCAGAAAGTAAATTGTATTCACTTGCATTAGCAGTTCGTTCAGTTAGCTAAAAAAAGAGGAAAAATAGGGAGGAAAAAAAGATGGAATTATTTAAGTATATGGAAACGTATGATTACGAGCAGGTTGTTGTATGCCAAGATAAACAATCAGGGTTAAAGGCAATTATTGCAATTCACGATACGACTCTTGGTCCGGCACTAGGTGGGACAAGAATGTGGTCATACAATTCAGAAGCAGAAGCATTTGAAGATGCTCTTCGTTTAGCTAAAGGAATGACCTATAAAAATGCAGCAGCTGGTTTAAATCTTGGTGGGGGAAAGACAGTAATTATTGGCGATTCCCGCAAAGATAAAAATGAAGAAATGTTCCGTGCATTTGGTCGCTATATTCAAGGTTTAAATGGCCGTTACATTACTGCAGAAGATGTTGGAACAACTGTAGCAGATATGGATATCATTCATGAAGAAACTGATTATGTAACAGGAATTTCTCCTGCGTTCGGTTCTTCGGGTAATCCGTCACCAGTTACGGCTTATGGGGTTTACGTTGGAATGAAAGCGGCTGCAAAAGAAGCTTTTGGTTCAGATTCGTTAGAAGGACTTACAGTTGCTGTTCAAGGTGTAGGGAATGTTTCTTATACTCTTTGTAAGCATCTACATGAAGAAGGTGCGAAATTAATTGTAACTGATATTAATAAAGAAGCTGTAGCTCGCGCCGTTGAAGATTTTGGTGCAAAAGCTGTTGATATTAATGATATTTACAGTGTTGATTGTGATATTTTTTCTCCCTGTGCACTTGGAGCAATTATTAATGATGATACAATTCCGCAATTAAAAGCAAAAGTAATTGCCGGGGCAGCGAATAATCAGTTAAAAGAAACAAAACATGGAGATTTAATTTCTGAGCTAGGAATTGTTTATGCACCTGACTATGTAATTAATGCAGGTGGTGTAATTAACGTAGCTGATGAGTTATACGGGTATAACCGTGAGCGAGCAATGAAGAGAGTAGAAACAATTTATGATAAAATTGAAACGATTTTTGAAATTTCAAAACGTGACCGAATTCCTACTTACTTAGCAGCAGATCGAATGGCAGAGGAAAGAATTGAAAACATGCGCAAATCTCGTAAACAGTTTTTAGTTAACGAGCACAGCATTTTAAGTAGACGTCGTTAATCCTTATAAATTAGATAGAGGGTGACTATGAGGAGTTCGATTGGCTAAAAAAGTAAGGATGACTTATAAAAACTCCAGGGGCTGCTGATCTTAGTCAGCCTCTATCATTTTAAATGGGGATAAATATAATTAGTTGGAGGTAAGTTTTTTGCAACATGAATATCGAATTCTCGCTATAAACCCAGGTTCGACTTCTACGAAGATTGGTGTTTACGACAACGAACGTTCTCTAATGGAGAAAACTATACGCCATGATGCTGATAAAATTCAGTCGTTTGAACGTATTATTGACCAGTATTCATTTCGAAAAGAAACGATTTTAGAAGCTCTTCATGAAGAGGGAATCAACATTTCAAAGTTAAGTGCAGTAGTAGGTAGAGGAGGTTTACTCCGACCTATAGAAGGTGGTACCTATGCTGTGAATGATGAAATGTTAAGAGATTTACGTACCGGTTTCGCTGGAGAACATGCATCAAACTTAGGGGGAATTTTAGCTTTTGAAATTGCTACTCAATTAAATATTCCATCATATGTTGTCGATCCGGTCGTTGTGGATGAAATGGAGCCAATTGCTAAAATCTCAGGTTTAGCAGATTTTGAACGAAAAAGTATCTTTCATGCTTTAAATCAAAAAGCTGTAGCTAGAAGAGTAGCAAAAGACTTGAATAAAAATTATGAAGACCTGAACTTAATTGTTACCCATATGGGTGGTGGAATTACAGTGGGGGTTCATAAAGATGGTCGTGTAATTGATGTTAATAACGGATTACATGGTGAAGGCCCATTTTCTCCAGAGCGAGCGGGTACAGTCCCAGCAGGTGATTTAGTTTCGATGTGCTTTTCAGGTCAATACTATGCAGCTGAAATCATGAAAAAGATTGTTGGTCAAGGTGGACTTGTGGGCTATCTAGGGACAAATGATGCTGTTTTAGTAGAAGAAAGAATTACCGCTGGCGATGAAAAAGCAAAATTAGTTTATGATGCGATGGCATATCAAGTGGCAAAAGAAATTGGTGCAGCTAGTACTGTACTGAACGGTGAAGTTGATGCGATTATTTTAACTGGTGGCCTAGCTTATGGAAAAGGTTTTGTCACAACGATTACTGATCGAATTAAATGGATTGCTGATGTAATTGTTCATCCAGGAGAAAATGAATTGCAAGCTTTAGTTGAAGGTGCTCTTAGAGTTTTACGAGGTGAAGAAAAATCAAAGCAATATCCGAATGTCTCAGTAGTGACTGAGAACGTAAAATAAGCTAGATGAGGTGATAGAATGGCTCACGAATATGATTTAGTTATTTTAGGAGCTGGTACCGGAGGATATGTTGCCGCAATTAAAGCATCACAGCTAGGTTTAAAAGTAGCTGTTGTTGAAAAGGGCAAATTGGGCGGTACTTGTTTACACCAAGGTTGTATACCTAGTAAAGCATTATTACGTAGTGCAGAGGTTTATTCAACAATGAAAAACTCTATTGAATTTGGAGTTAGCGCGAGTGATATTACTTTGCATTTTGATAAAGTTCAACAAAGAAAACAACACATAATTGATACACTGCATAAAGGTGTTCAACACTTAATGAAAAAAGGGAAAATTGATGTTTACGAAGGTTTTGGTCGAATTTTAGGCCCTTCGATCTTTTCACCCACTCCAGGAACAATCTCTGTTGAAATGGAGAATGGTGATGAAAATGAAATGCTTATTCCGAAAAATGTTCTAATCGCAACAGGGTCAAGGCCAAGAACGTTACCTGGACTTGAAATTGATGGTACGTACGTTCTATCTAGTGATGAAGCATTACAAATGGAGACTCTTCCTGAATCGATGATCATCGTTGGCGGTGGAGTTATTGGAATTGAATGGGCTTCAATGCTGGCAGATTTTGGTGTTAAGGTAACGGTTCTTGAGTATGCTGATCGAATTTTGCCTACTGAAGATCATGAAATTTCTAAAGAAGCTCAACGTGCACTAAAGAAAAAAGGTATTAAAATTGTGACGAGTGCGAAAGTACTACCTGAAACAATAGAAAAAAATGAAGGAGTTTCAATTCAGGCTGAACATAAAGGCGAAACGAAATTATTTTCTGGAGAAAAGCTACTTGTGTCTGTTGGAAGGCAAGCAAATGTTGAGGGTATCGGTATAGAAAACACGGAAATTCAAATTGAGAATGGTGTAATCAAAACAAACGAATTTTACCAAACCAAAGAGTCACATATTTATGCCATTGGTGATGTTATTGGTGGCTTACAATTAGCACATGTTGCCTCCCACGAAGGAATTCTTGCTGTTGAACATATGGCAAACCTTAACCCTCATGAGCTTGACTATAGTTTGATTGCAAAATGTGTATATAGCTCTCCGGAAATTGCTAGTGTCGGGTTAACTGAAGCCGAAGCAAATGAAAAAGGCTTTAAAGTAAAAACAGGTAAGTTCTTATTTAAAGCTATTGGTAAAGCGTTAGTGTTTGGCGAAACAGACGGCTTTGTTAAATTCGTCGTTGATGAAAAAACGGATGACTTGTTGGGTGTTCACATGATTGGGCCTCATGTGACAGATATGATCTCTGAAGCAGCACTTGCAAAAGTACTAGACGCAACTCATTGGGAAGTTGCAAATACTATTCATCCTCATCCAACACTTTCAGAAGCCATTGGTGAAGCAGCCTTGGCAGTAGATGGGAAAGCGATACACAGTTAATCATGAATTATGAATTATGAATTGTAGTTTTTGGCTTCAGTGAATTGGGCATCACTGATAAAGCTTACATCATTCTACATTCTACATTATAAAAGGGGGTCTTATAATGACAGAAAATCGTCATGTGAAACTAGGTTTAACGGATCAAGATGTTCTTGAAATGTACGAAACAATGCTACTTGCTAGGAAGATAGATGAAAGAATGTGGTTACTTAACCGCGCCGGAAAAATTCCATTTGTTATTTCTTGTCAAGGGCAAGAGGCAGCACAAGTAGGGGCAGCTTTTGCGTTAGATAAAGAAAAGGATTATATTTTACCTTACTATCGTGACATGGGCGTTGTTTTAAGATTTGGAATGAATGCTCGCGACTTAATGTTATCGGCGTTTGCGAAAGCTGAAGACCCAAACTCTGGTGGAAGGCAAATGCCAGGTCACTTTGGACAAAAGAAAAATCGTATTGTTACTGGCTCTTCTCCTGTTACGACCCAAGTTCCTCATGCTGTTGGGATTGCACTAGCTGGGAAAATGCAAGGAAAAGATTTTGTTACATTTACGACATTTGGTGAAGGTTCTTCTAACCAAGGTGATTTCCATGAAGGAGCAAACTTTGCAGCAGTGCATAAGCTTCCTGTCATTTTAATGTGTGAAAATAATAAATATGCGATCTCAGTACCGATTCATAAGCAATTAGCTTGTGAAAATGTATCGGACCGAGCAATAGGTTATGGAATGCCTGGTGTGACTGTTGATGGGAATGATCCAATTGCTGTTTACGAAGCTGTTAAAGCAGCAGCAGACCGTGGCCGCAGAGGAGAAGGACCAACTCTAGTTGAGACGATATCTTATCGACTAACACCACATTCAAGTGATGATGATGATCGTGCTTATCGTTCAGGAGAAGAAGTAGAAGAAGCTAAAAAGAAAGATTCTATCTTCACGTTTAAAGCCTACCTTCAAGAGCTTAACATCTTAACAGAAGCCATTGAAACAGAAATGAATGATCGAATTGCAGCAGCTGTAAACGATGCAACAGAATATGCAGAAGCAGCACCTTATGCAGAGGCGGAATCAGCATTAAAACATGTTTATGGAGAGGGGGAATAAAGGATGCCAATTATATCTTATATTGATGCAGTTACTTTAGCGATAAAAGAGGAAATGGAACGAGATGAAAACGTATTTGTCCTAGGAGAAGATGTAGGGACTCGTGGTGGTGTATTCAGAGCGACAAATGGATTACATGAGCAGTTTGGTGAAGAAAGAGTGATTGATGCCCCATTAGCAGAATCTGCAATAGCAGGTGTCGGAATTGGTGCAGCAATGTATGGCATGAGACCAATTGCAGAAATTCAATTTGCAGATTTTATTATGCCAGCAGTTAATCAAATCGTTTCGGAAGCGGCAAGAATTCGCTATCGCTCTAACAACGATTGGAATTGTCCAATTGTTATCCGTGCACCATACGGCGGTGGTGTTCATGGTGCTCTTTATCATTCCCAATCCGTAGAAGCAATGTTTGCTGGTATTCCAGGTTTAAAAATTGTGATGCCATCAACTCCTTATGATGTAAAAGGATTACTTAAAGCGGCAATCCGAGATAACGATCCTGTTCTTTTCTTCGAACATAAACGTGCTTACCGTTTAATTAAGGGTGAAGTGCCTACAGAAGATTATACGTTACCAATCGGAAAAGCTGATGTAAAACGTGAAGGTGATGATATTACTGTTATTACTTACGGTTTAGCAGTTCATTTTGCCCTGCAAGCAGCAGAAAGATTAGCAAAAGATGGTATTTCAGCTCATGTTCTAGATTTACGTACAGTATATCCATTAGATAAAGAAGCTATTATTGAAGCAGCTAAGAAAACTGGTAAAGTACTTCTCGTTACAGAAGATAATAAAGAGGGTAGCATTATTAGTGAAGTTGCTGCGATTATTGCAGAGCATTGCTTATTTGATCTAGATGCACCAATCCAACGTTTAGCTGGACCTGATGTACCAGCTATGCCATATGCACCAACAATGGAAAAATTCTTTATCATTAATCCAGATAAAGTTGAAAAAGCGATGCGTGATCTAGCAGAATTTTAAGAGAGGGAGGTAAAAAAAGCATGGCTACAGAAATTAAAATGCCGCAACTTGGCGAAAGTGTAACAGAAGGTACAATTAGTAAATGGCTAGTAAAGCCAGGAGATAAAGTAAATAAATATGATCCAATTGCAGAAGTAATGACTGACAAAGTAAATGCTGAAGTTCCTTCCTCTTATACTGGAACAATCACAGAGCTAGTTGCTGGTGAAGATGAAACGATTGAGGTTGGTGGGGTTATTTGTACGATTGCAGTTGAAGGTGAGAAAACAACTGAGACATCAACTAGTAATACATCAACTGTTGAAAAAGTAAGTGCTCCAGAACCATCTAGGGATGACAGCGAGAAAAAACGATTTTCTCCAGCAGTACTTCGCTTAGCCGGAGAAAATAATATCGATTTAGCTCTAATTCAAGGATCTGGTCGTGGTGGACGTATTACTAGAAAAGATCTGCAAGCAATCATTGAAAGTGGAAATATCCCGACAGTAAAAGTAGAAAAAGCTGAGGCACAACCGGTAGCGAATAAAGAGGTAGAAACAGTTTTGACTCCTGCACCAGAACAGGTAACTTCACAAGCTTCAATTACTTCAGCCCCGGGAGATATCGAAATTCCAGTTTCAGGAATTCGAAAAGCAATTGCCGCTAACATGGTTAAAAGTAAGCATGAAGCACCACATGCGTGGACAATGGTAGAAGTGGATGTTACTAACCTTGTTAATTATCGTAATAGTGTTAAGGATGGCTTTAAACAAAAAGAAGGATTTAATATTACGTTTTTACCATTCTTCATTAAAGCTGTCGTAGAGGCTTTAAAAGAATTTCCTCAGCTTAATTCAATGTGGGCTGGGGATAAAATTATTCAAAAGAAGGATATTAATATATCGATCGCAGTAGCTACAGAAGATGCTCTGTATGTACCAGTAATTAAGCATGCAGATGAAAAGACAATAAAAGGGATCGCTCGTGAAATAAATGATCTAGCTGGAAAAGTTAGAAACAAGGCTATTTCAAGTAGTGATATGCAAGGTGGAACATTTACAGTTAATAACACTGGCTCTTTTGGTTCCATTCTTTCAACACCTATTATTAACCACCCACAAGCTGCAATCCTATCTGTAGAGTCTATTGTTAAGCGCCCTGTGGTCTTGGAAAATGACGCTATTGCCATTAGACATATGGTTAATTTATGTTTATCTTTAGACCACCGCGTATTAGATGGTTTAGTATGTGGACGTTTCTTAGCTAGGGTAAAAGAAAATTTACAATCAATTTCAAAAGAAAACACACAAATTTATTAATAATTAATAACTAAAGAGCTCAAATATACTAGAAATTCATCTAGTGTATTGAGCTCTTTTTTTATAATTAATCTTAAAATTTAGCATTTTCTAAGGAGATTAGCGACAACATTCCATGATAATTTACATGATTTGATAAAAAATGGGAAACCTACTTACTGTTATATATTTAGTTAGAAAGGTGGATTTCTGAAAATGAAATTACTCAAACGAAGATTGTTATTTGTTGCTATTGTCACTGGCATATTGTTTTCCTCCACAAACTTAGATGTAGTAAAGGCAGAGAATAATGATGGTGAAGCTAGCACGCATATGGAGCAAGTGAAATATGAACACAAAGCAATTAGGCCCCATTTTAATTTTTATTATCAGTTATTAGCTGAAAAGTACGCACCAAATCATGTGAAAATTTGGAATGACGTAATTAAAGACCGTGAAGCCCTGCTTAAGAAGTATCGTGAACTTGCAAAAGAGGGCAAAGAAGTTGGTAATTTTTATGATGAAGAATGGCTAAAAGCACATAATGAAATTCATGATTACAGCCAACGAAATGTACCATCAGTGACATAGTTCTTACCATCGAATGACAAAGAATGTACCAGTAAATGCCACGCTGTTTACCAGTTTGCCTTTTGTATAATTAGTGAGCACACCTTCGAGTGTGCCATTTTTTATATAGGAGGTATTTTTGTATGATTCATTATCGAAAGATATTGGAATTGCACGATGAGGGGATCAGTCTTAGGGGCATTGCCGCCAGTACAGGTCACTCTCGCCAAAAAATAACAGAGGTTATTTCCCTAGCCGAAAAGAAAGGATTAGATTGTCCATTAGAGGAAGAAATGACGGATAAGTGGATTGAGGAATTTCTTTTTCCAGAGAAGAGCTTGGAGGCTTCTGGTCGAAAACCATTGAACTTTGACTATATTCATGAAGAGTTGGCCAAACCTAATGTGACACTTTCGCTTCTGCATCATGAGTATGAAGCTGAATGTCGAGCCAGTCAAAAAATACCGTACTCATACCGTAGTTTTTTGCGGCACTATAGCAGGTACGCTGACAAGTACAAAGCTACATTGCGTATTCGCAGAAAACCAGGTGAAATAATGGAAGTTGACTGGGCAGGTTCCACATCTTTTATCATTGATAGAGATACTGGGGAGAAGGTTAAAGCCTATATTTTCGTTGCGACTTTGCCTTGTAGTCAATTCTCTTATGCGGAAGCAAGCTTATCAATGGATTCACAGTCATGGATTAATGCTCACAATAGTGCGTATAAGTATTTTGGAGGATCTACACAAATTGTTGTACCGGATAACCTAAAAACGAGTGTAACAAAACATACCACACGTGAATTGATTTTGAATCCTACCTACAGAGAAATGGCAGAATACTATAATACAGTCGTTATGCCTGCACGTGTTCGTACTCCGAAAGATAAAGCAAGTGTTGAAGGTTCCGTTGGTGTTATCTCTACATGGATTATAGCAGCATTAAGAAATACACATTGCTTTAGTATTGATGAATTGAACGAGGAAGTTTGGAAGAAATTAGATGAATTCAATCGCCGTCCCTTTACTCGAAAAAAAGGCTCTCGATTGTCAGCATTTGAAGAAGAGGAGAAATTTGCGCTTTCTCCTCTTCCAATCGCACATTTTAAAATGTCTGAATGGAAAAAAACAAAAGTACGCCCTGACTATCATCTTTCTATCGAGAGCATGTTTTATTCTGTGCCGTACGAATATATTAATCGAGAAGTCGAGGTGAAACTTTCCGATAACCTCGTTGAAATCTTTTTTAATCATATGCGTGTGGCATCACATAAACGACTATACGGGAAGTTTGGACAATCTTCCACCCTTCGTGACCACATGCCTGATAATCATAAGTTATACGTGGATCAAACGCCAGAAACTGCAATAGAATGGGCTGAAAGTATTGGTGCATCAACCTTAAGCGTTATTCGCTATCTTTTAGATACTTCGCAAAATGAAAAACAAGCGTTACAGTCTATATTTTCTTTGAAAAAGTCTGAGCGTAATTACACAAAATATGAGATTGAGCGTGCTTGCAAAATGGTAGTTTCTATGACTAAAAGACCTACGGTCAAAAGTATTCAAACGATCTTAAAGAACAACAAAAAAAGTGATGCCGAACAAGAATTGAAACGTCAAACAGATATTAGCAAAAATAATTATGGCTTCACACGTGGAGCTTCTTACTATGGAGGAACGGATAAATGATGAATGAGCAGACATTAACCAAACTACACGAATTGAAATTAAGTGGAATGGCGGAAGCCTATAAGGAACAATCAACTAATAAAGAGTTTCAAAAGTTGAGTTTCGAAGAACGCTTTAGTTTACTTGTCGATTTAGAACATTCCCGTCGTAAGAGTAATAAGCTTCAACGCTTGATCAATACAGCCACTTTTTTAAACTCAAATGCTTGTATCGAAGATATGGAATATCACGAAGACCGAAGATTAGATAAAAATTTGATATTAAAACTGGCCAGCGGTACCTATATCCATGACAGTCACAATATCATATTGAAAGGACCTACTGGTTCGGGAAAAACATTTTTAGCAACTGCCTTTGGAGTATCTGCTTGTCGACAATTCTATAATGTTAAATACATTCGCTTACCGGAATTATTAGATGAACTGTCTCTCGCAAAATTAGCTGCAGATGGAAGCTATCGAAAATTGATTAAAAAGTATACGAAAGTAGATCTACTCATCCTTGATGAATGGTTACTAACAGATTTATCAACGAATGAAGCAGCAATTCTATTAGAAATCACAGAATCTCGTCATAAGATAGCTTCGACTATTTTCTGTTCACAAATTGACCCTAGTGGTTGGCATATAAAATTGGGGAATGAAACAATTGCGGAGGCTATTCTAGATCGTATTATCCATGATTCATATCAAATTCTAATAGACGGAGAAGTATCTATGCGTGAGCGTCATGGATTAGGTAGCTAAGTTTAATATGGCCACTTTAACGAGAAAGGAACTACGTAAATTAGAAGAGTACTATTATTGGAGTGGTTACAATGACTGGTATCCATTTCCTAAAGAACTAAAAGGAAAGCTTTTGAGTGTTTATGGAAAGGAGCCTTTACCTTATACCTGGACCGAACATGATATTTGGGAGGGTTCCAGAAAGATGATCATGGAGTACTTCAAAAACAAATAAACTAATTGAACACAAAAGAAAAGTCCTACAAGATTATAAAACTATTAATCTGTAGGACTTTTTTATTCAATGGTAAATACACTGGCGTTACATGGTAAAATCCTTGGCATTCGGTGGTAAAAAACATGGCGAGGGTGGTAAATTCGAGTGGCTGTAATCAATTCATCAACAGTTCTTAATTGCAGTAGAAAAAAGAGATGAAAATGCATTAAAAACCACTGTTCCCCAAGTGATTGATCACCAAAAGGAACTAAATGCTCTTCTGAAAAAGCGTTTAAAGGAAATTAAATAACTATTAATTAGGGAGACGAGAGCAATCTTTGTCTCTTTTTGTCTTTTTGTAAGGATGTATTTTTGTTTACAGATCGTAATAATTTCGATATAATCCTAGATGGAAAACAAAACGTAATCGTTACGAAAGGGGATTGAAATGAAGAAGCAATCAATTATTTTTGCTATTATGCTAATATTATCAACGTTTTTAGCAGCTTGTGGAGCTAAAGGGGAGGAAAAGCCAAATACAGCTGTTGAGCCAGAGGTTGAAGAAAAGGAAGTATTACAAGTTTATACGACTATCTTTCCATTAATGGATTTTACTAAAAAGATCGGTGGCGAATATGTAGAAGTAAAAAGTATTGTTCCAGTTGGAGCAGATGCTCATACATTTGAGCCAAGCCCAAAAACAATGGTAGATGTCTCTAATGCCCATTTATACATTTACAATGGAGCAGGGATTGAAGGCTTTGCCGATGCAGCTGCTGAAGTTTTAAAAACTGGAAATGTAAAAATATTAATGGCATCAGAAGGTGTTGATCTAATAGCATTCGATCACGACCACGATGATCATGGACATGACCATGACGACCATGGAAACGCCGACGACGATCATGGCCACGACCATGACAACCATGGACACGACCACAATGATCATGGACATGATCACGATGGTCACGGAGACGACCATGACGAGCACGGTGAAGAAGATGACGATCAACACGGTCACGAACATCAAGGTGAGGGAGATCCTCATGTTTGGTTAGATCCAATTCGCTCTATTCAAGTTGCTGAAAATATTAAGAATGCACTTGTAGAGTTACTACCTGAAGCATCTGAGCAGTTTGAAAGTAACTTCTTAACTTTAAAAGGTCAATTAGAAGCATTAGATTTAAGATTTAAAGAAATGGTTCAAGAGGTCTCAAATAATACAATGGTTGTTTCCCACGCTGGTTATGGTTATTGGACAGAGCGGTACGGAATTCAGCAAGTTGGTATCTCGGGTATTTCCCCTACAAATGAACCCTCAATTCGTCAGATTAAGAGTGTTATAGAATTCGTAGAACATCATAATATCGGCTATATTATGTTTGAACAAAATATACCTACTAGTATTGCTGAAACAGTACGTTCTCAAGTTGGTGCAGAAGCTCTTTGGTTACACAATTTAGAGGCGTTAGTTCAAGAAGATGTAAACAATAATGAGGATTATTTCAGTCTAATGGAAAGAAATATTGAAACTTTAAGAACTGCATTACAATAGTTTGCTTAAAGCTCGTCAAAGACGGGCTTTTTTCTATTACTTTTTTATTATTAGAAAAGAAAAAGGGGAGTGAAATTTTATGTGGCATAATAATGGGGTTTTATTATAAAAAGTATAAGTAGTTGGAAATAGTGTATGCAAAATTAACTTTTAGCTGATATTAATAGTACATATCACTTTGTAAAATGAATTAATAAGTGTACAATATAATCATAGTGTTAATATGAAAAAAAGAGGTGGGTTATTATGGAATTTAGTTTTTATAATGATGTAATTAATGGTGCAAGAAAAGAAATGGTTGATGCAGGTTATCAAGAATTAACAACACCTGAAGAGGTTGATGCGGTATTAGGAAAAAAAGGGACTTCACTAGTCTATATTAATTCTGTTTGTGGTTGTGCTGGGGGAATCGCCCGTCCCTCAGCTGCGTACATGGCTAATTATGAGAAAAAGCCTGATAATTTTGTTACTGTCTTTGCTGGTCAAGACAAAGAAGCTACTGATAGAGCAAGAACATACTTTAAAGGTTTTGCTCCGTCTTCACCTTCATTTGCCATTGTTAAAGACGGCGAAATTAAGGCGATGATCGAGAGACACGAAATTGAAGGTCATGAACCTGTCCAAGTCGTTCAAAAGCTTGAGAAATATTTTGATGAATTCATGTAAGCAAAAATACAGTGCTTTCACTTTTTAAGTGGAAGCCTGTTTTTTTATCATTAAGAGTAGATAATTACCTTGAAGTCATCATTTTCTAATGCTATAATTTGAACTTGTAATATGTAGTTTTTAATAGGGCTAATGGAAAAAAGAAGGACTAATGTTTGCTATAGTTTTTCTCAAAAGGAGAGTTTACGAATGCAAGAGTTATATGTAAAAATTCATGAATACTTAAATATGGACGAAGAAATTTCTTTTGAAGAATTCGATCAATATTATAAGACGGTTATTAATTATTTCAGCAATGATAGTGAAGACTTGGAAGAAGCTGACATTTGGAAGGGTTTATTTATTATTGAAAACTTAATGTCAAATGCTGAAAGTCGTGCGAAAGAGGCAAAAGCTGCAAAACAAAAGAAATATAAGAAGATGGCTGAACGTTCATCTTTATGGGCCCAAAATTTTGCTGGAAGACTTTATAAACTTGGATATACAGAAGAACAATTGAACGAGCGTTTCGAAAGCATGTTTCAAGATCACGAAAACCTAAAAGCGTAAGACTATCAAGAGTGGAGCAGATACTAACTCCACTCTCTGTACTTGTGGAAAATTTGTTGACATATCTTGATTAGATATGTTATATTGTTTTAGCGTCACTAAAATGCGTCTATAGTGAAATGGATATCACACGAGATTTCGGCTCTCGGATTCTGGGTTCGAATCCTGGTAGGCGCGCCATACATACTGATGAAAGCTTTGAGATCATAAATCTTGAAGCTTTTTTTGCTGTATAATTCTAAATTCATTTAGTAATGAGATTGTGCTAAATAAGTTAATTTTTCTAATATTATGATATTTTTATTACAAAGAGGAAATGAAAGCGTTATAATTAGAGAAAAACTGTCTAATGATACTTGGAGGCAACACATTGTTTAGATTTAAGAACTTACCGATACGTTGGAAAATTACATTCTTATCTTTAGGGATCGTTATTTTCTCCTTATTAATTGGTGGCATAATCTTGTTAGGGTATATGGCAGAGACAAAGGAAGAAGAACTATCACAAAGAACTTTAATTACAGCACAATTGGTTGCCCAATATAAAAGTGTTCAAGATGAGATTAATAACGAGGCTGCATCTGATATCTTACAGCCTATAGCTGAAAGAACTCGAGTTATAAATAATGTAGACTATATCATTATTTTAAATATGGACCGAATAAGGTTGACGCATCCAATTAAGGAGCGAATCGGAACGAAATTCTATGGTGGTGATGAAGATCCCGCTTTTTCAGAACATATCTATACATCATTAGCTTCTGGGGATCATGGTTATACGATCCGGTCATTCGTTCCTATTTTTAATGAGAAAAGTGAACAAGTCGGTGTAGTAGTCGTAGGTAATGTTTTACCTAGTCATCGCGAGCTAATTAATGAAATTGGAAATTCGCTTCTCTACGTTTTTATCTTTGCGACCATATTTGGAATGTGGGGAGCGTGGCTACTAGCTAATCACATAAAGAGACAAACATTTCATATTGAACCCGATCAGCTTGCTCGTGTCTTAGTTGAAAGAACTGCCACGTTTAACGCTATTCGCGATGGTGTTATTGCCATCGATCAAAATGAAAAGATAACGGTTATTAACCAGGCCGCAAAAGAAATCGTAAATGCCCATGGTGATGTAGTTGGCGCAAAAATTCACGATGTTGTACCAGATACTCGTTTACCAGAAGTATTGAAGATAGGTAAACCGCTGTTGCAACGGGAATTTTTCATTAATAATCGAGCTATTTTAAGTAATCGTATTCCAATTACTGTTCAAGGGAAAACGATTGGTGCTGTAGCAATTTTCCAAGATAAAACTGAGGTTACTAGACTAGCCCAAGAGTTAACAGGAGTACAAGCCTTTGTTGATGCATTACGAGTTCAGGCCCATGAATATTCAAATAAGCTACATACAATTGCAGGATTAATTCAGCTTGATCAAGGGAAGAAAGCACTAGATTATATCTTTGATCTTTCAGAGGAACAAGCAGAACTTACCTCATTAATTACACATCAAATTCATGATGATAGTCTAGCAGGATTGTTGTTAGGAAAATATAGTCGCTGTAAAGAGCTAGGAATAAAGCTTACCTTCAATCAGAATAGTAATTTTATAAATTACCCTGAAGGAACTACCATACATGACCTTGTTATTATTTGTGGTAATTTAATAGACAATAGTATTGATGCACTTGTAGATACAAATAAAGAATTAAAGCAAATTACCTTTTCGATTAAAGAGGCAGAAGATTTTCTAACAATCCAAGTCGGTGATACTGGTGAAGGCATTTCAGAGAACATAAAGGAAAAAATGTTTCGAAGAGGCTTTTCTACAAAACAAAAAGACGGTCGAGGAATAGGGCTTTTTCTAGTGCGTTCCATTATTGATCGAATCGAAGGAAATATTGATATCAATAGTGAGGTAGGCAAAGGAACGGTCTTTACGCTGCAAATTCCAATGAAAAGGAAAGTGGGGGTTAGATTATGAAGCAGCAAGGTAAAGAAGAGAAACTAATTCGAGTTTTACTAATTGAAGACGATCTGATGGTACAAGAAGTAAATCGGATGTTTATTGAAAAAGTAAAAGGCTTTAAAGTCATAGGGGTAGCAACAAATGGGACTGTAGGACGGCAAAAAGTAAAAGAATTAAATCCAGATTTAGTTTTGCTAGATATTTTTATGCCAAAAGAAGATGGTTTAAAAACAATTTCCAAGTTAAGACAAGAACAATTAGACGTGGATATTATTGCTGTTACAGCGGCTAATGATACGGAAACTGTGAAAAAGCTGCTCAGGCATGGAGTTGTCGACTATATCGTAAAACCCTTTACCTATGAGCGATTAAAACAAGCGTTAGAGCAATATAAAGATATGTATGACCAACTAAATTTAAATGCTAACTTTTCCCAAGATAAATTAGATGTAGTTATGCAACAGAAAGATAATAGTAAACAGAGTGAACTACCGAAAGGGCTACAACTAATGACGTTAAAACAAATTTTAGATTATCTTGAAAAGATTGATTGTTCTAAATCAGCTGAGGAGATTGGTTCAGAGGTTGGATTAGCTAGGGTGACGGTAAGAAGATATTTGAATTACTTAGAGACAGAAAAAAAAGTAGAGATGGAATTAACATACGGAACAATTGGAAGACCAATTCAGTTATATCGATTAATTAAAAAGGAAAACGAGGTTTCTTCATGAAGGGTGTAATAACAATTATTACTTTTCTATGTGTAGGAATTATTACTGCTTTTTATATTGGCTTTGGTTTTCCTAATTCCTCTAGTTCAGTGGCTGTTGACGAGGAATTAGTTGGTTTACATGAAAAATATACGTTAAAGTTTAGTCATGTTGTTGCGAAGAATACGCCTAAAGGTTTAGCTGCTGCATATTTTGCTGAGTTAATAAAAGAAAAAACAAATGGATGGGTAGAAGTACAATTATTTCCCAATGGTGTTTTATATAGTGCTCAAGAAGAATTTGAGGCGCTTAAAAAAGGTGATATCCATATTATCGCACCTGCTTTTTCTGAAGTAACGCTTCATGACCGGAAGTGGACTGCACTTGATCTACCATACTTATTTGACAATGAGATAATGGTAGAGCAAGCGTTTGAAGGGCGAGTGGGAGATCTATTACTAGAAAGTATCGAACAAAAAGGATATAAAGGTATTGCATTTTGGGATAATGGTTTTAAGCAAATAACGAATAATGTTAGACCCATTGTTTATCCAGAGGATATTAAAGGTCTTTCTTTTAGAGTTATGCCTAGTGATGCTCTTTTTAAAACTTATCGGACAGTAGGAGCAAAAGCGGTGACGTTCCCTTTTAATGAAGTCTATAATGTTTTAAGAGACGGCATTGTTGATGGTCAAGAAAATACATTATCAAATATCTATTCTAAAGGATTTTATCAACAGCAAAAGTATATGACGATATCTAATCACAATTATTTAGGATATGTCATATTAGTTGATCCTGAATTTTGGAGTACTCTCCCTGAAATATATCAAATGAGTATCCAAGAAGCGATGAACGAGGTTTCTATTTGGCTTCGTGCGCACGCAAAGGAATTAAATAATGATATGTTACATAGAATTGCAAGTAGTAGCCTTACTGAAATCTATGAGCAATCTGAAGAGGAAAAAGTAGAATGGCGCAAAGCATTGAAACCACTCTATGATGAATATGAATTTATAATCGGAAGAGAGCTTATGGAAGAGTTAAGAAAATTACAAATTGAGAAAGAGTTATAATTCTTATTAGACTGATTTTATGGATTGTCACGACTATGCAAATTTGTTGCATAGTAACGTGGCTAACTTCCATTTGATCAGTCTTTATTTTTTGGAATGAATGAATTTCATATTATCACCATTTAGTTTGATATGGCTCGTTTAGTAATTATGAAATTCACTCATATAGTAAAACGTTTTTTATATATATTCCATGAACAAAATGAACAAAAAGATCATTAAGTACAAATTCACACAAAAATTTAAACTCGTTATATAATTTTGAATAGTTAGAAAATAAAAGATGTACAAGGGGGAAAACAAATGAAAAAGTTTAAACGCGCTCTTTTCACTGCAGTCGCAGGAATGTCTTTATTATTCGCTGCAGCATGTGGCAGTGGCGAGACAACAAGCAGTGGTGGAAGTCAACCAGCGCCTGATAACAATGCAGAAGAAAAGAAAGATGAAGGTAAGGAAGATAAACCAGCAGAAAAATCGGCTAACTATCCTTCAACAGTTGTAATTGGAACCGCTTCCCAAGGTGGTTTATATTACATCTATGGTTCAGGACTAGGAGAATTACTTAACAAAGAACTTGGAATAACTTCTAATGTTGAGGTAAGTGGTGGACCAGTTCATAACATGCAGCTAGTTCAAAATAAAGATTATGATATTGGGCTAGTAACATTAGGCCCTGCTTATGAGGGTTTCATGGGTGAAGGCGACTGGACAGGTGGACAAAAGCTTGATGACGTTCGTATCGCGTTCCCAATGTATACTACACCTTTCCACTGGTGGTCTGTTGATCTTGACGTGAAATCAATCGACGATATAAAAGGAAAGCGTAACGTAGGGGTAGGCCCAGCCGGTGGTACGTCTGGTACGTACTTACCGATTATTCATGACTTATTGGGTCTTGATGCAAGGGCAGTTCAAGCTGGAGCAAGTGACATGGTCAGTCAGCAAATGGACGGTCAATTAGATGTTATTGGGTTTGCAGCTGGAGTTCCAATTCCAGCAGTACAAGAAGTTTTAGCACAAAGAGACGTTAACTTATTTGGTATTTCAGGGACACAACGTGATCAAGTAATTGAGAGACTTCCATACTTTGAAAAGTTTACAATTCCTGGTGGAACATATGAGCAAATCCAAGAAGATATTGAAACAATCGCAATGTTTAACTTTGGTATCGTTCATAAAGATGCTGATGAGCAATTCGTCTATGATCTTGTAAAGGCATATCACGATAATAATGACTTTATGGTATCTACAGCGAGAGCTGCTTTAGAAGCAATGCCAGAAGCAATTTTAAATAATACAGTGGTTCCTCTACATCCTGGGGCTATCCGCTATTATGAAGAAATCGGACTTACAATTCCGGATTCTGTAAAATAATACTAGTAATTCCTTTATAAGAAAGCTAGTGAAAAAAGGAAACAAGGCTTCCGTCAATTTAATTGGCGTGAAGCCAAGTTTTTATAACTTAATGTAGAAAGCCAATGCAAGTGTTTGTCGTTTTTTAAAAAAATTGTTGCTTTGGTCTGTAATTAAATATTTTAGTTTATAAGAAATTACTAAAAGCTAAAATTATTAAATGACTGTCATTTTAAAGGGGAAAATAGTTTGAAAAAGTAATAGAAAATAAGCAACAATTCTTTTAAAGAATAATGGATAAGGAGAATTGGCTAAAGGAGGGGTTTATTGTGACAACAGAAGAAAAGAAATCAATCTTATCTGATGATCAAGCGAAAGAAATTGAAAAAATGGAAGATGTCGGTAGTAACTCCCGTGAATTATCAGGTGTTTTTAAAATTATTTTTACTGTTATTGCAGTAGTAGGTGCACTTTTTCATCTTTTTGTATTAAATTTTTATCCGATTGATCCATGGATATTTCGTAGTGTTCATTTAGCATTTGGTGCTGTTCTTGCGTTGATGTTATTTAAAGGTAGAAAAAGCGGTTCAAATAAAATTTCAATTATCGATTGGGCCTTAATCTTATCAATTATCGCTGTTACAAGTTATATTTATATGAATTTATCGACATTACTTTTCCGTTTTGGAGTTATGCCGACGAAGCTCGATGCATATGTAGCATTATTAGGTTTATTAATCGTATTTGAAATCACTCGAAGAACAAGTGGTTGGACATTACCAATATTAGCAAGTATTTTTGTTGCATATGCTTTTCTAGGTCCTTATTTGCCAGGTATTTTAAATCACAGAGGGTATACTTGGGAGCGCTTTGTTACGTACATCTTTGGTCTTGATGGAGTTTTTGGGGTTACGCTTGATGTTTCCTCAAAATATATTTTACTGTTCATCATCTTTGGAGCCTTTTTACAAATGTCAGGGGTAGGGCGTTACTTTATTGACTTCTCCTTCTCCTTAGCTGGAGGAATGCGTGGTGGCCCTGCGAAAGTTTCTGTTATCTCAAGTGGATTAATGGGGATGATGAATGGTACATCAGCCGGTAATGCGGTTGCTACAGGATCACTAACAATCCCGTTAATGAGAAGAGTTGGTTATACGGGAAGATTTGCAGCTGCGACAGAAGCGACCGCATCGGCCGGTGGGCAAATTATGATCCCGATCATGGGGGCAGGGGCCTTTATTATGGCCGAATTAACAGGTATTAGATATTCCGAAATTATTATTGCAGCTACAATTCCAGCGTTACTCTACTTTTTATCCGTTTATTTCATGGTAGATTTTCAAGCAATAAAAAATGGCATGAAGGGGATACCAAGAAAAGAGTTACCATCTCTAAAAGGAATACTTAAACAAGCATACTTATTCATTCCAATCATTTTATTAATCGGAAGTTTATTAAGTGGATATAGCGTTATTCGTTCCGGAACTGTTTCAATTCTAGCGTGTTTGTTCATTAGTTGGTTGACGCCAGATAATAAGATGGGGCCAAAACAAGTAATTGAAGCCTTAGTCTTAGGGATGAAAAATACGATCCAACTACTAGCGGTCTGTGCCACAGCAGGGGTTATTGTTGGGGTTATCGCCTTAACAGGTGTAGGTCAGCGATTTAGCTCGATGTTACTTGGTGTTGCAGATACGAATATTTTACTCGCATTAATTTTTGCAATGTTAATTTCTATCATTCTTGGAATGGGAATGCCTACAACCGCTGCTTATGCAGTAGCAGCTTCAGTTGTTGCACCAGGTCTAATTTCTATTGGCATTCCGTTATTGACAGCCCATATGTTTGTCTTTTACTTTGCGGTAATGTCAGCGATTACTCCTCCGGTAGCATTAGCGGCTTATGCAGCAGCTGGTGTGGCGGGAACTGATCCTTTTAAAACAGGTATTACAGCCTTTAAGTTGGGAATTGCGGCCTTTATCGTACCGTTTATGTTCTACTACTCACCACAGTTAATGATGGAAGGTAGCGGGCTAAATATTGCGTGGTCATTTGTAACAGCATCGGCGGGGATTTATTTGCTAGCTGCTTGTGTTCAAGGTTGGTTTGCTAAAAAATCAACTGGAATTATTGTAAGAGTATTGCTTGTTGCTGGATCACTGTGTCTCATCAATGCAGGATTAATTATGGATACTATTGCTGTAGGAATAGTAGTCACAGCAATTCTTTACCAAAAATTTATCCAAAAAGATAGTGATGGTAATTTAGAAAGTAAAGAAAGTATTGCATAATCATTATTAAGTTGTTGTAGAGGGTTTAAACTAATATTAGTTTAAATCCTCTTTTTATGTTGTAAAATATGTTTAATCTGATTAGAAAAAGTTATAGATTAGAAATGAAAATAATATAAAAAACTATATTGACTTTTTAAATGAATGTGTTAATATACATAATTATGAATAATAATTAATAATTTTAACTAGAAAAATCGGGGGTATTAAATTATGAAAAAGAGAAATAAGATATTATCATTTGCATTATCTTGTGTACTTTCAGTGGGACTTTTAACGGCTTGTGGAACAGGTGATACACAAAAGGAAAAACAAGGATCTGGCGCAGAAGCACCACCAGAAAAGGTAAAACTATTAATGGGAACATCTGCTGACTACCCACCATACGAGTTTATTGATACTGCTGGTAGCGGAGAAATCATTGGTTTTGACATTGATATTGCCAATTATATTGCGGATAAACTAGGATTTGAATTAGAAATAAGTGATATGGATTTTGGTGGATTAATCCCAGCATTATTAAGTGAGCGTGTAGATTTTGTATTAGCGGGAATGACACCTACACCAGAACGTTTAGAGAATGTTGATTTCTCAGATATCTACTATGTTGCCGAGCAAATGATCGTTTCTAAAGCTGATAGTGGTATTTCTAGTTTAGAAGATCTCGCTGGTAAAAAGCTTGGAGTTCAATTAGGGTCAATTCAAGTAGATTTAGCAAATTCAATTGCTGAAGAATTTGAAGGTGTACAAATCGAAGAACGTAATAAAATTACCGACCTAGTACAAGAGTTAAAAGCTGGCCGAATTCATGCTGCAATCATTGAGGATAAAGTCGCTGAGGGACATTTAAAAGCGAATACAGATTTAGCTGCGTTCATCGTCGAAGAAGAGGGTGAAGCAGGATCAGCGATCGCATTCCCTAAAGGTAGTGAACTAGCTGATCAATTTAATGAAGTGCTTAGAGAAATGATAGAAAACGGAGAAATGGAAAAGCTAATTGAGAAGTGGTTCCGTAACGAATAAAACATCTAAATAGAGAGGAATGAGATAGGCATGAATTTGGACTTTTCCCAAATCGTGCCTTCTATCCCTTTTATGATAAAAGGGATATGGGTCACGTTACAAATCGTAAGTGTGTCATTAATTATCGGATTTATCCTAGGTACAATTTTATCGATTTTTAAAATTAGTAAATTTACTGTGTTACGTTTATTTGCAGATGCGTATACATCGCTCTTCAGAGGAACACCGTTAATATTACAGTTGTTTTTATTCTACTATGCTACACCCCAATTAACGGGAATTATGATTACAGCCTATGCGGCTAGTGTGTTAACGTTTGGTTTAAACTCTGCTGCATATGTTTCTGAGATTATTCGTGCTGGTATTCAAGCAGTAGATAAGGGACAGCAGGAAGCTGCCGAAGCGTTAGGTGTCCCTTATCGTCAAATTTTATTGAATATCATATTACCCCAAGCGATCAAAAACATCTTACCCGCACTTATGAATGAATTTATTACTTTAACAAAGGAATCGGCAATTGTAGCTACAATTGGAGTTTTAGATGTCATGCGCCGAGCGCAAATAGTCACAGCTGAAAAATACATTGCATTTGAGCCGTTAATGTTCGCAGCGTTAATGTATTATATTTTAGTCATGGGACTGACACTCTTAGGTAGGATACTTGAGAGGAGGTTGAGACGTAGTGATTAAGGTTAGAAATCTGCATAAATCATTTGGAAATTTAGAAGTGCTAAAAGATATTAGTACTGATATTACTAAAGGTGATGTTGTCGCGATTATTGGACCTTCAGGTTCAGGTAAATCAACATTTTTACGTTGTTTAAACTTACTAGAAACGCCTACATCAGGTCATATTTGGATTGACGATAAAGAAATCACTGATACAAAAACTAATATTATGAAAGTACGTCAAAAAATTGGTATGGTTTTTCAACATTTTCATTTATTTCCTCATATGAATACGTTAAGTAACATTACTTATGCACCAATGAAAGTTAAAGGGTTAACCGAAAAAGAAGCAAATGATAAAGCGATGCAACTATTACGGAGAGTAGGACTAGAAGAAAAAGCGAATGAATTTCCTGGTCGTTTATCTGGTGGTCAAAAGCAACGTGTTGCCATTGCAAGAGCTTTAGCGATGGAGCCAGAAATTATGCTTTTTGATGAACCAACGTCTGCCCTTGATCCAGAAATGGTTAAGGAAGTATTAGAAGTAATGAGGTCGTTAGCACAAAGTGGAATGACAATGGCAATCGTTACCCACGAAATGGGCTTTGCTAGAGAAGTGGCTGACCGAGTTTTCTTTTTAGAAGAGGGAAAGCTTTTAGAAGATACACCTCCAGCACAATTTTTCACTAATCCGAAAACTGATCGAGCAAAAGTATTTTTAGATAAAATACTTTAACAAGCTAGGGATGACATGGTCATCCCTATTTTATTTGTTTAAAGTAGATAATATTTAATGTAAAATATAGTCAACAATCCAAACCAGAAAGGAAACTTTATGTTTAAAATCGGTTATCGCACGTTAAAAACAGCTGTAGGCGCATCATTAGCCATTGCAATTGCCCAATTACTTGGATTAGAGTTCTATGCCTCAGCGGGGATTATTACAATATTATGTGTTCAGAAAACAAGGCGCCAATCTTTACTAATATCTTGGCAACGCTTTTTGGCTTGTTGTATTGGGATTTTTTACGGTGCGATCTTTTTTGAAGTGTTGGGCTATAACCCACTATCTGTAGCAATATTACTTATCGCGTTCATTCCTACTGTTGTATTTTTGAAAGCACAGGAGGGTATTGCAACAAGTTCTGTCATTATCTTGCATTTATATATACTTAGTGAAGTCTCAGTGCCTATTATCATAAATGAATTAGGACTTATTGTAATTGGAGTTGGTATGGCATTATTAATGAATGCTTATATGCCAAGCGTAGAAAAAGATCTTTCTATAATTCAAACGAAGATTGAGAAAAACTTTAAAGAAATATTTCTTCAATTCGCTATCTTTCTAAAAGAAGGTGAAAGTAATTGGGATGGTCGAGAAATTACAGAGACGGCTCAATTATTGTCAGAAGGAAAAGGTGTGGCCTTACAAAATATAGAAAATCACTTACTTCGCTATGAAGATCGATACTATCATTATTTTAAAATGAGGGAAAAACAATTTGAAATTATTGAACGAGTCATGCCCCTTATTTCATCTTTAGACCAAACAGTGATCCAGGGAAAGAAAATTGCTGAATTTTTAGAAGAACTTAGTAAAGGTGTCGTTCCGGAGAAAAGCCCAATTGACTTTTTGCATAAATTAAATGAACTTCAAGATGAGTTAAAAGAAATGGAGCTACCTAAAAATCGTCAAGAATTTGAAATTCGCTCAGCCTTGTTTGCGTTTGTAAAAGAAATTGAACAATATTTGATCATAAAAAAACAATTTCGAACTGATAAAGCATAGGATGACCCTTATTGATGTAAAATAAGTGAAAACTCCGGAGGGATAAAAATGACTTCCAAGCTTTTACTTATGTTTTTATTAATTGTTTCTCCTGTTTGGCCACTTGGTGACAATCCTTTAGTTGGGGATCCTTATGTAGTTGTTAATAAGGCGACAAATGAAATGGCTTATATCGTTGGAGGGAAAGTAGATAAAGTCTATAAGGTTGCTACTGGGAGAACGGAAGATTTAACTCCTGAAGGAGAATTTTCAATCGTGGTCAAAGCCAAAAACCCCTATTATAGAAAAAAGAATATTGAGGGTGGGGTTAAGGAAAATCCACTAGGAACGAGATGGATAGGCTTTGATGCAGATGGTACCGATGGGCGAATTTATGGGATTCATGGTAATAATAATCCTGCTTCCATTGGCCAACATATTACTGGTGGTTGCGTGCGAATGTTTAATGAAGAGGTCGAAGATTTATTTTTAAAGATTCCTTACGGAGCCAAGGTGTTTATTACAACTACTGATAAAGATTTTGTTACTCTCGGCAAAGAAAAAGGAGCAATAGAATAACTTAGTGAATGACAGTCTTAAGGCATAGGCTTCTTAATAGTTAAACAAAACTTTATTAGAGCTTAAATACAAAAAAGAGATACTCTTTAAAGTATCTCTTTTAGTATTTGTCGTTTAATAAGGAAATCTAAGGCTTCCGCATAGCGTAAGCCAATTTACTGTCTTTTAGAAAAACATTGCAGCGCCTGTAAAGATAGTTCCCATAAGCATTGTAGCTATCATAATATAGACGATGATTTTACGGTATTTTCGGGGCATAGTTATAACCTCCCAAATAATATTTCTATACTATTTTACTGTGAAATGATAAATAAAACAAGTCTTATCGTAAAAATGCTATTAAATTAATATATTTTTTTTTGATAGATTGTAAAGGAGGATTTCCTTTCCTTTTTAGAGAAATGGTAAAAATCTTGAAATATGGGGGATGAGGAAATGGGCAATGGTGTTCTATTGGCTCGCTGGCTCGAGGCAACAAAAGAGTTAATAACAACGAATCCAGAATGGAAGGATCAAACGTTAGAGCAATTGTTAGAAAGGGTGAACGCTGAAAAAGTAGAGGAACCGAAAAAAGTCGACCATATTGGTATTGCAGTTAAGTCTATTGAAGAGACGTTACCATTTTATGAACAAGAATTAAAGCTGAAGTTATTAGGAATTGAGGAGGTCCATACTCAAAAAGTCCGTGTAGCCTTTTTAAAAGTTGGTGAATCGAAGTTAGAGCTCTTAGAACCATTATGTGATGACAGTCCAATTGCTCAGTTCATTGAAAAAAGAGGAGAGGGTATTCATCACGTCGCTTTAGGAGTAGATAATATCGAAGAACGCCTAAATGAGTTAAAAAATAATGGTGTAAGACTTATCCATGAAACACCAGTGTCAGGGGCAGCAAATGCTCAAGTAGCATTTTTACATCCGAAGGCTTCTCGTGGTGTTTTATATGAATTTTGTGAGAAAAAGTAAGTGAGACCTTATAAAAATGAGAGCATCACTGTCATACTATTATTTGTCACGACATTCCCTGACTAACTCTAAAGAGTCATTATTTTACGTATATTGTCTTCAATGATAAAATAAAAAATAGAAATTAAATAGGGATTGCTGGAGGTATTTACATATGGTTAATAAAGAGCGTTTACTAAATGAGTTTTTAGAACTGGTTAAAATTGATTCAGAAACAAAATATGAACGTCAAATTGCTGATGTACTAAAAGAAAAATTTACAGCACTTGGTGTCGAAGTGATTGAAGATGACACAACAGAAAAATCAGGTCATGGTGCGGGTAACTTAATTTGTACATTAAATGAGACTAATTCAGGCATTGATCCAATTTATTTCACGTCACATATGGATACCGTTGTTCCTGGTAACGGTGTAAAACCAATGGTGGAAGATGGTTATGTTAAAACAGACGGAACAACCATTTTAGGTGCTGATGATAAAGCCGGTTTAGCAGCCATGCTTGAAGCCGTGAAAGTTTTAAAAGAGGAGAATATTAGCCATGGTTTAATTCAATTTATTATTACTGTTGGTGAGGAATCAGGGTTAAAAGGAGCAAAAGAGTTAGATCCGGCCTTAATTCATGCTAAATTTGGCTATGCGTTAGATAGTGATGGAAAAGTAGGGAATATCATTATTGCTGCACCAACTCAAGCAAAGGTGCAAGCGACAATTTTAGGTAAAACTGCACATGCTGGTGTTGCTCCCGAAAAAGGAGTCTCTGCGATTACGATTGCAGCTAAAGCAATCGCAAAAATGCCATTAGGTCGTATTGATTTTGAAACGACAGCAAACATTGGTCGCTTTGAAGGTGGAAGTCAAACGAATATCGTTTGCGATCACGTTAGCATTTTAGCTGAAGCTCGTTCTCTTGTTCCAGAAAAAATGGAAGCACAAGTAGAGAAAATGAAGAAAGCTTTTGAGACGGTTGCTAGTGAAATGGGTGGAAAAGCTGAAGTTGAAATTGATGTCATGTACCCTGGTTTTAAATATGGTGATGGGGACCATGTAGTGGAGGTTGCCAAAAGAGCCGTTGCATCAATTAATCGTGAAGCAGAACTTAAAACAAGTGGTGGGGGAAGTGACGCCAACGTAATCGCTGGTTTTGGGATCCCAACTGTTAATTTGGCTGTTGGCTATGAAGATATTCACACAACCAATGAAAAAATGCCAATTGAAGAATTGGAAAAAACAGCAGAATTAGTCGTAGCGATTATTAAAGAAGTTTCAAAAATTAAATAAGTTAAAATAGGCTGGCATAGAGGGGTCTGTTACTTCAATAACATTTAGGGAAATAACCCTAAAATATAATTGAGGGAACTTACCATCGAACTATGTTAGCCTATTTTTATCCATTACTAATGTCCTAGTTAGTAATACTAAATTTTCCCTATTACTTTTTTAGTTGTTTATGGTAAAATATTGAATAAGTGGAATATTATAAGTATGGTAGAAAGAGGACATTTATGGAAACTATAATGAACCTACATGCAATGTTAAATCATTTTCGAGGTGCTAGTAAGGTAATTGATATTGATTGGCAAAAAACGGCCCAATCAGTCGGGTTGACGCAAGCAGAATTACATACATTATGGATAATTTATTTTGACGGCAGGGCTTCAATCACAACAATCGCAAATCATGGGCTCTGGGATCGTTCAACAGTTATGCAAGTAGTAAATAGGTTAAAGGGAAAAGGTTTAGTTACTGTTGAAAAAGATGATCATGATTTACGCGTTTCATATGTTGTCCTAACAGAAGAAGGAAAAAAACGGCAGATGTCAACAGCTCATGCGGAATTTGAATCCCTCAATTTTATTAACGAACTACGCCAAGAAGATGAAGAAGGTTTTAAGAAGCTTATGAGTTTCATAATCAAATTTAATAGTAAATATCATGGGGAAAAATACGTTCAATGGGTGGAAGAAACAGCAAAAGTCTTTGAGGAGAATTTTATTTAGTGTTCGTAGCTAATGAGTATTTTTACAATACTTATTGTTTTAAAATTAAAAAGTAAGAGTAAAAACGAACTATAACCGAATGGTTGTTAATAATGTTCGTTTTTTTCTCTTGCTTTTTTTTGATTCGTTTTGTAAGATAGTAAAGGTTGAAAAAAGTATCCAAATAAAAGATTAATAGGTTCACAGCACAAGGGGGACATACGAATGAAGAAATATGATGTAGTAGTTGTTGGGGCAGGTCCGGCAGGAATATTTACTGTCTATGAATTACTAGAGCAGAAGCCGGATTTAAATGTTCTGTTTATTGATAAAGGACACTCCATTTATAATCGTCGATGTCCTATAAATGAAAAGAAAATTGAAAAATGCCCGCCACCAAAAGGGAGAAAAGACTTTGCTGGTTGTTTGCCTGCCTGTTCAATTACAGCAGGATTTGGTGGAGCAGGTGCATATTCAGATGGGAAATTTAATATTACGACTGCCTTTGGTGGCTGGATGCAAGAATATTTACCGCCGTCACAAGTGCTGGAATTAATAAAATATGTTGATGCTGTTAACTTAAAGCATGGAGCACCAGAGGAAAGTACTGATCCTACAACTCTAGCTGTTCGTGAAATCGAAAGAAAAGCAATGGGGGCTGGGTTAAAGCTTCTTCGTGCGATCGTTAGACATTTAGGAACTGAGAAAAATTTAGAAATATTAACAAGCATTTATGAGTTTTTAAAAGATAAAGTTGAAATGCGCTTCCGTACCGAAGTAGAGGATATTATGACAGAAAAGACGAACGATGGCTTTAAAATAACAGGGATCGTTCTGAAAAATGGCGAGGAAATTAGTGCTGATCAAGTTGTTATCGTTCCGGGTCGAGATGGGTCGGAGTGGTTAGGAAACTTATTGAAAAAGCGTGACTACCGTATGATTAACAACCAAGTTGATATTGGTGTTCGCGTTGAGACTTCTGACGTCATTATGGAAGAAATTAATCGTCACTTATACGAAGCGAAATTTGTTTTTAATACTTCTGTAGGTACGACCGTTAGAACGTTTTGCTCAAATCCATCAGGTCATGTTGTTGTAGAAAATCATAGTGGTATTATGACAGCGAACGGTCACGCCTATAAAGATCCAAAGCTAGGTAGTGAAAATACAAATTTTGCGCTACTCGTTTCTCATACTTTTACAGAGCCGTTTGACGAACCAATTTCTTTTGCGAAAGAAGTGTCAAAAAGAGCAAATGATTTATCTGATGGTTCCGTCATTGTGCAGAAATACGGTGATATCTTAAAAGGTAGACGTTCAACAGAAAAACGGATTAAAGAAGGCTTTTTAGAGCCAACATTAAAAGAAGCCGTTCCAGGTGATTTAGGACTTGTGCTTCCTTATAATACGATGAAAAGTTTAATCGAGATGATGGAAGCTCTTGATCAAGTGACACCAGGACTAGCTTCTGAGCACACATTATTTTACGGAGTAGAAGCGAAGTTTTACTCAGCAAGACCTGTTTTAACAAGTGATTTTGAAACGCAAATATCTGGCCTTTATGCTGGTGGCGATGGTGGAGGAGTGACTCGGGGCTTAGCTCAAGCAGGTGCTAACGGAGTTCATATTGCCCGAGCAATAATTAAAAAGCGTAGTGAACAACTGCAACCACAGTTGACAGTGTAAGTTTGAGTGCAGAGTTAAAAGTGGTTGGGTAATACTTCGTTGTTTTTTGATAAATTTTTGTGGATTTGAATTTAGATCTAGTCCTACACATCTGTTGTGTAGGATCTTTTTTATGTATAAACTGAAAGTAAGTATTTTAAAGGGGATTTGAAATATTGTTGAGTCCAAAACTCTAAACCAAAAAGGTGTTTATATTATGAAGCAATTTTATCCAAAAGATGGACGGGTTATTTTTCATGTTGATATGAATAGTTTTTATGCATCTGTTGAAATTGCCTTTGATCCTTCTTTAAAGGGAAAGCCTGTTGCGATTGCTGGTAATGCTAAAGAACGTCGCGGTATTATCGTGACAAGTAGCTATGAAGCAAGGGCTAAGGGTGTAAAGACAACAATGCCTATCTGGGAAGCGAAGAAACATTGCCCAGAGTTAATTGTAATGACACCAAACTTTGACCGATATCGAAAAGCATCTCTACAGATTTTTCAATTATTAAGAGAGTATACTCCATTAGTCGAACCGGTTTCAATTGATGAGGGGTATATGGATATTTCAGCTTGTTACCAACTAGGGACACCGTTATTCATCGCTCAAACGATTCAAACTCGTTTATTAAAAGAGTTGAATTTGCCTTGTAGCATTGGCATTGCACCAAATAAATTTTTAGCGAAAATGGCCAGTGACATGAAAAAGCCTTTAGGAATTACTGTGCTGAGAAAAAGGGAAGTAGAAACGGTGTTATGGCCATTAAAGGTTGGAGAAATGCATGGTGTCGGACAGAAGACAGCTGAGAAGTTAAATAAAATTGGGATTATCACAATTGGTGACTTAGCTAGGAGTGATGTGACTAGGTTAAAAGCTAGTTTAGGCATAAACGGTGAAAAAATTTACGCTAGGGCTAATGGAATTGATCATCGTCCGGTTGATCCTGATGCTGTTTATGACTTTAAAAGTATTGGTAATTCGACAACACTACCAGCTGATACAATTAACTTAGATAAAATAAAGGTAATCCTGACTAATTTAGCGGATTCTGTAGCCAGAAGAATGGCTAAAAAAGAAGTTTGTGCAGAAACAATTCAAATTACAATTCGTTATTTTGATCGAAAAACTGTAACTAGAAGTCAGACGGTACTAAATCCTATTAGTAGTCAGGCAGAAATATACAAGGTAGCTTTGATTCTTTTTACAAAACATTGGAACGGTGATCCTGTTCGTCTTTTAGGAGTGACAGCACAACAATTACTTGAAAAGAAAAATGCCTTTAAACAGCTTGATTTGTTTAACTACAAAAAGGATGAAAAAAAATATGAACTAACAAAGATTGTTGATCAACTAAGAGATCGCTTCGGTGAAGAAGCGCTACTAAAAGGATCACAGCTAGCGGCTAATAAAGAAGATAGACTGACGGATAAAAAGAAGCGGGGTACTAGTTTAGAAAAAGATTTTTTCTATGAAAATCGTGAACAAGAAGAATAGATGTAAGAAGCGGAGGAGCTGAGAAGTTCTTCCGTTTTTTTGTTCTAAACAAAAGGCTGGTCTAAACCGATAAAAGTGTTAGAAGCAAGAACGTGGGAGAGTGATAAGAATGCAAGTAAACAACCAGGCAGTAACAAGCCAAATGATAGCCCATGAGAAACCCCTTGAGTTGAAACAAGGTGAAATATATAGAGCAACAGTTAAAGAAAGAACGACAAATAATGAAGCGGTAATACAAATACGAGGACGCGAAATTCAAGTGAAGTTCGAAGGGGGAGCCCCTTTACAAGATCGAGTAACTGTTCAAATTAATGGACAAATTGAACAACAAGTTCAGGTTAGAGCGATATCAGAAGCGTCAAGAACTGCAACAGCATCTACGCCACAAACTGAGGCGGCAAACATTAATCAAGCATTACGTAGTCTTGGAGTTTCAAATCCATCTCAAGAACTAAGGCAAGCAGCTCAAATCGTTTTAGATAAAGGCGTACCCTTAAACCGGGAATCAGTTCAAGATTTACGGAACTTTATAGATAAAGAAAAAGGGACAGTTGAACAAAGACTAAACACAGTACAAGCAGTAGCAAATAAACGGTTAGAAGTAACAACAAATCATTTACGTTCCGTTCATGAGGCATTAAGTGGTCGCCCACTAAATGAGGTTTTAACAAGCATTGCAAAAGAAATTGATCCTAATTTTCGTGTGGGCAAAGAGCAAACGGAAAGCCGTTCAGTGGTAGAGAGACCGGTAAGTGAACAAGTTCGTGAAGTTCGTGAGCAAGTACAAAGGGAATCAAATGTGCAGCGATCCATAGAGCAAGTGCGTTCAGAAGTAGTGAACAACCCACGAGTGGAAAGAGAAGTAGCGCGTCAAGTAGAAAGAGCAGTAGACGAAGCAAGAGCGTTACACCAAGGTGGCCGAGAAGTTGCAGCCAGGGAACGAATGGTTCAAGCATTACAAACCGCAGAACGAGAGGTTGCAAGAACCGAATCTCGTCAAGCAGTTGAGCCAAGAGTAGTCGAGAGTCGTCAAGCCGTGGAAAGACCAGTAAGTGACCAAGTTCGTCAACCAGTCGAGCCAAGAGTAGTCGAAAGTCGACCAGTGGTTGAAAGACCGGTAAGCGAACAAATTCGTAATGTTCGTGAGGAAGTACAAAGGGAACCAAATGTTCAACGTTCAATCGAGCAAGTCCGAACTCAAATAGTGGAGAACCCACGAGTAGGCAGGGAATTCGCCCGTCAAGTAGAGAGAGCGGTAGACGAGGCAAGAGCGTTACAACAAAGTGGCCGAGAAGTGGCTGCCCGAGATCGATTGGTTCAAGCGTTACAAACAGCGGAGCGAGAGTTTGTGAGAACCGAGTCTCGTCAGGCAGTTGAGCCAAGAGTAGTTGAAAGCCGCCCAGTGGTTGAAAGGCCGGTAAGCGAACAAGTTCGTAATGTTCGTGAGCAAGTGCAACGTGAACCAAATGTTCAACGTTCAATCGAGCAAATTAGAAGTCAAGTAGTGGAGAACCCACGAGTAGGCAGGGAATTCGCCCGTCAAGTAGAAAGAGCAGTTGACGAAGCGAGAACGTTACAACAAAGTGGCCGAGAAGTGGCAGCTAGGGACCGAATGGTTCAAGCATTACAAACCGCAGAACGAGAGATTACGAGAACGGAATCTCGTCAAGCAGTCGAGCCAAGAGTAGTTGAGAGTCGTCAAGCGCTGGAAAGACCAGTGAGTGAACAAGTGCGCGATGTTCGTGAGCAAGTCCAACGCGAGCCAAATGTTCAACGTTCCATCGAGCAAGTCCGTTCAGAAGTAGTGAACAACCCAAGAGTAGACCGAGAAGTCGCGCGCCAAGTAGAAAGAGCCGTAGATGAGGCTAGAGCGTTACAACAAGGTGGCCGAGAAGTGGCAGCTAGGGACCGAATGGTTCAGGCGTTACAAACAGCAGAGCGAGAGATTGCAAGAACAGAAACTCGTCAAGCAGTCGAGCCGAGAGTAGTCGAGAGTCGTCCAGTACAAGAAAGACCGGTAAGTGAACAAGTACGTGATGTCCGTGAGCAAGTACAACGTGAACCAAATGTTCAACGTTCAATCGAGCAAGTGCGTTCAGAAGTAGTGAATAATCCACGAGTAGACAGAGAAGTAGCGAGCCAATTAGAAAGAGCGGTAGAAGATGCAAGAATACTACAACAAACTGGTAGAGAACTTGCTGCGAAAGATAGACTTGTCCAGGCATTACAAACTGTCGAAAGAACATTAAACAATCAACAGGCAACTCCTACAAATCAATCTCAGCAAGAACAGCAGTTAAAGCCATCTGAGCAATTAAAGCAAATGCAAGGAACTGTTCAAAAAGAAGGAGATTTTCAAAAGGCAGTGAACCTTCTAAATAATCAAATTGAAAGAGCTCCATTTGATTTGCCAATAAAAGAACAGTTACAAAAGGCAATTACAGATGCTTCAAAGCTACAAGAAGAAGGTCGAGAGCTTGCAGCTCGTCAACAATTAATGCAAGCATTTACAGCTATTGAACGTCCAGTCGCTAAATTAGACCAAACAATTCAACCTGAAATGCAACAATATATGATGAATGAAACATTCCAAACTCAGCAATTAAGTAGTAAAGATTTTATCGTTCAAACGGTCACTGAAAAGTTAGCGAAAGCTCAAAGTGATTTTAAAACGTTACAAAGGGAAATTACGAGAAATTTAGATAATATACAGCGTCTAACCGAAGCATTTAAGAGCCAAGCGGCGAGCCAAGTAAAGCCATTACTTGAAACAACAATTAAAAAGCTAGATCATGCCATTTTAAAAAGTGAAATGATGCTACTTACTGATATGAAAACTGAAAAAAGATTAATGCAAGCGAGCAGTCAGCTAGCAGAGGCGAAAAAACTTTTAACAAAAGGTAATTATCAAGAAGCAAACAAAATTGTTCAAGAAGTAAAAAGCCTCATTGAAAAACTTGATTTTAAACCTTCAGATACAAAAGTAAAGCATTTTATTACAAAAGAAGAACAAAACCTGACAAGCCGGACAGGATCCCAACAGCTATTACAGCAATTCGATGAAATGACAAGGCGATCTGCAATGCAGGAACCATCTGCTCGTCAAGCGTTCGAGTTGGTTCGTGGTTTAGGTTTAAACAGAGATAGTGAAGTTGCTCAAATGTTAGCTTCAGGAAGACAAGGTGACAGTGAGCCAAACCAAAACATGAAACAAGCACTGATGCAACTGATGAAAATGGAAGAAGAACAAGGTCGAGTTTCCCAGCAAACAAGTCAAGCCCTTGCCAACATCACAGGTCAACAGTTACTAAGTAAATCAGATAACAGTAATCTTCAAAGCATGTTTTTAAGTATTCCGTTTCTTTTACAAGATGAAGTGAAAAATTTACAGGTGTTTGTGAATTCAAGAAACGATGGTCAGCAAGTAGATTGGGAGAATTGTAACCTATACTTTTTAATTGAAACTAAGAAATTAGGTGAAGTAGGGATATTAGTCACGTCAACTGACCGTAATCTTTCCTTAACGATTAAAAATGATCAACCATTCTTTAAAGAGAGAATTGAGCCTTTGGCAGAAGTGTGTAAAGAGAAATTGAAGGAAGTTGGCTACAACATTGCTAGTCTTAACTTTACAAAATTACATGCCGTACCAAAGCCAAAAGTAGAAAAGGCACAAGCTGAAGAACAGACGGAAAGAATGACACCTACATTCACTGAGAAAGGATTTGACTTTAAAATATGATGATTTCAAAGCATTTTAACCATAAGCAAAGAAAAAATGTGAATGGCCCAACTGCAGCAGTCATTCGCTATGATGAAAACTCGGATAAAGGTCCACAAGTCGTTGCTCATGGGAAAGGTCAGGTCGCCAATCAAATTATCGCCCTTGCTAAAAAAAATAATATTCACATGCAAGAAGATCCAATACTCGTTGAAAACTTGATAGACATGGATTTAGGAGATAACATCCCACCGCAACTCTATGCCGTCATGGCCGAAATTTTATTATTAATTGAACAAATGGAGAAAAACTATTAAACTTGCGACTAGTTTTACCGATAAAAAGATTAGATGAACAGAACATTGAGGGTGGGAGGGTCATAAGTGACACTTATTACAAAAGAAGCACTACACAAGAAGTCACCACAAGAAATTACTGCACTTCTTTATGAAGCTTGTCTTGATAACCTTGAAGAAGCAAAAAAAGCCATTCAAGAAAAAAACTATATTCTAGCAAACGAGAAACTTCAAAAATCAAATGATATATTAGAACGCTTAGGCGCAGGTTTAAACTATGAAGCTGGTATTATCGCAGATCAACTAGATACTGTATATAACTACATGGCAGATCGCCTTGTTCAAGCGAACTATAATAAAGATACTAATACCATTGATGAAGTAATAACTCTAATAAAACAAATTTCAGCAGCTTGGCATCAAGCCTTAAAAAATAATAAAGATGTTCAACCTAAAGCTGTTAAACAAAAAACTAATGCCTACGAGCAAACAGCCATTTACGAAAATTAATCATATCCAAATATAAAGGAGCAACTTTAAATGAAAATTAATAATAATATTCAAGCATTAAACGCTTACCGTAATTTATCTGGAAACCAATTTAAAACATCAAAAAACCTTGAAAAACTGTCTTCAGGTCTTCGAATAAACCGTGCTGCAGATGACGCAGCAGGACTTGCAATCTCTGAAAAAATGCGCTCGCAAATCCGAGGCTTGAAGCAAGCAGAACGTAACTCAATGGATGGTATTTCATTAATGCAAACAGCCGAGGGAGCACTTCAAGAAGTTCATTCAATACTACAAAGAATGCGTGAACTATCAGTACAAGGTGCTAATGATACAAATACAAAGTATGACCGTGAGCAAATTCAAAAAGAAATCGAGCAACTTAAGCTAGAAGTTGACAGTATCTCTGAAAAAACAGAATTTAACACACGTAAGCTTTTAAACGGTTCTAGTGCAGTTCTAACCTCAATTAATGGTATTGGTGATAATGGAGCTAGCGTAGTTGGTAATCCTAAAGTGTTTGATCCGCGTTTAGGAACAGGTGCATATCACGTTAAGGTAGAAAATACTCAAGAAATAGTTAAGCTTAATCAAGTAGGTGCGGGCTTAGCAACTGCAAACAAGATAAATTTAGATCCTAGTAGCACGTTTTATCCACAAGCCTTTGGTGAGTATACGGTTAACGTTAGAAGCTTTATTGCTAATGAAACTGCTAGTGGGACTCAATATAGTGCAAACATCCAAGTTATTGGTCCAAATGGTTTACCTCTTGAAGATCGTTCTGTCGATGTGTTTGAAAGTAACACTGGTACGAATGGAAAAAATGGAACAGAATTCTTTTCAATTGGTGGCTTAAACATTGATACTAGAAGTATTAATGAAGCTGGGACTATCAAAGTTTCTATTGAACAACAAGCAACATTCTCAGTATACCGTGGTGATGAGGCAATTCCAGCCAATAAAATAGCTGCAGAAAAAACCATGATTACAAATGAAGGTGTAATTAAGCATGGTGGAATTGAATTTTCATTTGATAACAAAGTTAGTACACCAACTGCAAAGGCTACTTCCACAGTACCAGTAAATTCAATTGCAACTCTATCGGCTTATGGATTGACAATCACTGGTGGAGGTAGTGGAACTGACTATAATGGTTATGAAGTGACAATTGCTGATGTTGCCACAGAAGGAATAGTAATAAATCATGGTGCTACTCCTAAAACAATAACTATTAACTTAAATTTATCGGGGATACCTTCTGATGATCTTTCTGCTTTACCTCTAACTGTAAATGGTACACAACCAGCTGGAGGTGAATTCACGTTTTTAGGTAATGCCTCAGGTTTAGGGACAGGTGTTGGAGGAGCAATTGGTATTACCACTGGTGGCTCTAGTGTAAACTCTGGTTCCGGAAATATCGTAATTGCAGATCAAACAACATTTACTGGTACAACTGGTACATGGGATGTAACTTTTGATGGGACTAATTTCCTTTTAGATAAGAATGATGGTCATACACCGATAACAATACAACCTGGTGTCCATACTGTTGATGGCTTAGATCTTGATTTTACCGGTATCACACCTCAAAATGGAGATTCATGGAGAATAAATGTAACAGAAGCTGGAGCACCTGTTAATAAAGAAACCAAATTCTCCATTACAAACAACGCCCTTGCTTTCCAAATCGGGCCAAATACGAATCAAAACGTTATGATTGACGTTCCTCGTCTTGACGTAGTTACATTAGGTATTGAAGAAATAGATGTGACATCTCAAAAAGGTGCAAACGAAGCAATCTTTACGTTAGATAAAGCGATCAGTATCCTTTCTGATGTCCGCGCCAAACTCGGTGCTACACAAAACCGTATGGAGCACACAATTAACAACTTACAAGTAACTCACGAAAACTTAACAGCTTCTGAATCACGTATTCGTGACGCTGATATGGCTTTAGAAATGACTGAGTTTACTCGTAATAACATTATTAACCAAGCTGCAACTGCAATGCTTGCACAAGCTAACCAATTACCACAAGGTGTGCTTCAATTATTACAATAATCATCTACAAAGAGGTAAGGTCCTTTATGGTCTTGCCTCTTTTTTAACAATAAATGCTCAAGAGTATTGAGAGAAGTTTGTGCTATAATCAATCTATAATCTAACGTTAAAGTGGTGAAAAAAATGGACGTACAAAGAGTTGGACGTGCGAGTTTAAATAAAGCCGAAGCAAAAAAGACGGGGCCACAGGCAAGTGTGTCTTTTAGTGAACTGATGACAAAAGGCCGCGATGAACAGGCGTATGCGAAGCTTGATAAATTAATGAGAGACATTGAAGACCAGGGGAAGTTGCTGGCTGATACTCGAACGGTTGATGAGCTACGAAAGTACAAAGGACTTATAAAAGAGTTTATGGAAGACGCTGTTAAGCTAGGACTGAGCCTTGAAGAGCGTCGAGGCTTTAATCGACGTGGCCGAACAAAAATATACAAAATCGTCACAGAAGTAGACCGGAAACTTCTAGACTTAACAGATGCCGTTCTTAAAAAAGAGAAAAGTGGTTTAGATATTCTTGATATGGTTGGGGAAATTAAAGGCTTAATTGTAAATGTCTACGCTTAGAAGCAGTTTAGAGTGTAGAGTTGTGATAGTAACTCAAAGATGTTTTTAATTTTTTATTTACCATAAGGGAATACATCTTAAGTATGTGGGTTTTACTCCTTCTCCGAGTTACCCACACAACTCTACATTCTACATTTTACATTATCCTTTAAACTCTACACTAAAACAAACTCTACACTAAAAAAGGAACTAACCCCCTGGTTAATTCCTTTTTTCTTCCACTGGTTCATACGGTTTAATTTCTCTAAAAATAAATGTCTTTGTTGCATTAATGATTGGCTCGAAGTTTTCAAAAGCTGCTATTGGATGAACTTCTTCCATATTAAGCGAGTACAATGTACTTTTATCGACCTTCAAACTATAGATATATTGATCATCTAAGTGGCCTGTTGCTTTGTTTTTGACTTGGGTATAGCCTGATATGATAATTGTCTCACAAGTAGGCAGAAGTGAAAATACATAGGAACATAGATAGAGGGCGGTTCCGCCTACCATAATGGCATAATGTTCACGCAGTTCTCGTTGTGATTTTTTTTGAACTTTAAGCTTTCCAGATTTTAATATTTCTGCTTTTGTTAAAGGAATTTCCTCCATCTGAGGTAAATCCACATCTACATAGATCGTATCCGCTGACAAGATGCTAAATGAAACGTTTGTATCTAAGGGAAAGTCGAGTTCAGCTAAAAAGTTTTCTAGCCAAAGCTCCATTGCAACTGGATCGCCTGCAATGACTTTCTCTACTTTTGCTAATCGTTTTAGTTTTGCTTCTTCATACTCTTCTTGGGCTTGCTCAAATAATTTAAACTCATGCGTATATTGCTGCTGGGCTTCATTTTTTACTTTTTCTAAAAATTCCTTTCGTTTCTTAGGCAAAAGCAAGCTTATCCTTTCAAAAAAACGTAAACCTTCCTCAAAATCTACTTTTAACTCTTCAAAAATTTCCCTTTCGCTTGGCATTTCTACTTCAAGCGTAACAGATTTTCTTGCTAAATCTCTAAGCTCTTCAGGTGATCTTTCTTGAAGTGTTTCTTTATGTAGTTTAAGGAGTTTTGTTGTATGTTCATTAATCTCTTGTTCTTTTTGGTCATATATTTTTTGAATATCATCGTTAAATTTCCGCTTAATGTCTCGTTCAACAGCTGGCGGTACTCTTTGACCGTCTTCATCGACAAAAACAAGCGAGTGGGATGTTTTATCGAAATTTAATAAAACAGTTTGAGGCACAGCTCGTGAATTTTTCTGAGGCGATGTATATAAAGTTCTGCCTGTTGTTTTATCTAATTTTGTTCGATAGGAGAGTCCGCTTCCAGGTAGGCCAACGTTACCATAAAGACCACGACGTCCTAGTGTTACAGAACCGCCACGTCGGCCAACAGAGGTGCTTACGCCGCGTTTACTAATATTTAAACGAATACCTGGTGCTACTTTCACTCGTTTTTGAAATCGAAAGCTCATAATAAAACACTCCTAAATTTGTTGTCAATTATATGGTACTAAAGTTTTACACAATTATAAAGTAATATTTCACAATTTGTTCAAAAGTGCGCTATGATTATGAAAAAAGGAGGAGAGGTATGTTTAGCGGAGAATTTATTTATAAAACGAAACTTCCAATTAAAAAAGAAGTGGCCTGGACCTTTTTTAATGATATAAGCAATTTAGTACGGATAACGACCTTTCCAAAAATAACAATAGTCTCACACAGCGGAACAAAGAAAGGTAGTGTGACAGAACTTGATTTAAACTTTTTTCTTTTCAGTAAAAAATGGACGCTAACATACATTGATGTAGAGAAAGGCGAATTTTTCACGGATGTTAGTGATACTGTACCATTTCCTTTTAAAAGTTGGGAACATACACATTCCTTTGAAGAAGTTGGTGAAGAAACAGTCATGTTTGATAAAGTGAAGTTCGAGTCGTATGTTCCAAGCTTCATTGCAAAAATAGGCCTATCGATCATGTTTAAAGGTCGACAACAATCATTGAAAAAACACCTTCCTATTTAAATGAAGGTGTTTTGTACTTTTAAAAATATCTAGAACGTTATCTAAATTAAACTATTCTTCTACCAACCACGATCATAAGCTTTTGGTGCTTCGAATGCTGCATTAAGCTCTTTAGCAAAAGTTCTTGGTAAGTATGGGTCTCGTAAAAATGGCCTCGCAATAAATATGAGATCGGCTCTTTCGTTACGTAAAATCTCTTCTGCTTGATTGCCTGTTGTAATTAAGCCAACCGCACCAGTTGGTACTTCAGCTTGTTTGCGAATGGTTTCAGCATAACGGACTTGGTAGCCAGGAAATACATCCATAGCCGCTGGAACAACTGCCCCTGAGCTGCAGTCAATCAGGTCAACACCTTGAGCTTTCATTCTCTTCGCATAATCAACAAACACATCTAGGCTATTGCCTGCCTCGTTATATTCATTTGCTGAAATCCGAACAAAAAGTGGTCCGTCCCAGACGGTTTTTACGTCATTAATTACACGATTTAACAATTCATAACGTTTTTCTTCATTTCCGCCAAAAGCATCATCTCGTTTATTCGTTAACGGCGATAAAAATTCGTTAATTAAATAACCGTGTGCCCCGTGGAGTTCAATGACATCAAAGCCGGCTTGTTTTGCTCGTTCTGCACCCTTTTTAAAAGCTTTGATTGTTTCTACTACTTGTGCTTCTGTCATTTCATCAGGTGTTTTCATATTTTCGTTAAATGGAATCGCTGAAGGGGCGACAATTGGCCCTTCGACCATTGCTTTTCTTCCTGCATGTGCTAGTTGAATACCAATCTTACCGCCTAATTCATGAACATGATCGACTAATCGTTTTAATCCCTCGATATGCGCATCATCCCATATTCCAAGGTCTTGATCAGAAATTCTTCCTTGTGGCGTTACTGCTGTCGCTTCAATAATAATTAAGCCAACTTGGCCAATTGCACGGCTACCGTAATGAGTAATATGCCAGTCAGTAACATGACCGTCTTTGTTTTTGGACATATACATACACATTGGTGCCATAACAAGACGATTTTTTAACGTGATGTTCTTAAGTTCGTATGGTGAAAAAAGTAGTGATGACATTTAAGTTCCTCCTTTTTATTTCGGTTAACAAAATATTACCATAAAGAGAGGTTACTCACTAATGAAAACAATAACTTTTATCCATACTAATAAACAATCATGAAAATAGCTAAGATTTGTAGGTCATTAAATAGTTGTGTTCCGATAAAGAGTCGTTCAAGATATCGTAAGAATTAATTATGTACGGAAGCTCATTCATAAAGGAGATGTTTTTTATGCAGCATGTAAAGCCGGTTCTCGTAAAATTTGTCATTTACAGTATTCTGATTACATTGGTTTTATTGTTTTATGGATATTCAATCGCGTCCCTGCTTGTGCTCTCAGCTATTTTAGTTGTAGTCACATACTTTTTAGGGGATATGATTGTTTTGCCTTTGAAAGGAAATTGGATTGCTACACTTGTTGATGTGGCCATTGTTTTCTTAGGCGTATTAATATGGACGGTACCAAGCTATGGTCTTTATTTTTCAGTTATTGGAGGCGCTTTGTTTGTGGCTTTTATTGTCGGAGTTTGTGAATGGTTTATTCACATTTATATTATTGGCAGAGTAGACCGAGACGGGCGTGAGCCACTTTACGATTAAAAGTGGAGCGTGATGGATATCTATCTATCCATAAAAAAGAAGGCCCAACATCGGCCTTCAAATTACTTTTTCTGAAATAGTTCCTGATTTAAGTAAACGAGTAAGGAACTTCTAGTCAAAATGCCTTTGAAGGCCCCGTCGTCATCGGTCATACAAATAAACGGGTTGTTAATGGAGAGTGCTAGTGCTTTTGAAAACGTTCCACTCATTTTCAGCGTCGCTAGTTTGGAGTTCATAACATCTGAAACTTTGAAGGTATGGAGCCGGTCAAGTTCAATTCGTTCAAGACCAAGAATTGAATCTAAAATTAACGCTTTACTAATCACACCGTTAAGCTTTGAATCTCTGTCTAACACAGGGATAGCCGTATATCCTGATTTTACAAGGACTAACAAAGCATGTTCTAAGCTATTGTTTTGTTGTACATGTGCCACTTTCTCAATTGGGATAATCAAGCTTTTCATATTTTCATTTAAAAATGTTGAGCTTTTTAAAGTTTCTCGGATCATTTTTATCACGTTCTTTTCGTCTAGAATTGTAAAATTAACATTCTACCTTCTAATACTAGGAGTCAGTGAAAAGTTTGTCAACTGGAAGCTCTTTCAATAAAACGGAGAATAAATCCAAAATACTTGGGCAGAATCCTTTAAAAACGCTAGAGGTGAAAAAATGCATTCAATTCAAACGGTAAAATATATTTGCGAAAAATATCCTTCTGGTAATTGTTATTACTATAAACGCGAAATTATTACACATGACTCTTGGGACAAACTTGAATCTTTAGCATGGTCGGCACCCCGTCCAATTACGAAAGAAACGTTCCTGAAACAAAAACAAGCTGGATATAAAACGGAAATTAACTATATAAACAAACAACCAGCAAAGATTTATCAACTGCAAACTTAAAATCCCTCATGGCGATGAGGGATTTGTTTCTGTGTTTGTACTTAACAGTTGTTCGTCGATACGATTTAACGCTTTCAATTTACTCACTGCCAAAATTGATCAGGCTTTTTCTCAACGTTTGTTTTAAGAAGATGTGAGGCAGGGACGATCATTATTTTCTTATCAGCGAAACTTTTAACTGCATCTTTCACGCCTTTTACGGTTGCTTCTCCTTTGATCCCTACATGACCAATTCCAATCGCTTGCCCCTTATGCTCAGCGACTCTTGCTAGCTTATTCATCTGTTTATGTACATGCCCACTTGAAGAAAGAGTGTCATCTAAGAAGATATCACGCATTGCCCAAGGAACCCCTAATTCTTCTGCTAATTTCGGAATAACAGACTTAGGCGCGGTGCCACTATCAATAAAATAAAGATTGTACTCTTTAGCCGTTTCTAGAATAACTCTCATAATGGCTTCATCTTCTACAATAAGTGAACCCATATGATTGTTCATTCCTTTGGCATGGGGAACACTATCGATCGCCTCTATCACTCGTTTTTTCACTTCAGCTAATGATAAATCTTTTGTAATTGGATTAGGACCTAACCAAGACGCCTTTCCTTTTTTCGGTTGCAATGGTAAATGGATCATTACCTCTAATCCTAAGCTGTGAGCCAGTTCCGCCTGTTCTTTGGATTCTTCTAAAAAAGGCATAACGGCAACAGTTATTGGGATTTTCGTTTCGAAAAACTCATAAACGCCTTTTACTTTACCACCAAAATCATCAATAATAATTGCCACTTTTACTTCGTCTGAATTTTCAGCGATACTCGTTTGTGGCCCCATAATTGCACAAAAACAAAGCAATAATAACATGATTCGTTTTAGTTTCATTCAACTATCCTCCAAAGTTAATTCTCTTAGATAATTTGTCCAACTCAAAAGGGTTTTACCCTTGTGTAGTTAAATAACAATCTTGCTAAGGTTCGGGATCGTGATAACTTTATCATCCATGAGAGTCTCTTTTAACCGAGAATGTAAATGCAGAGGACTTTTTTAGTTTAGCTGCGCTGTTATCTAGTGCTTAGATAGGAGGCTTGCTCAAAAAGTCACCTGACAATATATTTATACGAAAAAAGAACGATCTCAATATAAGAGATCATCCTTATTTTCTAATATTAAACGCTGCATTTATTTGACCGCGAAGCATCCGATCTCTAAGTTCGTTTTCACGAAGTTGTCTTTGTTCGGCTTTTCTAATTTCAAATGTCTGCATACCATCTTCCATTTTATTAGCAATATCAACTAATCGCTCGACATCTGAAAAAGAAAACTTTCTAGTACCACCTTTTGAACGCTCAGGAAAAATAAGTTTTCGTTCTTCATAATAGCGTATTTGGCGCTCTGACAAACCTGTTAACTCACTAACGATGCCGATTGTTATCACCTTTTTATTTTTATAAGAAGACAAGTTTATCAACTCCTGTCTAGAATATCTTTAATAATAATAACACTATATCACTTTTTCTAAAGTTTTAAGGGAAATTGTAAGGAAATCTCTCAAGGAACGTTCGTTTGTTGATGTGATGAAATTCAGGGTTATGTATTGAGTAAGCCGTTAAAAACGGTAGATTTTGAAGAGGATTGTATTGAAACAATGTTATTAATAAGGGTAGGCGCCTCTTTCTCATATAATATGGGAGTAGGTGCTTTTTTTTCGCAAAATCGTTAGTTGCTACAATGTGATTGCAGTGTTAAAATTTACAATTATCAATTAATTTACTGGTACTGAAAAAACTACAATTATGGGGTGATTTTAAAATTATGAAAGTTTGTAAGTTTGGTGGAACATCTTTAGCTAGTGCAGAACAAATGCAAAAAGTAGCAAGTATTGTTATGGCAGATCCAGAAAGAAAAATTGTTGTTGTTTCAGCACCAGGAAAGCGATTTAAGGAAGATACAAAAGTGACCGATTTACTAATTTCTTTAGCAGATGCTGCATTATCAAATGGTGATGTAAAAGAAGCTTTACGTTTAGTTGTTAGTCGTTATGAACAGATAGCTCTTGAATTAAAACTATCATCTAGTATTGTCAGTATTATTGAAGACGATTTACTGTCACGGTTAGGCACAAAAGATGAAGGTGAACGGGAATTTATCGACTTAATGAAAGCTAGTGGTGAAGATAACAATGCGAAGCTATTTTCTTTTTACATGCAATCGTTAGGTGTAAATGCCCACTTTGTTGACCCGAAAGATGTAGGTTTGGTACTGAGTAAAGAATACGGAAATGCTCAAGTCTTACCAGAAGCTTATGAGAATTTATACAAAGAACTAAGAAACAAAGATGGTGTTTTAATTTTTCCAGGATTTTTTGGGTATACACAAGAAGGTACATTAGTGACATTCCCGCGCGGTGGATCGGACATAACAGGTTCAATTGTGGCCGCTGCTGTTCAAGCGGATCTTTATGAAAACTTCACTGATGTTGATTCAGTTTTTGCTGCTAATCCTAATGTCGTTCAAAACCCAATGGAAATTGAAGAATTAACCTACCGTGAAATGCGAGAACTTTCATACGCTGGTTTTTCTGTTTTTCATGACGAAGCGTTAATTCCTGCCTTTAAAAAAGGTGTTCCTGTTTGTATTAAAAATACAAACAATCCATCTGCAAGAGGAACGATGGTTGTTAATGAACGAAACTATTTAATTAACCCCGTGATTGGAATTGCTAGTGACTCAGGTTTTAGTACGATTTATGTAAGAAAGTACTTAATGAATCGAGAAATTGGTTTTGGGCGCCGTCTTTTAGAAATTATTGAAGACGAAGGGTTATCCTACGAGCACATGCCTTCTGGAATTGACGATACATCGGTCATTCTTAAAGGTGCGCAATTAACACTAGAGATAGAGGCTAGAATTGTAGACCGAATTGAAAAAGAACTAGATGCAGATGATGTTCACGTCGAGCACGATTTTGCTATGGTGATGGTTGTTGGAGAAGGTATGAAGAAAATGGTTGGTATTACCGCCAAAGCGACAACTGGTCTAGCGAGAGCAGGAGTCAACCTTCACATGATTAACCAAGGCTCATCAGAAGTAAGTATGGTTTTCGGAGTTAAAGCAACAGACGCTGACAAAGCTGTTAGGGAATTATATAACGATTTTTTCGTAGCAACAAAAACCCCAGTTCTTTAAGAACCGGGGTTTTCCTGCACAAGAAATTACTTGAATTTTTTAAACTTCGAAGCTTAACATAAAGCATTCTAAATTTTACATTCTACATTCTACATTCTACATTCTACATTTCTACACTACTTACTTTTCTGACTAGACATATTGATAATTAACTGTTTAAGTTCCTTTACTTCATTTCGTAATTCAGCTAATTGATCAGGCTCCTGGGGCCGGTCAGCTGCATCAGCTTTTTCTACATTACTAACGATAACCCCGATAAATAAGTTGAAAATAACAAATGTGCCAAGGAGTACGAATAAGACAAAATAAATCCATGCCCATGGCAATTGGTGGAAAATTGGCCACATAACGCCACTAGCCCATGATTCTAATGTAACGACCTGGAAAAGTGTTAATAGCGCTAATTGTAATGAACCGAAATACTCAGGTGCAACTTCTGCGAATAGCATCGTCCCCGTAACAGCAAAGATATAGAAGATAATACTCATTAAAAGCATAATGTTCCCTAAAGCTGGAATGGTTAATAATAATGCATCTACTAACTTTCGTAAAGATGGTAAAACAGAAATCGCACGGAAGACACGAAGTACACGTAAAATCCGTAAAACAGTTACAAAGTGGGCACCAATAAAGATGTGTCCTGCAGCGACAATTAAAAAGTCAAACCAATTCCAGCTATTTTTGAAGAAATCACTAAGCTTTCTTTCAGCAATCATTCTTAAAATAATCTCAACAGTAAAAATCCAGATTAATGCTTTATCTATTAGAAAAAATAATTCTTTGTAAGATTGATAAATTGTAGGATATGTTTCGATTCCTACAACAATCGCATTAAACATAATTAAGCCAAGGACTGTCCCGGTAAAATACTTATGGTTTACGAGCTGATTTATTTGGTGTCGTAAATTTGACGGTTTCTTTTGCTGTTTCGTTTTTTCTGACATACTTTCCCCCACTATAATAAATACTTTTTAAAACACTAACCTTTATTCTACTAAATATTTTGGTGGGATGGAACAATTATTGAAAGTTTTATGAAATTCATTAACATTTTAGAAAAAACAACATCAATGTTGATGTTACGGGTACTTGTTTTGAAAAGACAAAAAAAAGCTAGGGAAGAATCCTAGCTTTTTTGTAAATAATTAGTTTAAACAAGTCTTTTGGGTGATTGGGCGAAGATCGTCCTTTGGCGTTATTATGGAGCTATTTAATAAAAGAATATAACTTGCCAAGTTCTGTGGAACGCTGGGCTGCTCGTTTAATACACTCTACCATCGCTTCTTGATACTGAAAGCTTTCAAGTACTTTGAATCCGGCCTCTGTCGTTCCGCCTGGACTCATGACTTGTTTATATAATGTTTGCGAAGAAAGATCTGTAGACTTGATTCTTTCGGCTGCACCAATGAGTACTTGGGCAATTAATTGTTTTGCTAATTTGTCATCTAAGCCGATTTCTCTAGCACCAATTTCCATTGCCTCTATTAAATAATAAATATAGGCAGGACCTGAACCTGATAACCCCGTGATGGCATCTAATTTGTCTTCTGCTACAATAGCGACTTCACCAATCGCTTTAAATAATGTTTCAGAAAGTTCTAGATGCGCACTCGTTGCAAACTCTCCAGGAGCAATAGCGGTAATTGACTCTCCAACTGCTGCAGAAGTATTTGGCATTGTTCTAATGATTGGTGCCTCGTGCCCTAATAATTGAGAAATGCATGCTGTTGAGACACCTGCAAGTACCGAGATGATCAAATGCTCTTTTGTCGTATATTGCTTGATCTTTTCTACGGTTTCCGCAATATCTTTTGGTTTTGTTGCAAGAATAATAATATCGATATCGGAAAGAACCGACTCATCGTTAACAAAAGTTTTTACTCCATATTGTTTTTGTAAAAGGAGAAGTTTTTCCTTGTTACTTCTGTTTGTTACGAATATTTGCTGTGGTTGTATTAATTTTTTTGCCAAAATACCTGAGATCATCGCCTCCGCCATACTTCCGGCTCCAATAAACGCAAGCTTTTTGTTTTTTAACATACGTTTCATCTCCTTTACTTTTTAGCACTTAAAGCATTACCTAGCTAAAATTTGTAGTCCCACTTGTTACTGCTACGAACGAATTTGTCCGTTTCCTAAAATAATATATTTGGAAGAGGTTAATGCTTCTAATCCCATTGGACCTCTCGCGTGAAGCTTTTGAGTGCTAATTCCGATTTCTGCACCAAAGCCAAATTCGAAACCGTCGGTAAAACGAGTGGAAGCATTATGATAAAGAGCGGCTGCATCAACATAGGTGAAAAATTGTTCGACATGTTTTTTTGTTTCAGAAATGATTGCTTCTGAATGTTTAGAGCCGTATTTTTTGATATGCCCGATCGTCTCATCAACAGAAGAAACGATTTTCACGGCTAACGTTAGATTTAAAAATTCCGTTGCAAAGTCTTCTTCGGAAGCTGGTATGACTCGATTATCAAAGTTTAGTGCTAATTCATCGCCTCGTAATTCAACTCCCTTATCAATGAGGGCATCGACTAAACTTGTAAAATGAAGCTTTGCCCATTCTTTATGAACAAGGACTGTTTCACAAGCGTTACAAACCGATGGGCGCTGTGTTTTTGCATTAACGAGAATTTCGATGGCCATTTTTTCATCAGCTGTTTCATCAATAAATATATGACAGTTGCCAACTCCCGTTTCTAATACAGGAACAGAAGCTTTCTCGACTACTGCCTGAATGAGAGATGCACCGCCCCGTGGAATGAGGACGTCTAGATATTCATTTAACTTAAACATCTTTTCTGCCGTTTCTCTTGATGTATCTTCAATAAGCTGGACAGCTTCTACTGGTAGAGAGCTTTTTTCAAGCCCTTTATGAATAACTTGAACTAATGCTTTATTTGAATAAATGGCGGATGAGCTTCCTCGTAGCAAAACAGCATTACCAGTTTTTAAACATAGGCTTGCAGCATCAACAGTTACATTCGGTCTAGCTTCGTAAATCATCCCGATAACTCCTAATGGCACGCGCACCCTTTTCAACTCTAGTCCGTTCGGTCGCTGTGCTTCAAACGTAACCCCACCGATAGGGTCTTCTAGTTCAACTAATTGTCTTAGAGCAGAGGCCATCTCCTTTATTCTTGATTCGGTTAATGTTAAGCGATCTAGTAAGCCAGCAGAAAGTCCTGCCTGAGTTCCTGCTACGAGATCCTTTACATTTTCTTCTAAGATAAATGTCATTTCACTTAATAATGCTTCACTAATTAACGTAAGGGCTTCATTTTTCTGTTGTGTTGAAGCTGCCCCTAATAGTCCTGTTACTTCATTTGCTTTTTTCGCTTTTATGATTAACTCAGTCATATTAATTCCCTCCACTATGAAAATGTGATCCAGTGATCGCGATGAATGGCTTCATCATACTGGCAGTTTGTAGTCTTTTTTGCTTCAGAGCTTTCTTTTCCTTTGATGGAAAGCAGTTCATCTGAAGAATAGTTTACTTGACCTCTTCCAATTGCTTTTCCACGGATGCTTACAACTTCTACAACATCCCCTTTTTTAAATGTTCCAGAAACCTCTTGAATTCCAATAGGTAGTAAGCTTTTTCCTTTTGTTAAAAGCGCCTGTACCGCACCGTCATCAATGACAATTTTTCCAGTTGTTGTCGAATGAAAGGCAATCCATTGTTTTTTATTTTTTACTACTTTTTTCGTCGTTGACCCGATGTATGTTCCATCTCCTTTGCCAAGGAGGATATCCACTAATTTAGCGTCGCCTTGGCCAGTTCCAATAAAGACGTTTACACCTAAGCTATTTGCTGTTTTGGCAGCTTCTATTTTTGACCTCATTCCTCCAGTACCTACTTTTGATCCTGTATCTTTTGCCTGATGTAACAGTTCATCATGAATGGTAGGGAGGAAATGATATTTTTTTGCTAGAGGATTTTTACGAGGGTCTTCATCATAAAGACCGTTGATATCTGTCAATATTGCTAGAAAATCAGCATGCACAAGTCCACTTACTAACGCAGAAAGCATGTCATTGTCACCAAACGTAAGCTCTTCAACAGACGTTGAATCGTTTTCATTAATGATTGGAACAACACCACGTGTAAGAAGTTCTGTCAATACAGCATAAGCATTGCTATACTGCTCTTGGCTTACAAAGTCATTTCGTGTTAAAAGAAGTTGAGCAACAACAATCTCATGGTGCCCGAAAGCTTCTTCATACCCTTGCATTAACAGCCCCTGGCCGACCGCTGCTGCTGCTTGCTTTCCTGAGATTGTCACCGGTCTTGATGGATATCCTAATTTTGTAAAACCAGCAGCTACTGCTCCAGATGAAATCAAAATCACTTCGTGGCCTAATCTTCTAAGCTCTGCAAGGGCGTTTGCATGTTCTGTGAGCTTTTCAATGGATAGACCACCTTTCATGTTTGTTAATGAGCTACTACCAATTTTTACGACGATGCGCTGCTTACTCATAATAAATCCCTCTTTTTTAAGAAATAATTTACAAATTTAAATGTGCGTGTTCAAAAAGGAGGATAATCAGAACCGAGAAGGTCGAGGCGGCGAAGTTACGAGCAGCGGAATGTATGCTATTAATACATGAGCAAAGCAACTGGTTCCATAAACATCTTTGCAGCTTTGCGACGAGGAAGCACGCTTCGAAGCAATAACTGGTAGACGCAGGAGCAGTATTCCACAGAAGCGAGCCAACGAAGAGATTCGACAGCCTATGATTACCGGACTTTTTGAACTTCCTCTAAATAAAAAAACTCTTCCATCCTTATAAATAACAAGGACGGAAGAGTTATCATCCGCGGTACCACCTTAATTGACATCAGTTAGATGTCCTCTTAATACCATTAACGCTGGTGACGGTTAGGGTTTATCCTAACGCTCGAGGGTAGGTTCAATAAGCTTTCTGCGATGGAATCTTTCAGCCGCTGAATTCCACTCTCTTTCGCTAAAACATATATTTACTAGTCCCTTTCAACACTTTATCGATTAAGTTTTTCTAATTATCTGTCATTTATTCATTACTGTCAACACTTTTTTACCTTTAAGTTTGACTAGGTTAACGTGTTAAAGTCCAAGTGGAGATCAAATCTCCTCTACATAACTTTTTTAATCCTTATGGATTTGAATTATAATGAAACTTAATGAAAAAGTAAAGAAGGGGAAGTGGATTAGCTTTGTTTTACGAAACGCCGTTGAATAGCAAGTCACTAAGAGTCGCTTTGTAGGAGCAACGCTGAAAAAATCAATAACAAACAATTAACACGAGGTGAATGAATTGAATTTACAAAATAAAATCATCGTTATTACAGGAGCTTCAAGTGGCATCGGTTTAACATTAGCTTTGGATGTGGCGAAAAAAGGGGGTACTCCTGTGTTACTCGCCCGTTCTACAGATAAGTTACAAAGAGCAAGTGCGGAAATTTTAAAAGTGACGGGTATTGTTGCTCCCTTCTATACCCTTGATGTGAGTGACAATGAAGCTGTACTCAAAACCTTTGCTCATATTTTAGAAAAGCACACACGAGTAGATGTGTTAATCAATAATGCGGGATATGCAATTTTTGACACGTTTATTGAGGCTAAATTAGAGGACATAAAAGGAATGTTTGATGTCAACGTGTTTGGGTTAATAGCCTGTACGAAAGCAGTTCTTCCCGCCATGTTAAAGAAAAACAGTGGACATATTATTAATATTGCATCACAAGCCGGAAAGCTTGCAACACCAAAATCTAGTGTTTATTCGGCAACGAAACACGCAGTTTTAGCTATTACAAATAGCTTGCGGATGGAATTAATGGATACAAGTATTTTTGTCAGTGCTGTAAATCCTGGGCCAATTAAAACGCCATTTTTTGACCGGGCTGATGTGACAGGCAACTATACTAAAAATGTAGAGAAGTTGATGTTAGAGCCTGCTTTTGTCTCAGAAAAAATTCTTCAATTAATTGATAAACCTAAACGAGAAATTAACCTACCAGGCTGGATGGGAATTGGGACAACTTTTTATCAGCTATTTCCGACATTAGTTGAAAAAATAGCAGGGAAAAGACTTAACCAAAAATAGTAGACTACTCACACTATTTCTCAGAAGAAGTGACATCCTTTGTTTTTCGAACAATTGATGTTATATAATGTAAAAAACATTTTACAAAAGGTGGTAAGCAAATGGCTAGAAGAAAGGTTGAAAGAGCAACGCTTTTTTCAGCTACTGAAACACTACTTATTGAACAAGGGTACCAAGGATTTCATCTTAAAGCCCTTTCTGAGCGCTTAAAAATAGGAAGAAGTACATTATATGAATATTACGCAAGTAAAGAAGAGTTAATCACTGATTACTTAGTCCACATGTTAGATGAAATTATTGAGGAATGTAGTGAAATTAAGAAAACAGACCCTATTGGTCAGCTAAAAGAAATGTTAAAGATCTTTTTAAAATACTCGCAGTTGCACCAAATTGTTTTAGTCATTCCTTTTATTGATCCCCATCATTCTCCAAAGGTCGAGGAGGCACTTGCGGACTTAAAGCGCGATCACGTACTTTTATATGAAAGAATTAGCAGGCTTATTGAAGAAGGAAAAATAGAACGGGCAATTCGTGATGATATTGAAACGGCTGTTATTGCTGGAATGATATTTAATGCTATTCAAGTTCCTAACGTGATGCAGATAAGTGAAGAAAAATGGAGTGAAAAAGTACTAGATATTTTATTTAATGGAATCGGTATAAAGTAAGTTTTATGGGGTTAAACGTAGTGAGGGAGTTCCTTCTATGGTTTAACTCCATTTTTTTCAAATTGAAAAGAGAACGTATATTCGTGTATAATAAGGGATATCATAGGAATGTACGTTCTATTTTATAAGGGGAATTCAGGTAGAAAGGAGAAGAAAATATGAAAGTAGATTATAATTCATTACCAGCACGAACGATATTTTGCATTGATATGAAAAGCTTTTATGCAAGCTGTTCGGCCCTTTCCCTTGGACTAGACCCACTAACATGTTACTTGGCTGTTGTTGGTGATACAAAGAGGGATGGCAGTGTTGTTTTAGCTGCGACTCCTCGCTTAAAGGCGGAGTTTGGAATTAAAACGGGAAATCGTCTATTTGAAATTCCAAACGACCCACGAATAAAAATTGTCAACGCACAAATGTCAACTTACTTACAGGTTTCTACAAAGCTAACAAAATTTTTTAATCAATATGTTCCATTAGAAGCAATTCATACGTATAGCGTCGATGAAAGTTTTCTTGACGTAAAAGGAACGAAACGGCTTTGGGGAACGGAATGGGATCTTGCCAAACGAATTAGAGAAGAAATGTTAACAGAGTTTGGCTTAAGTTGCTCTATCGGTATCGGACCTAATATGCTTCTTGCCAAAGTATGTCTTGATTTAGAAGCAAAAAAGGAAGGAATTGCCCATTGGACATATGCTGATGTGGAGAAAAAACTTTGGAATGTCTCACCGTTACGACAGATGTGGGGAATAGGTTCAAGAATGGAGAAACGCTTAAATAAATTAGGAATTTACTCTATAGGTCAATTAGCTAATGCGCCGTTAGCATTACTTGAAAAGCATTTTGGAATTATGGGAAACCAGCTTTATTATCATGCTAATGGTGTTGATCTTTCTGAATTAGGCGCTCCAATCATGGACGGCCAAATTAGTTTTGGAAAAAGTCAAATTTTACTTCGTGATTATTGTGATCGTGGGGAGGTGAAACATGTCATTTTAGAGATGGCAGAAGAAGTTGCCAGAAGAGCGCGAACAGCTAAAAAAGCTGGGAGAACGGTCAGCTTAGGACTTGGTTACAGTAAGGATGAAGCAGGGGGAGGCTTTCACAGATCAATCACACTGCAAGGGGCAACAAACATTACACTAGAAATATATAATGCATGTTTGCAGCTTTTTGACCAGCACTACAAGGGGGAAACGGTAAGAAGTATTTCCATTGCCCTTTCAAATGTCATAAATGATGATCAAATTCAGCTAAGTTTGCTCGAGCCGAACAAACCACGGCAAAGAAATCTTGGTTATGTCATGGATTTTATTAGAGAAAAACATGGCTCCGATAAACTACTGCGAGCAGTGTCATATACAAAAGCTGGAACGGCTAAACATCGCAGTAAACTTGTTGGTGGACATAAGGCGTAAAAAATTTATTTAGGACATCGTGATGAACGTTTCTTAGAGTAATTTTTTGGACAAAATGAGGTGAGGAATATCATTAGAGATCGCGGCAATATAAAGTGGACAGCAATGATGCTCCCTGAGCATGTAGCGATGCTTCGGGATTTAAAGATGAGTGAAAATAATAAATCAAAGCCTTTCATTGACGAACAGCAATTAGAAGAAATGAATGAAACGATTTGTTATGCGATTAAGTCTAAAAGTATAGTAATAGTAACGTACTATAAGGAATATGATTACAAAAGCGTCATGGGTAGTATTGAACATTATGATATTGTGTCACGTTGTATTCGTATCGATAATAAAGGTGTATCCTTAAATATTCATGTGGAGAATATTATTGATATTAAATAACAGCTGAATAATCATTCATTTTTTGTTCAACAAATTGTAATATTTTTTCACAATTTGTTAACTCCTATTCGCAAGAAAAGGTGGTATAGTAGTAGTGCAAAAAGTTAATTTTAAAAAACAAGAATGGGAAGTGAAGGCGTGATCGTTCAAGATTTAATCGAAACAACAGAATTTTTCACAGAAGAAACAAAGGATGACTTTTTTGTTATTTATGAAAAATTCGCAAACAGTGATTGTAACTGCGAAGGAAACATGTTAGAAGAAATCGAATGTGATGATGAAGAAATCGTTCAAATTCTTCAAGGTAATCCTGAATGTAGTTGTTCTTTACGAAATATTAAGAGCTATCGCGTCGGGCAAGAATTTAAGACAGTAGAAGACATTCTTGCAATGATCAAAGAAGAACACAGAGAAATTTTTAAGTAAAACTTACTTACGTAGCAATAATCATCTATAAAATCTACCACTATATATACTACGTTTTCACGCATCCTCTCAACATTATTGAGAGGATTTCCTTTTTGTACAATAAACAGAAAATTCACAAAGATAATATTGTATATTTATTTATGATTTTGAATTAAAATTCAAAATAAATAAAACGCTTACATCTAAGTGTTATTGCAGAAAAATAAAGAAAAGCTATAATGAATTTAGTACATATTATACGTAAAAAATAAAAAGGAGCTATAAAATGGTTAGAGTGTTATTTGTTTGTTTAGGAAATATTTGTCGTTCACCAATGGCAGAAGCCATTTTTAGAGAAAAGGTGAGAAAAGCTGGACTTGAAGATGAAATGACGATTGACTCTGCCGGGACAGGAAACTGGCATATTGGGAAACGTCCCCATGAAGGTACTTTGCAAATTTTAAAAGATAAAAATATTGATAGTTCCAGTATGACTGCAAGACAAGTCAATTTTGAGGACCTGAGAGCTTTTGATTACATCATTGCGATGGATGCAGAAAACTTGGGGAACTTGCACCGAATGAAAGGAAGAGAGACATCAGGGGAAATCCGTAGACTGCTTGACTTTATTCCTGAATCAGAAGTTGTCGATGTACCTGACCCTTATTTTACTGGTAATTTTGAAGAGGTGTATGAGCTAGTTGATAAAGCTAGTGAAGAGCTCCTTACATATATTAGAAAAAAAGAGACGATATAATGAAAAAGCTGACATTCCTGTAGTGAATGTCAGCTTTTGTTATTACATTTCTTCTAGCTCTTGTACGTTTACGGTCATTTCATTTTCAGGGTTTTCCTTAGGATAAACACGAGCAGTTCCGTCTTCGTTATTAACATTTTGGATCCAAATCGATGTGCCGTTATGCTGAACTTCAATTTCTTTTGCAGAATCTAAGATTTGTTTTGCACGATTAACATTCATATGTATGCCTCCTTAATTTATAGCCTATCCATAATATCTCAACAATAGAAAAAAACTATGCATGGAAAAAAGTATGTGAGAATACATGCCAATCGCAAAGATTGTTGAACGATTAACCCTATATGTGAATATGTTGATGTATGGGCAGATGTGACCCATTAAATAAACAAGATTCCCGAGGAGGGTTTATATAGATGTGTGGTATTACAGGTTGGATTGATTGGAAGAAAGATTTGACGAAAGAGGCAAAAACGGTTGGAAATATGGCCGCTACATTAAAGAAACGAGGCCCAGACGATTACCGAGTTTGGACCAGTCCACATGCCTCCTTTGGTCACACAAGATTAGTTGTTGTTGACCCTGAAGGTGGAAAACAGCCGATGACAAAGTCGGCAAATGGTATAACATTTACGATCGCCTATAACGGCGAGTTATATAATACAGAGGATCTCCGTAAAGAATTACTTCAACGTGGACACTCATTTAAGTCACACTCGGATACAGAAGTGTTGCTTACTTCATTTATTGAGTGGGGACCAGAATGTGTCGATCGCTTAAACGGGATTTTCGCTTTTGCGATTTGGAATGCGTCAAAAGATGAATTGTTCATTGCTAGGGACCGTTTAGGGGTAAAACCACTTTTTTACCAAGAGCTAAATGGTGGCCTATTATTTGGTTCTGAGTTAAAAGCTGTGTTAGCCCATCCAGATGTAAAACCTGAGGTAACACACGAAGGTTTAGCTGAAGTATTTGGGTTAGGACCTTCGAGAACCCCAGGTCATGGTGTTTTTAACAATATGAAAGAACTGCGTCCAGGGCACGCATTAAAATATAATAAAAGTGGTTTGAAAGTTTATCGTTATTGGAGTTTAAAAAGTGAGAAGCACGAAGATGGCGTGGAAAAAACAGCGGAGAAAATTCAATGGCTGTTACAAGATACAGTAGAAAGGCAGCTTGTAGCGGATGTTCCGGTGAGCACATTCCTCTCAGGTGGAGTTGATTCGAGCGCATTAACTTCTTTTGCAGCGAAGTATTTTAAAAAAGAGGGTAGAGGCCCACTTCATACGTATTCTGTTGATTATATCGACAATGATAAATATTTCAAAGCAAATGATTTTCAACCAAATGCAGATGGCCCTTGGATTAAAGAGGTATCTGATTATTTAGAAACGAAACATCATTCTTGTGTGATTACAAATGAGGATTTAGCAGGATATTTGAAGGAGGCCGTTCTTGTTCGTGACCTACCGGGTATGGCTGATATCGATTCTTCTTTACTTTGGTTTTGTAAACAAATAAAAAAAGATGTAACAGTCGGCTTGTCCGGAGAATGTGCAGATGAAATTTTTGGTGGCTATCCGTGGTTTCATCGTCAGGACTTAATGAATCGAGACAGCTTTCCGTGGATGGATTCTACTAGTGAACGTGAAGCCCTTCTTAACGAAGAGTGGCGCGAAAAATTGCAGCTTAAAGAGTATGTCATGAATCGTTACACAGACACATTAGCTGAGACGCCGCGTCTAAATGGCGAGAGCAAACAAGAAGCGCGGCGCCGTGAACTATTTTATTTAAATATCATTTGGTTTATGACGACATTACTAGATCGAAAAGACCGGATGAGTATGGGCGCAAGCCTAGAAGTACGAGTACCATTTGCTGATCACCGTCTTGTTGAGTATGTCTGGAATATACCGTGGGAAATGAAAAATCTTGAAGGCCGAGAAAAAGGTATTTTACGAAAAGCATTAGAAGGTCATTTACCGAATAGTGTATTGTATCGTAAAAAAAGCCCATATCCGAAAACTCATAACCCTCATTATACAAAGGCAGTGAAACAATGGTTACAAGAAATCGTGGATGACACGACCTCGCCGTTATTGCAATTTGTGGATGAAAAAAAAGTTAGAGAAATTATTGCTACTGACGGAGCGGCCTTTAAGAAACCTTGGTTCGGGCAATTAATGACCGGTCCGCAGCTGATCGCCAATTTAGCGCAGATTGATACGTGGCTGAGAGAGTATAAGGTTGAGATAAAGGAATAGAAATAAAACAGTAAAGAGGATGGGACAAAAGTGTTTTAATCAATGCAAAATCCGAACGAAAAGATAGTTGGTGCATATACTGCGCTTCGGAAATATACTTCGCTTTCCGCGGGCGGCTGGTGAACCTCCTCGTGCTTACGCACTGTGGGGTCTCACCCTTGCCTTTCATCCCGCAGGAACGAGCGCTACTCCATTGCTAATACTTCGAGTTGTCTCGACGGATACGCTTCGTCAGCATTAGCATGAAGAGGAAGAGACAGTATCTCTACGTATATTTCCTCCGCTATGATTTTGTATTGTTCGGTTTTTCAGTTAAACACTTTAGTTAGGTCCCAGTTTCTTTTTAAATAGTAGACGAATTTAGCAAAAAAACAAATTGACATCTTGGCTGGTAGCTAATAAACTAACAGTAATTTAATAAACGTTCTAGGTGCCATGATCGGAGAATAGGGAAATCAAAAGAGGTTGTCTAACTTCTTAAATGATGCGGACCCACCACTGTAATCGGGGATGAAACCTTAATAACCACTACATTTCGTAGGAAGGTAAGGGAGTAAGAAGAACCGTAAGCCAGGAGACCTGCCTAAGACGTGTCGAGTGAGGATGATGGAAAAGTCTTCAATAAGTTTACTATGCTTATTGATGGCTTTTTTTTGTTTATAAAAAAGGGGGAAATAAAACGATGGAAATGAAAAAGATGAAACAAACGAGTAAACTGGAAACAAGACAAATGATTTTAATTGGAATGTTTATTGCACTAGCGTTTGTGGGAAGCTTTGTAAAAATTCCAAGTCCGTTTGGGACGGTAGCATTAGATTCTGCACCAGCATTTATAGCGGCAATGCTACTAGGCCCTGTTCCAGGGGCAATCGTGGCTTTTATGGGACATTTACTAACCTCGTTAAATGTAGGTTTTCCTTTAACGATTCCTATTCACCTGTTAATAGCAACAGAAATGGCCTTAATTTGCTTTTTAGTTGGGATTATTTTTAGGAAAGGTTCCTTATTCCTTGCACTAGCTGTTGGTCTTTTGCTTAATGGTGTAGCTGCACCTGCTTCATTTATTTTAATTCCGCAGTTTGGTTTACCGTTTTTTACAGTGATGCTTCTACCTCTATTAATTGGTTCAGTTATAAATCTAATTATTGTTGCGATAGTAGTTCGGGCCTTGAAAGGAAGGATTACATGGTGAAGATTAGTCGATATCGTGATTTAACAATCTTGCAGGATGATAAGAAAAATCTTGTCATTGCTTGTGATTCTTCAGGTGGCATCGGTCCAAAGAAATTAGACGTGGTAAAAACAGATGGTTATACATTAGGGCGTTTTCTGGCAAGAGTTGTCCTCATGGAAATACTCTCAGTTGGTGCAAGACCGATAACTATCATTGACACATTAGCTGTAGAAATGAATCCTACCGGTCAAGATATTATTCGTGGAATTACAGCAGAAGCAATGCAATTAGGATTAGACACAAACAACTTATTGAATGGTAGCACAGAAGAAAATATACCTGTCCAACAAACAGGTGTTGGTATTACAGCTATCGGTGAAGTATTAAAGTTACAATGTGAGAGTTATCCTGGGAATCAAGTCATTTGTATTGGTGTCCCAAAAGTGGGTCCTGAAGTCTATTTAGAAGATGCTGAGATCTGTAATTTGCCTACCATCCGAGAGTTACGAGAGGTCGAAGGAGTTCAAGAAATTGTCCCAATCGGTTCTAAAGGGATTAATTATGAACTAAATGAATTGTTAAAACGAAATGTGCTTTCCTTTATAAACTTCAAATCAAGTATAGATGTACATAAATCTGCTGGTCCCGTTACATGTGTTATAGCTACAGTTAAGCTTGAATGTATAGAAAAGATTAAAAGAATGATTACTCAGCCTCTAACTATTTTAGGTCAATTAGCTGAGAAAGACCGGAGAAAAAATTAAAAAATTTATTTTTAAAATCTTGTAACCTTTTCTTCTGTTTTGACGTATTACACTATGAACAGATTTTACCTGCAAAAAATAGCCCGCTCCAATTTTAAAAATGGAGTGGGTTATTTTTTTTCGTGTCAGAGCAAACTCATTTTGCACTATGTGACTTTTTTGCTTATAATCACGATAAGGGAGGAATCGCTAGTGAATGGGAAAGAAGAACTCAAACAGTTGAAAAATTTAATTTATATATATGAAAATATCCTCAATGAAATAAATGAAGGCGTGCAAGTTATCAACAATGAAGGAAACACAATTATCTATAATCAGAAAAAAATGCAGTTAGAATCAATGCAACTTGAAGATGTTCTAAATAAAAATCTATTAGAGATCTTTTCGTTTAAGGATCGAAAAGATAGCCGTTTATTACAGGCGTTGGAAAAGGGTGCAATAACAAAAAATGCAAAGCAAACGTATTTTACCAATAAAGGAAAAGAAATTACAACAATTAATAATACGTATCCAATCCAAAAAGATGGAGAAACGATTGCTGCCGTTGAAATTGCTAGTGACATTACAAAGTTAGAACGTTTAAAAGAAAATGTATTAAAAACAGGAAACGTAAGATATACATTTGAAAGCATTATAGGCGAAAGTAGAGCAATAAAAGAAGTAATTGAAAACAGTAAAAGGGCAACACGAACTTCCTCTTCCGTTTTAATTATCGGTGAAACGGGAACTGGGAAAGAATTATTCTCCCAAAGTATTCATCACGGGAGCGATCGGTCCAAAAAGCCATTTATTTCGCAAAATTGTGCCGCTTTACCAGATAATTTAATAGAAAGTTTACTATTTGGTACAAAAAAAGGCGCCTTTACTGGTGCGATTGATCACCCAGGCTTGCTCGAGCAAGCAGAGGGTGGAACTATTTTATTAGATGAAATCAATTCTTTAAATCCATCATTGCAAGCAAAGTTGTTAAGAGCAATTCAAGAAAAATCGATTCGAAGAGTAGGGGATACAAAAGACAAAGAAATAGACGTTCGGATTATTGCGACTATTAATGAAGATCCTATCGATGCAATTGCAAACAATCGTCTTCGTAAAGATTTATATTATCGTCTTAGTGTAGTTTCTTTAGTCATACCACCGCTTAGGGAGCGAAGAGAAGACATTCCTCTTTTAGCGCAAAAATTTATTGAAAAGTATAATTATTTATTTCATTTAAATGTTCGAAAAATAAGTGATGCAGTCTATCATTTATTTTTAGAGTATGATTGGCCTGGGAATATAAGAGAACTCGAGCATGCCATTGAAGGCGCGATGAACCTTATCACGGTTGAAACTGAAATTAGCTATAATCATTTGCCATACCATTTTTTAACGAAATCAAAGCAAATAGACATTCCTACTTCAAGCTCTCGTGGTTATTCTTCAAAACTAGAAGATTTAACATTAAAATTAAAGGATCAAATGGAGGAAGCTGAAGCGGACTATATTAAAAGAGTTCTTGAAAATAACCGAAATAACATAACTCATACAGCCAACATTCTTGGAATAAGCCGACAAAGTCTTCAATATCGGTTACGTAAATATAAAATTAAGGAAAGTTTCTAAGAATGTTGTAAAAATAAAACAAGGTTGAGTTACTAAAAAGGCCATAAACATAAATAAGGGTGACTTGGGTTCAGCCACCTCAAGTGCTATTGATTGGGGACTTCTTCTTCTAACAATGAATAGCAACGACTTGAGGTGAACTGTTAAGTCACCCTTATTTTATTGTTATTACTGGTAAGATTGTGTGTTGTTATAGTCGGTTTGCCCAGACATGCTTTGATTTTGGTTTTGACCAGACATACCTTGGTTCTGATTTTGCCCTTGCTGTTGTTGCTGTTGTAATTGTTGTTGTGTTTGGTTAATTTGTTGAGTAATTTGGTTTAACATGTTAAAAGATTGAAGCGATTGCCCAACGTTGCCTAACATTTGTGAAGCTTGTTGAACGGATTGTTGAAGTTGTTGAAAAGTTTTTTGTTGTTGCTGTTGCGCTTCTGTGCTAAATTGTTGCATTTGTTGAAGGAGCTCGTTAGACGACTGCATAGTTTGGTTAGAACTTGAACTCCCCATATTTCCTTGTTGTGAAGATTGCATTTGAGTTAGTGCACTTTGCATAGATGCTAATTGATTTTTTAAAGGCATTAATTCGTCACCAATTTCTTCTTCGACTTTAGACTCAGCAATTCTTTCAATTCGAGCTTTTTCATTTGCGTCCTTAATCATTTGCTCTGTGTCTCTTTCCATTGCAAATTCCTCCTTATAATGGTTGTGTACAACTGGATCATTTCTTGCGACGAGGAAATTCGGAGTAGGTTCATTCCTTTCCCTCCTTACATAAACAACGCCAATTGCAACAGCGATAAATAAAAATAACAAGAAGAATAACATTCCATTAATGGTAATGCACCTCCAAAGTTGACCGAATTACAATTTTTTTGTAATGCAGCACGAAACTTATTATGGACTCAAGGTCAAATTGGTATGAAAATAACTTTTTCCATATAAACAACTAAAAAATAGTGGCTAAAAAATAAGCTTAATGATCGAATTAACGTTTCAAAACATATATGAATGAATGTTACAACAGTGACAAAAGCTAATGAGTAGAAAAAATAGGGAGGAATTACATTGGAAAATCAACGACAAATTGGAATACACGAGATGCCCAAATGGAATAAATGGTTCATTTTGAGTATTCAACATTTATTTGCGATGTTTGGTGCAACAATTCTTGTTCCTTATTTAACAGGGTTAAGCCCTGCTGTAGCTCTAGTTTCAAGTGGTTTAGGCACGTTCGCGTACATATTGATTACGAAAGGGAATGTTCCCGCCTATTTAGGGTCATCTTTCGCTTTTATCGCACCTATTATTGCATCAACTGCCATTGGTGGTGTAGAAGGAGTCATGATTGGTTCGTTTATGGCTGGTATAGTTTATGCGGTAATCGCATTAATCATAAAAACTACAGGGATTAACTGGTTAATGAAGTTATTACCGCCGATTGTTGTTGGTCCTGTGATTATGGTTATTGGTTTAGGTTTAGCTAGTGTAGCGATAAACATGGCGATGAACTATGATTACGGAGCAGGGGCATTCGTGGATCCTATGCTACATTTCACAGTCGCGCTAGTAACATTAGCAATAACGATTTTTAGTTCGATATTTTTTAGAGGTTTTTTTAGTTTAGTACCGATTTTATTTGGAATTGTGGGTGGTTATATCCTAGCATCCTTTTTAGGCATGGTTGATTTTACCCCAGTTCAAGAAGCGGCATGGTTTCGAGTACCAGATTTCATAGTGCCCTTTGCCACTTATACACCTAAGCTGTCTTGGACAATCATTGCTTTAATGGTTCCAATTTCAGTAGTTACCATTTCAGAGCACATCGGAGATCAAATGGTCTTGAGCAAAGTGGTAGGCCAAGATTTTATTAAAAAACCAGGACTTCATCGTTCGATACTTGGTGATGGTGTAGCAACAATCATTGCATCATTTCTAGGTGGTCCCCCTAATACAACGTATGGAGAAAATATTGGCGTGTTGGCGATCACACGGGTTTTTAGTGTGTTCGTCATTGCTGGAGCAGCAGGTTTAGCTATTCTATTTGGCTTCATGGGGAAAATTGAAGCGTTAATTGCAACGATTCCAACAGCGGTAATGGGTGGAGTATCAATTTTGCTCTTTGGTATTATTGCATCATCTGGATTAAGAATGTTAATCGATAATAAAGTAGATTTAGGTCATAAACGAAATTTAATCATTTCTTCAGTGATTTTAGTAATCGGTATCGGTGGAGCTTTTATTGAGTTAACTGAAAATGTTCAAATTGCTGGTATGGCCTTGGCGACAATTATTGGAATTGTGCTACATTTGCTATTATCTGGAAAAGAGGAAAGTTACGGAAATTATGCTCTATTTGCAGAGTTAGATGAGAACGATAAAGAATAAGAAAATATAGCAAAGTAGCCGATTTTACATTCGGCTACTTTTTTGAAGAAGTTTTTTAGACAAATCGTTCTTTTTTCGGTAAAATTGTTCCATATTATATAATAAAGGAGTAGAACCATGGAAAAAGTACTTATTTTTGGTCATAAAAATCCTGATACAGATACAATTTGTTCAGCAATCGCTTATGCTGACTTAAAAACTAAATTAGGAATGGATGTTGAGCCTGTTCGTTTAGGTGAAGTTAGTGGAGAAACTCAATTTGCTTTGGACTATTTTCAAGCAACAACACCACGTTTGGTTCAAACAGTAGCAAATGAAGTAAGTGGCGTCATTTTAGTAGATCATAACGAGTTTCAACAAAGTGTCGATGATATTGAATCTGTTCGTATTTTAGAAGTTATTGATCATCATCGAATCGCTAACTTTCAAACAAGCGATCCATTATATTACCGTTGTGAACCTGTAGGGTGTACAGCAACAATTTTAAACAAAATGTATAAAGAAAATGGAATTAAAATTGAAAAGGAAATTGCGGGATTAATGTTATCAGCAATTATTTCCGATTCATTATTGTTTAAATCGCCTACATGTACGGAGGAAGATGTGATTGCAGCACGTCAATTAGCTCAAATTGCTGGCGTTGATGCTGATACATATGGTTTAGAGATGTTAAAAGCAGGTGCAAATTTAACTGACAAGACCATTGAGCAGTTAATTTCTCTAGATGCAAAAGAATTTCAAATGGGTAATTACAAAGTTGAAATTGCCCAAGTCAATGCAATTGATACAAATGACGTTTTAGTTCGCCAACAAGAGGTAGAAGAAGTTCTTGCAAGTGTAATTAAAGAAAAAGAATTAGATTTATTTTTATTAGTTGTGACAGATATTTTAAATAGTAACTCTGTTGGATTGGCGTTAGGAAAAGAAACGAAAGCTGTTGAAAAGGCATATAACGTTACGTTAACAAACAATACAGCTATTTTAGAAGGTGTGGTTTCACGTAAAAAACAAATCGTACCTGTGCTAACGGATATTTTTAATAAAATGTAATAACAAAAACCAGCTAAATCACTTTTTAGCTGGTTTTAATTATTAAGTTATTTTTACGTGTGCTTTAGGCGTAGCGTTATATCCGTAGCCTTTTTTGTTCCAAAATGCATTCATAGGTTGCCTTCTTCCTTTTGAGTCTGTAGCACGACAAAAAATAGTGTATTCTCCTTCTAAAGCATTCCATTGGTATTTCCATTTTGTCCAGGTGTATGGTTCTGTTGTGTTTTTTAACAAAACTGCATTTGACCAATGAAGACCATCAAAGCTAATTTCTACAGTTGTAATATCTCCTTCACCACTCCAGGCAATACCTTCAATTGTGTGATTACCAGCATCGAGAATAGAATAATTTAATGGGTATTGAATGATCGAGTTAACATTTGTTGTCGTTACAGGAAATGGTTCTATGTCTTTGGGGTAATACACATAGTCTATTGCTTGAAATGGACCTGTGAAAGGATAATTAATAACAGTAATTTTTTTTAACCATTTTACAGAAGCCATCCCATACCAACCTGGAACGATTAACCGTAATGGAAAACCGTGTTTAATAGAAAGAAGTTTATCATTATATTCATAAGCGATAATTGTATCAGGGTGTAATGCTATTTTAAGGGGAAGACTTCTAGCAAAAGGAACATAGTTATCGGAATCTTCCCGTTTTCCAAAATCATAGCCTTCAAATAAGACTTCCTTTGCATCAGTTGTTAAACCAGTTTGTGATAATAACTTAGATAAGGATACCCCTCGCCATCTTCCTTGACTAATTGCACCTTCTTCCCATTGCTCCCCAAAAGTTTTCGGATCAAATTTAGAACGGTTATTTCCGGCACACTCAAGTAACCCTGTGAACGTAGTTGCTGGAAAATTGATAATCTGATTGAAATAGAAGGTAACAGATTTAACAACCTCGCCTGAAATAGGTAGAAGAAAGTTTTGTGTAAGTATTTTTGGGTAATTAAAGTGGTTTCTTTTAAAATGGTAGTTTGTTGGGATTAAGTGATGTGGGAGAAATTTGATTGGTGTTTCTTGATTTTCAGGATATAAACTTTTAGTAATTAAAAAAGGTTTATTGAGATCGTCCATATTCTTCACCTCTTTTTCTGCTTCATAATTTAATATGAAATCACAAAGAGGATTAGAAGAAGAAAAAAAATATAAGCACGTAAATGGACCATAATTTTTGATTAACCTTTTTTACTAAAGATAGTAACTTGTTAAACTCTTTAAAATAAGGATTGTATAAATCAAACAATAATTGCTAGTCTGTTTGGGCAATGTGTCCTTCACTAACTTCTTTAATAAAGCTATAACCAACGATGATACTAGGAAAAGATTACCTGAAAAAAATTATTGAAATGTATTGCATTAACAATTAATTTATTATATATTAATAACTCGGCCATTTAAAAAAATAAAAAGTGGTCCGCCATTGCTGATTTCTTGTTTAGAAAACATTTCAAAAAAATGTTGCTAGAAAGATAGTTTGTGGTAACTTTATTAAGTTGTTATTTTGTTGACATTAATAAACTTCTTGAAAGTTGTTGACGTAATGAAATTATCGTGATATAATAAAATTCTTGTCAGTGAAACGACAAAGTTAAATTAGATCCTGTACTAACAACAACTTAGTAATGTGCTCTTGCGCGTTCCTTGCGTCACTTTCTCGTCGCAAAGCTGCAAGAAGTAAATTCTAAGAAGTTATCACATGATGTGATTGAGATCAGTAGCATTGTTCTTTGAAAACTGAACACACAGCCAAGCGAATTAAAGAGATAGTAATATCTCGTCAATGTAACAAATTTTTGAGCTATATCAAACACTTTTATGGAGAGTTTGATCCTGGCTCAGGACGAACGCTGGCGGCGTGCCTAATACATGCAAGTCGAGCGGAGATTTAAAAGCTTGCTTTTAAATCTTAGCGGCGGACGGGTGAGTAACACGTGGGCAACCTGCCCTGTAGACTGGGATAACTTCGGGAAACCGAAGCTAATACCGGATAATCTTTAGCATCACATGGTGCAAAAGTAAAAGTTGGGTTTTACCTAACACTACAGGATGGGCCCGCGGCGCATTAGCTAGTTGGTAAGGTAATGGCTTACCAAGGCGACGATGCGTAGCCGACCTGAGAGGGTGATCGGCCACACTGGGACTGAGACACGGCCCAGACTCCTACGGGAGGCAGCAGTAGGGAATCTTCCGCAATGGACGAAAGTCTGACGGAGCAACGCCGCGTGAACGATGAAGGCCTTCGGGTCGTAAAGTTCTGTTGTTAGGGAAGAACAAGTACCGTTCGAATAGGGCGGTACCTTGACGGTACCTAACCAGAAAGCCACGGCTAACTACGTGCCAGCAGCCGCGGTAATACGTAGGTGGCAAGCGTTGTCCGGAATTATTGGGCGTAAAGCGCGCGCAGGCGGTCTCTTAAGTCTGATGTGAAAGCCCACGGCTCAACCGTGGAGGGTCATTGGAAACTGGGAGACTTGAGTGCAGAAGAGGAGAGTGGAATTCCATGTGTAGCGGTGAAATGCGTAGATATATGGAGGAACACCAGTGGCGAAGGCGACTCTCTGGTCTGTAACTGACGCTGAGGCGCGAAAGCGTGGGGAGCAAACAGGATTAGATACCCTGGTAGTCCACGCCGTAAACGATGAGTGCTAGGTGTTAGGGGTTTCGATGCCCTTAGTGCCGAAGTTAACACATTAAGCACTCCGCCTGGGGAGTACGACCGCAAGGTTGAAACTCAAAGGAATTGACGGGGGCCCGCACAAGCAGTGGAGCATGTGGTTTAATTCGAAGCAACGCGAAGAACCTTACCAGGTCTTGACATCCTTTGACAACCCTAGAGATAGGGCTTTCCCCTTCGGGGGACAAAGTGACAGGTGGTGCATGGTTGTCGTCAGCTCGTGTCGTGAGATGTTGGGTTAAGTCCCGCAACGAGCGCAACCCTTGATCTTAGTTGCCAGCATTCAGTTGGGCACTCTAAGGTGACTGCCGGTGACAAACCGGAGGAAGGTGGGGATGACGTCAAATCATCATGCCCCTTATGACCTGGGCTACACACGTGCTACAATGGATGGTACAAAGGGCAGCAAAACCGCGAGGTTGAGCCAATCCCATAAAGCCATTCTCAGTTCGGATTGTAGGCTGCAACTCGCCTACATGAAGCCGGAATTGCTAGTAATCGCGGATCAGCATGCCGCGGTGAATACGTTCCCGGGCCTTGTACACACCGCCCGTCACACCACGAGAGTTTGTAACACCCGAAGTCGGTGGGGTAACCTTTATGGAGCCAGCCGCCTAAGGTGGGACAGATGATTGGGGTGAAGTCGTAACAAGGTAGCCGTATCGGAAGGTGCGGCTGGATCACCTCCTTTCTATGGAGTTAAAACTCTAGTCGATGCTTTTCTTAGGGAAAGTACGCTGACGCTGTGTTTCAGTTTTGAGAGAATGATCTCTCAGTATAATGTAGAATTCAAAATGTAGAATGTAGAATTGTGAAAGTATCTCAGTGATGCCTCATATATTCTAAATCCATTTAGAAACTACAAAGGCAATTTAGAAGCAAGAAGTTCGAGGAAGCGAACGAGATAATCACCGGAGTGTACATAGACGTACATGAGGATGATTGACGAGTGAAGCTGACGAAGAAATTCGACGCTTATCAATTGCCGCTTTGTTCCTTGAAAACTAGATAACAACAACACATTTAAGTTTTACCGGAAAGTTTGTAAGAACTTTATGAGTAAACTTGAGTAGTCAAGAATTCAAATCGACGTAAAATCCTTTTAACAGGTGTTTTTGTAAAAAAACACTAGGTATTTTTTCGAAAGAAGCAAGAAGATCGAGGAGCCGAATGAGACAATCACCGGAGTGTACATAGACGTACATGAGGATGATTGGGGAATGAAGGCGACGAAGATATTCGCCGCTTATTTTGAAAAAATTAGGTTAAGTTAGAAAGGGCGCACGGTGGATGCCTTGGCACTAGGAGCCGAAGAAGGACGTGACGAACAACGATATGCCTCGGGGAGCTGTAAGTAAGCTTTGATCCGGGGATTTCCGAATGGGGGAACCCACCATCCGTAATGGGATGGTACCCATAGCTGAATACATAGGCTATGAGGAGGCAGACCTGGGGAACTGAAACATCTAAGTACCCAGAGGAAGAGAAAGAAATTATCGATTTCCTGAGTAGCGGCGAGCGAAACGGAAACAGCCCAAACCAAGGGGCTTGCCCCTTGGGGTTGTAGGACACTCTACACGGAGTTACAAAGAAACGAAGTAGACGAAGCGATCTGGAAAGGTCCGCGAAACAAGGTAACAGCCCTGTAATCGAAACTTCGTTTCCTCCAGAGTGTATCCTGAGTACGGCGGGACACGTGAAACCCCGTCGGAATCCGGGAGGACCATCTCCCAAGGCTAAATACTTCCTAGTGACCGATAGTGAACCAGTACCGTGAGGGAAAGGTGAAAAGCACCCCGGGAGGGGAGTGAAAGAGATCCTGAAACCGTGTGCCTACAAGTAGTTGGAGCCCGTTAATGGGTGACAGCGTGCCTTTTGTAGAATGAACCGGCGAGTTACGATTACGTGCAAGGTTAAGCTGATAAGGCGGAGCCGCAGCGAAAGCGAGTCTGAATAGGGCGAATGAGTACGTGGTCGTAGACCCGAAACCGTGTGATCTACCCATGTCCAGGGTGAAGTTCAGGTAACACTGAATGGAGGCCCGAACCCACGCACGTTGAAAAGTGCGGGGATGAGGTGTGGGTAGGGGTGAAATGCCAATCGAACTCGGAGATAGCTGGTTCTCCCCGAAATAGCTTTAGGGCTAGCCTCGAGGGAAGAGTATTGGAGGTAGAGCACTGATTGGACTAGGGGTCCCCACAGGATTACTGAATTCAGTCAAACTCCGAATGCCAAATACTTATCCTCGGGAGTCAGACTGCGAGTGCTAAGATCCGTAGTCAAGAGGGAAACAGCCCAGACCATCAGCTAAGGTCCCAAAGTATACGTTAAGTGGAGAAGGATGTGGAGTTGCCCAGACAACCAGGATGTTGGCTTAGAAGCAGCCACCATTTAAAGAGTGCGTAATAGCTCACTGGTCGAGTGACTCTGCGCCGAAAATGTACCGGGGCTAAACGTATCACCGAAGCTATGGATTGACACCTTTTGGTGTCAGTGGTAGGGGAGCGTTCTAAGTGCAGCGAAGTCAGACCGTAAGGACTGGTGGAGCGCTTAGAAGTGAGAATGCCGGTATGAGTAGCGAAAAGAGGGGTGAGAATCCCCTCCGTCGAAAGCCCAAGGTTTCCTGAGGAAGGCTCGTCCGCTCAGGGTAAGTCGGGACCTAAGCCGAGGCTGAAAAGCGTAGGCGATGGACAACAGGTTGAAATTCCTGTACCACCTCCTCACCGTTTGAGTAATGGGGGGACGCAGCAAGGTAGGGTAAGCGCACTGATGGATATGTGCGTCCAAGCAATTAGGCTGAGAAGTAGGCAAATCCGCTTCTCGCGAAGGCTGAGTTGTGATGGCGAGCGAAATTTAAGTAGCGAAGTTCCTGATCCTACACTGCCAAGAAAAGCCTCTAGCGAGGTGAGAGGTGCCCGTACCGCAAACCGACACAGGTAGGCGAGAAGAGAATTCTAAGACGCTCGGGAGAACTCTCGTTAAGGAACTCGGCAAAATGACCCCGTAACTTCGGGAGAAGGGGTGCTCTGATAGGGTGTTAAAGCCCGAGAGAGCCGCAGTGAATAGATCCAAGCGACTGTTTAGCAAAAACACAGGTCTCTGCGAAGCCGCAAGGCGAAGTATAGGGGCTGACACCTGCCCGGTGCTGGAAGGTTAAGAGGAGGGGTTATCCTTAGGGAGAAGCTCTGAATTGAAGCCCCAGTAAACGGCGGCCGTAACTATAACGGTCCTAAGGTAGCGAAATTCCTTGTCGGGTAAGTTCCGACCCGCACGAATGGTGTAACGATTTGGATACTGTCTCAACGAGAGACCCGGTGAAATTATATTACCTGTGAAGATGCAGGTTACCCGCGACAGGACGGAAAGACCCCATGGAGCTTTACTGTAGCTTGATATTGGATTTTGGTACAATTTGTACAGGATAGGTAGGAGCCAGAGAACCCGGAGCGCCAGCTTCGGTGGAGGCGTCGGTGGGATACTACCCTGATTGTATTGAAATTCTAACCTAGGACCGTGATCCGGTTCGGGGACAGTGTCAGGTGGGCAGTTTGACTGGGGCGGTCGCCTCCTAAACAGTAACGGAGGCGCCCAAAGGTTCCCTCAGAATGGTTGGAAATCATTCGTAGAGTGCAAAGGCAAAAGGGAGCTTGACTGCGAGACCTACAAGTCGAGCAGGGACGAAAGTCGGGCTTAGTGATCCGGTGGTTCCGCATGGAAGGGCCATCGCTCAACGGATAAAAGCTACCCTGGGGATAACAGGCTTATCTCCCCCAAGAGTCCACATCGACGGGGAGGTTTGGCACCTCGATGTCGGCTCATCGCATCCTGGGGCTGAAGTAGGTCCCAAGGGTTGGGCTGTTCGCCCATTAAAGCGGTACGCGAGCTGGGTTCAGAACGTCGTGAGACAGTTCGGTCCCTATCCGTCGCGGGCGTAGGAAATTTGAGAGGAGCTGTCCTTAGTACGAGAGGACCGGGATGGACACACCGCTGGTGTACCAGTTGTTCCGCCAGGAGCATAGCTGGGTAGCTACGTGTGGAAGGGATAAGTGCTGAAAGCATCTAAGCATGAAGCCCCCCTCGAGATGAGATTTCCCTTGGAGTTAATCCAGTAAGACCCCTTAAAGATGATGAGGTTGATAGGTCTCGGGTGGAAGCACGGCGACGTGTGGAGCTGAGAGATACTAATCGGTCGAGGACTTATCCTAAAAATAAGAATTTGAATTCTTACTCAAGTCTTAAATGTGTGTTATCTAGTTTTCAGGGAATGATCCTTGAAGTTAATATGAAACTGCTCAATACTTGGTTATTGTGCTCCTGCGGTACTCCTTGCGTCGTATCCTCGTCGCAAAGCTGCAAGAAGCAAATCAAGAAGCATCTCATGATGTGATTGAGGTCAGTAGCTTGTCTAGTGGCGATAGCGAAGAGGTCACACTCGTTCCCATGCCGAACACGATCGTTAAGCTCTTTTGCGCCGATGGTAGTTGGGGGTTTCCCCCTGTGAGAGTAGGACGTTGCTAGGCACAACAAAAACACACCAATTATGGTGTGTTTTTTTATTTTGACTCTACTCTTGGGCAAAAGGTTTCTGTGCATCTGCGTCTTCTAGAAATGCTTCGAAGTGTGGTTCCTCGATGCAAAGCAACACGAAGGTATTCATTGAAGTAATTCATGAAGTGAATGAAATCAGTTGCTTTCCTGCGGTACTCTTAGGGTCGTATCCTCGTCGCAAAGCAGCACGAAGAAATTTCAATGAAGTAACTCATGATGTGAACGAGGTCAGTAGCTTCCCTGTGAGAGTAGGACGTTGCTAGGCACAACAAAAACACACCAATTATGGTGTGTTCAGAGTGTCGAGAAACCCAATGTAAAATTCATTTTTACATTGGGTTTCTTTATTTTTGTATAGTTGGTTTTATAAAAACAGAAAAAAAGCAGTTCGCAAACCACCTATGCCATCTTGGCTAGGTGGTTTGCGATCTTTTTGATGTTCTGAGCAGCTGCTGTCATTAGCGCTTGCTCTTGAACATGTTCTCTGCCTCGTAACCGGCAGTAGCGAAGCCCGTGGAGTTCTTTTGAATCCGCAAAGCTTCGCTCAACTGTTTCTTTTCTTTTTTTATAAAGCATCTTTCCTGTATCAGAAAGACGGTTTTTTCTAATCAGTTCTTTACTTTCTTCCCAAACATGTCTAGTCACTACCTTTTTCTGATTTCGGCTCCTTGTACATTCCGAGAGTAGCGGACAGTCCTTACATTGCTTTGGATCGGAATGGTATTCTTGATACCCTTCTCTTGAGGTAGTCTTGTAATATAAATTTTGGTTATTTGGACATGCGTAAGTATCAGTTTCTTTATCAAATTTGAATTTCCACTTAGGAAATAGCCCTCGTGTTGGATGAAAACGACGATAACCAATGACACCCATAATTTTCATCTCTTCGAGTTTCTTACAAATCCATGCTGTATAGTAACCAGAATCAGTGGCAGCTGCTTCAACTTTAAAACCAAATCGCTCAATTTGACGTTCTAATCTTTCAATATAAGGTTGTGAATCGTGGACATTTCCTGGAGTTACATGAACATCCGTGATGATGTTAAATTTCATATCGGTTGTACGGTGATCAAGGTAAAAAAATCCCTCAGGTTTCCCCTCTCGGTACATATACCCGCTCTCAGGGTCTGTTGTACTTTCTTTTATTTCTTTTTCTTCACTCACTTCCTCCCTAGCTTTTAAAGGCTTTTTTCCATGCTCACGACGGCTTTCTTCAATAGCTGCATCTAGCTCTTTTATATAAGTTCTAGTAGGGGATTGAACAGTTTTTTTCACAAACTTTTTTTTATTTGCGTTCGCTTTTAAATGTGTGGAATCAGTAAATAAAACCCGGCCACCAACCATTCGATGTTTCATCGCCAATTCTACTACTTCATCAAAGATATCCTGAAAAGCACTGGTCCCATCAAACCGTTTATGTCGATTAAAACTAATCGTAGAATGATGAGGAACACGTTCTGTTATTCCAAGGCCAAGGAACCATCGGTAAGCCATATTGGTTTGAATTTCTTTTTCTAATCTGCGTTCCGACCGAATTCCGTATAAATAACCAATAAACATCATCTTAAATAGCATGACAGGATCAATTGGTGGTCGTCCATTATCTGCACAATAGTAACCCTTTACTTTATCGTAGATAAAAGAGAAATCTATGTATTTATCAATAATTCTTAGTTCATGATCTTCAGGGACTAGCTGATCAATGGTTACCATTTCAAACTCAATTTGTTTTTCTTTTCTAGGCTTTAGCATGAATATCACCTCAAATTAGTCTATACAAATATTATACTACACTTATCTGAATAGTCAGTTATAATTATTGATTTTAGACCGTTTTATAAAATAAAAAGAGAGAGCCGTGAGACAATATAAATTGTCTCACGGCTCTTGTTATCTCCTAAACGCCACCTTTTGTTTGTGAAGAGCCAAGCAACGCTCGGCTACTGGAAAAATTTACATAGTTTAATCATGAAAACAGGCTGTTGAGACTTTCTCAACAGCCTGAACACACCAATTATGGTGTGTTTTTTTATGTGTGCCAGGCATGGCAACTATCTAGGTGGTGAAAGTCCACTGTGGGGGTACACATCGACCAACCACTAAGGAAGCGCAAGGTACTTATCGCGAGGTAAGGGCTAGAGGAAGCGTGGAATAAAATCTTGGCTCGACGAACAGAAATCTGATACCAAGGCTTTATAAAGGGATGAGGCTCCATAACAAGTCAAAGTCCAAAAGATGTGCGTAACTTTATAAGGTAAATCAGGCGAGTAAAAGAGGAAAGATAGTCGTCTTACCCTGGGAGATCTTGCGAATGTACATAAGTACAGTCGAAAAAGGTTAGTCGCAAGAAGTCAGCAGAAGCCATAGTAATGAGTAAAATCATGAAGGGCAGAACAATTTATAGTGTTTCAACGCCACGAATGCGTAAGTGTCTTACTCCGAATATGTTAATGGTGAAAATATGAGCGTATCTCAAAGGATAACCAAAAGGGAGCTATTACTTACTACGTGAGAGGAAAAGGGGAAACGAGTGTGACACTTTTAGAACAGGTTTTAAACAACCAAAATATGAATGAAGCGTACTTGCGCGTGTATAAAAACAAAGGGGCAAGTGGAGTTGATGGAGTAACAGTCGACGAACTAAAACAATATCTGAAAGAGAACAAGGATGAACTGCGAAAGCTCATCAGAACAAGAAAATACCAACCACAACCGGCCTTAAGAGTGGAGATTCCAAAAGAGAATGGAAAGATGCGCAAGCTGGGAATACCAACAGTAGTGGATAGGGTAGTTCAACAAGCCATCCATCAAGTACTCAGTCCGATATTTGAAAAACAGTTCAGTGACTTCAGTTATGGCTTTAGACCAAAAAGAAGTTGTGAAATGGCGATTACTAAAAGTTTGGAAATTCTGAATGATGGTTACGACTGGATAGTAGACATTGACCTTGAGAGATTTTTCGATACAGTTCATCACGATAAACTCATGCGTATTATAGCTAACACAATAGAAGATGGAGACGTCATCTCACTAATTAGGAAATACTTAGTTAGTGGAGTAATGGTAAATGGGAACTATGAAGAAACGCAGGTTGGTACTCCGCAAGGAGGAAACCTCAGTCCATTACTGAGCAATATTATGTTAAACGAACTCGATAAAGAACTTGAGAATAGGGGACTAAGGTTCGTGAGATATGCGGATGATGCGCTTATCTTTATGAAAAGCGAAAAAGCAGCGAACAGAGTGATGAAATCAATCGTAAGATTTATAGAAGAGAAATTAGGATTAATAGTCAACGCTGAAAAAAGTAAAATCTCACGCCCAAAAGATTTAAAATTCTTAGGTTTTGGGTACTATTACGACTTTAGTAGTAAGCGATATCAAGTGAAACCTCATCTAATTTCAGTACAGAAATTTCAAAGGAAACTTCGACAACTAACAAAGCGAAACTGGAGCGTTCCGTTAGACTATCGCATATTGAAACTCAAACAAGTTATTTTTGGTTGGGTCAACTACTTTAGGATTTCCAATATGAAGAAAGTTACGCAACGAATAGATGAGAAGCTACGCTCTAGAATAAGGGTAATCATTTGGAAACAATGGAAGGTACCCAGAAAACAAATCAAATCGCTCGTTCAACTAGGAATACCCGAAGAAGAAGCAAAAGGATTAGCCTTCTGCCGAAAAGGTTACCGATATATCGGTCTATCAAAAGTAGTTCAAAGAGCAATCTCAAACAAAAGACTAAAGCAGAGAGGTGTACCCTCTGCTCTAGAACGTTATCTAAAAGTCCACACTGTAATATAAATTGAAGCGCCGTATACGAGACCCGTACGTACGGTGCTGTGAGAGGGGCGAAAATAAGTTAACTTATTTTCCCTCTACTCGATTTTGACTCTACTCTTGGGCAAACTGTACATGGATTTGTACCCCTTGTTTGTGTATGAACACTGCTGAATATACATACGCAAATTCATCTACAAATCAGATTACAAAAACCACTAAGGGACAAATCCCTTCTCAAGTTGATTCACCAACTTAATACTGGGGTATCAAACTGGGTCCTTTTTTGAAAAAATCGTTTTTTGCACTTGGTGATTAGTGTTAAAATTTACTTATTCAAGTAAAGAGTGCTAAATCGAACTAGGGTTGTTGATTGAATTATATGAAGTAGAAACTCTTTACAAATTTATAAGGTAAATAATAGACTCTCGGAATAAATGATGAGTTTATCGAAGATTTGTAAAAAATTTACTGGGAATTTCATTAACAGGACAGCAAAGTGATGTGTTTTCATAGTGTTTTCAAAAAAGTGTATACCAAATAAGCCTACGGCTGCTATTTTTTAAAAATGACTAGGCGCTCTTAGAAAAGATGATTTCTTGGATGTTCAAAGTCTCTTTCTGACTACTGTACCAAGCATCTATGTGTTGACACATCATGATTGAATATAAGCGGACATACCACATTTTTGTAGAGCGATGACGCCCAGATTCTAAGTGATAGTCGACTTTTTCTCTTTTGTTCGAACGTTCAACTGAAGTTCTTCGTTTATAAATCAGTTTCCACTTTTCAGAAGACCTCGGTGTTTTAGTGAACAGACGAAGATTATCTTGCTTAAACGTATGAAATGTCCGGCCATACTTCGCTTTAGAACACGGAGTGGAACATGTATTTTTTGTTCCGCAAGCTAGTGGACAACGCCACTTTTGGCGGTTTTGAGATTTGTCAAACCCATTGGGTTTCATTTCCATTCCAATTGGACAAATAGGAACGCCTAGGGGAGAAATCTGAATATCACTTTGCGTACTGAAGTTTTTCTTTGTTCGAACATTAAGATCAATAAATGGTTCCACATTATGATGGTCCAGTAATTCGTAAATCGGTTCTGCATCATGTGCGGCATCGAGAAGGATTTTATCAATTGTGCCCAAGGTGTACCGTTGCGAAAATTCAATTGAACCAACCACTAGGCTGACTGAATCATGCCGGGAAGCAGGATGCAGCCGTGGATATAGCGGCAAGTCGTATTGGCTATCGCTAGTGGATATCATGTAGAGATGATATCCGTTGAAGTACCTCTCCCTTGAACTATCCCAACCTGAGTCGATGTCAGGTTGAGAATATCGACGAGGATGAGTACAATTCGTTAGTCCTTGGGCACTACAATCACAAATAGGTTTGCTCCTTGGGTATCTCGCTGTTTCCACGGGTGTCCCATCTCCAACAACACCAAGGGAATGGGGATCCCCAAGCAAACCCAATCTCGCTGAAACTTCAAGAAATTGAGATTGAAAAAACGCGTATAATTGATCTCCCGGCAATTGTTTTTGTTTTGAGCCATTGCGTAAATGACGATCCACTAATTTTCTAATAATACCAGGGTTTCTAGGAGTTGCTTTTTCACCCTTTTTCGGTTTTTTCTTCTTCTTCTTTTTTCGTTTGAGCTTAATAAAAGGTTTTACATTAGCCTTCTCAAAACCTGATAGCCGTCTGAAGAAGTCATAAAAAGTACCGACACCTGGAACATCCCCAGGTTCAAAGCCGCTAAGGATCGTGTAAAGAGGAACACGATGGAGTTGGTTCACCCATTCTGTAATACTCAGGGTCGGACTTGTCAATAAACACAAAAGATAAGAGCGAAGCATGGAAGCAGGATCACGTGGCTCAGGACCTTTAACTGAATATGAATCATGAAGCCACGTAGTGGTAAACGAAAGATCCGTGATCCATAACTTCGAGATAATAGTCCAATCTTTTTGTACGAGAGTCAGTATACCGCCTGAGTAATGAGTATTTAATTGGTCTAAAACGAAGTTTTGATATGAGATATGTGGTATTAGCGCAGGTTTCATTTAAATCCCCCATTTCACCGTATTGTTAGGAAGTCAATTCCTCCTCGGCGATTATTGGGGTTCCACTAAAAAGTCAAGTGTTTTTTTAGTTTTTTTATGATATTTTTCAACAATTAATTTCCAATTGAAGAAGAAAACTAAAGTAAAAATCCCACCTAGAAATAGGAGGGATACAAATAAATTGGTTCAAGAAAACCTTGAGCCACAAGGCTCGGCAAATGCCGAGAGTCTATAATATTTATAGGAGGTAAACAATAGAAATGAAACACAAATTCCCCGTAGGAACAAAAATTTATGAACAATTGAAAAAGTTGATATTTACATCGCCATATTAGAGGGAAGAGAAATAAGAATAAGAAGTCTCTTATTGTAATAACGAATGCAATAGAAAGCACAACTAATGTGAAATGAAATTAAGGGGAGAAACATTAATGAAGAAGGTTTTTATCTATATTTTTTCATTTTTTATAGTGTTTATTGCTACGTATTTAATAATCGGTTATTTACCAAATTTTCGAATTAAATTACATGCTCCATCAATGGAATACTTTGTTGAAAGCCTAAAGCACATGGTGTTTTTCAAATCTCTGGTTTCTGTTTCTGTAGGATTATTGGTATCAGGTTTACTGTTCATTATTAAGAGACGAACAAATGAAAATGCTATGAATTTGCCTTAAGATATTCTCAAAGTTTGTGATTGTGAAGATGTTGAATTTAAACAAGTGGCGTTAGTAGAATTACGTTGCAGGCTATATCATTACAGTAACGGGCAAAGTTAAAATAACATACAGCAAAAGGAAAAACTCTTGTTTATTTTAAATAAAAGTCACTAAGTCCCTTTTATAGTTGAATAAGAATAAGTTAAATAGCAAATCGAACTTCTTGGTAGTGTCAAAAGTTCTATGAAAACTAAAGGCTGATGACACTTTCTACCAATTAATCTGGTGGTAGCTCCCGCCATCGCTCTTGACAAACACGCCAATGGTTTAGCGAGAGGTTTAACAAGGGCGAAGAGGACAAAAGAAGGCATAGCTAAATAAGCCCTTGGTATTTCCATTTTAAACCATTGGCAAGTTCGGTTTGTCAAGAGTACGCTCCGCCGATGGCTAGAAAGGGCTCAGTTAAACAAAAGTTAGGCAGTTTGCTTACTTATCCAGTCCTGGGCAAGACCAATAAGAGTTGTCCATCTAGCTGGCATGTTTGGAAGCTTTTCTAGCTCAGGAAGTGTTACTGGTACTTTTCCTTCCAATGCTGAATGTGGTCTTAGAAAGTTAAAGTAAGCAACGAACAAGGTCACAAAAGAAACAGAACCATGTTCTGACCCGAAACCATGAGTGGATCGATAGTTTCCTTTAAAGGTACGATTTAGCCGCTCGATAATTTGTTTGAGAGGTCGATATTCCTTTGATACCTCGTCTTCGTTGGTTAAGCCAATTACCTGAATCACCTCAAACGGGATTTGATGCTGGGCAAAAAAGTGTTGTGCTAATAAGTAAATGGGATTGCCATCGACAACGAAAGTTAGGTTTTCTGGGATTTTCCTAAGCTTTAACAACACTTCGTCTATCGCTTTAATAGCTGTAGCTGTGTCTCGGTTAGGTGACACAGGATAAGAGAGAATGACTTTCTTTACGGCATCAAAAAAGAAAAATAGGTAATGCCAACGGCCATTCACACGGATGTACGTTTCGTCACCGCAGAATTGATCTGAAAGCTCATAAGGATAGTGATCAATATACGGTTTCAACCACAAGGCCACACTATTTTCGTAATTTAAAATGCTTTGACGAGAGATTGAAACACCATGTACGTCTTTCATCAGCGCTGCTGTTTTACGGGCTGAAAGTCCATAATTGACGTGATAAGTCAATATCAATCCAAGCGTATGTGGAGACACATAAATTCTTGATAGATCAACTCGTGGTCTCTTTGGTGAATGCTTCGCTAATGGTTGAAAATCAATGTGAAACTGGCGGTAAATATAGCGAAGTTTAAAGGCTTGAGGATCTTCTTTGAACCGATTTTTCTCTTTTTGAGTCATCGCATTACGTTTATGTTGGTAATAAGAACAAGCGTCGTTTTTACACTTGTACACATGGAAGTCTTTTCTTTCCTTCACTTTTTCAAGTGTTTTTGAACAGTGAGGGCATTTCAGGATTGCTTCCTTGAGATATCGATTTCTCTCACTGAAAAGACATGAACACACCTTACATTGAAATTGTCCTTTCGCTCCATTGTTCGCATACAAATAATCAGATGGAGCACCACACGTAGGACATTTCATTGATGAAGGAACGGGTGTTGAATTCGACCGTCTTTGTACTGGTTTGAGAGGTTTACCTTTAGACTTAAGATGCTCGGTTAATAAAACTTGAAAATCTAGTTTTTTTGGAACTTCAATGATCGGTAGATCATCAACTTGAAGCTTGCGATATGGTTTATTAACTGGAGCCTCAGTCGGTTTATCAAACATGCTCTTCCCTATTAAAAGGGTAAGGAGCGTTCGAATTACTTGTTCTTGGTAGTTTATAAAAGTAAGTAAATAGGTTATAATTTGAGGTAACAACTTGTCACTTTCCTTTCTTTTGGGATGTTGGGTGTGTGGTAACCTCAATTATCTACAAAATTCAGGGGGTGGCAAGTTTTTTGCTTATAAAGCCCTTTAAACTAGGATTTAATAGCCTATTTCTATATAAAGTTTTGACAATACGAACTTCTTAACAGGAGGAGAAAGATGAAAATTTATGTGGATGCAGATGCTTGTCCGGTGAAAGATATTATTATTTCTGAAGCAAGAAATTTTGAAATTCCGGTTATACTTGTTACAAGCCTTTCTCATTTTTCTAATAAAGAACACCCATCAGGAGTGGAAACCATTTATGTTGATTCTGGAGCAGATGCTGCAGATTTTCGGATTGTGAAGTTGGTGGAAAAAGGGGATATTATCGTGACGCAAGATTATGGTCTTGCGTCGCTTGGTTTAGCAAAAGGAATTATTGTCCTCCACCAAAAAGGATTTAGATATACAAATGATAATATTGACCAATTATTACAAACACGTTATTTAAGTGCAGTGGCTAGAAGAAGTGGACAGCGAACAAAGGGACCAAAGCCTTTTACAGCAGAAGACCGGGAGCAATTTAGGGAGCTTTTTAAAAAGGCTATTTCTCTTGAAAAGTTAGGTTAAACTCAGAGATTCTGAAAGGAGATAAATATTTTGAAGTATTTAAAATCGCAAATGCAACAACTAATTAAGGAAAATAAAGAACTGCATACACGCTTTAAAGAACTGAAGACTGAGCATGCTCTTGAAAAAAACAATGCCCTCAAGGCCCTGTATCACTCAGAAGTTGCGGATGGAGGAAAGTATCAGGTAGCTTACAAATCACTTGATCAGCCCAAAAAGTAGACTCTTTTACCTTGCTTATACTTACTAAAAATTCTGTTATAATTGTTGGATGGTTTTGAGTGGATTAAGTTAGTGACCAAAATATGAAGTAGATTATTACGTAGTAGAACTAATTAGTAAGGCTGAGGGACTTACATCTAGTTATTCAAGAAATGAGGATGATTTTGAAAAAAAATATCAGGCAATAAATTTTATTTTTCTAGATCATCCTCAAAAATAATATTAACTACTTTATACACCGATAAATTCGATACCCTAAACGGCCAGAAAATTTTTGTAATACTTCCGTATGTGCTTGCAAAATCTCAAACAATTTTGGATCGATATATTCAGAAGGATCATTTTTATCAGCTGCAAGTTGGTTGTTGTTAGCTTCATGATCTCTTTCTATGATAACTTCGGAAAAACCAGTATTAAGAAAATGCTCTTTCCATTCTTCCTCTAGCAATACTTTCTTTATCCCGTAAACTTCGGTAATTTCTTTTTTTTCGGAAATAGTAAGCTTATCTTCGGCAGTCATTTCTATGGATATTAGTTTTCCAGATTTCTTTAATACGCGATACATTTCTCCTAGTGAAAGGTCTGAGTTCGTAAAAACAATAACCGATTCTGCAACAATATAGTCAAAAATTTCATCAGTAAATGGCAGCTTTTCAGCATTAGCTTTGATTACCTTTATATCTAGACCCGTTTTATCAAAACGCTTTTTTGCTTTCGCGAGCATCGTGTCGTGTACATCAATAGCAATAACTTCACATTGAAATTTCTTTGCTAAAAAACTAGCTGTTTGCCCCGTTCCACATCCAATATCAAGAACTTTCATATCAGGCAAGATATTTTCATTGGAAAATGTTTTTTTTGTTAAAGCAGATCCCCCAGGATGAGCGCTACTAACTCCAAGATGTGCAATCATGTCAGTGTAGGTAAACTTTTTCATTCATTCAATTCCTTTCAAAACGTTTGCTTTAATCTATGCAGTAGCAAACGTAAATGGCACAAAGGCTGAAATAATAGTTAATGGAATCCCGGAATTATTCGCCAACTAATGTTGAGTAAAGTCGTTTTGCAGTTGTTATGTCAGATGTTCCCTGAACTAATAGACGTCCATTTTTAAATATAGATATATCGTATTCCTCGTACTTAAGCCTAAGTAAATATGCTGTTTTTTTAACTTCACCAATTTTTTCCCACTTCTTATAAAAATCGTCAAAGTTGATTTTTGTAAAACTATTCATTGGTGTGATTTGAATGGAATTTCGCCCACACATTGAAGTGATTAGTGAACTTGAAGTAGAGCTCTCTAAAAAGTCAAAATTTCTTTTTTGACAGCATGGACATGCTTTGTTTAATGAATTCTGAAAGGGGAATTCATCAAAGTCATTTTTCCAGACATCTAGTTGAATCATTTCATGCCTTAATGAATAATCATCGCCAATTAATAGCTTGAATGCTTCAGTTGCTTGATAAGAAGCAATGACATGAACAACTGTGCTTAAAACTCCAACAGTATCACAAGTGTCACCGTGGCCAGCTTCGGCATTAGGGAATAGGCAGCGAAAGCAAGGTGTTTTATTAGGAATAATTGTTGTCGTCATTCCTCGAGAATGCACTACGCCACCGTATATCCATGGGATTCCTAATTTTATACTAATATCATTAATGAGGAATCTTATTTTCATATTATCAGTTCCGTCTAAGATTAAATCCGATCCAGTAACAATAGATTCAATATTGGTAGCGTTTACGTCCTCAAGGAAATCAATGATCTTTACTGCAGAGTTAATAGAGTTTAACTTTTGTTTTGCAGCAATTACTTTTGGAATATGATCACGGGCATCTTTTTCATCGAAAAGCATTTGCCGTTGCAAATTACTTTCTTCGACAATGTCCCGATCGACAATTCGGAGTTCAGCAATTCCTGCGCGAACTAAATGGTTAGAAAGCGCTGTCCCAAGGGCACCCATTCCGATGATTGTAACGATTTTTTTGCTTAGACTTTCTTGACTAAATTTACCATCTGGCCAAAACAGTACTTGTCGTGAATACTTATTTGAAAAATTGTCCATTTTCAGAACTCCCTATTGTTCTATTAGTATTGAAAAATAAATAATTATAAGCGTAGATTTAAAACTAGTTTATCTTAAAAGATTTGTTGGATAAAGAGGATTTTTTGAATTTGTTGGAGAAATAGTTAAATGCTTCATACTTTATTTAATGGGAGGGTTTTTCATGCAATTAGGTGGTTATCGTAATCATGAGGCTTGGGTCAACTTAACAGATAGTAGGGTTGAGTATCGCAAGCTGAATGAAGCTGATGTGAAGAAGTATGTTGGAGCGAGGGGATTAGGAGTTAAGTATATGGTTGACAATCAAATATATAATGTCGAACCATTTTCTCCTGACAACATGCTTGCAATCATGACTGGTCCACTAACTGGAACTAGAATCCATATGAGCGGACGACTTTGTACAGTAACACGTTCTCCGTTAACAGGAACAGTTACAGATTCGCACATGGGGGGATGGACAGCAGCGAGGTTGAAGTGGGCAGGTTTTGATAACTTAATATTTACCGGAAAAAGTGAAAATCCAGTTTACCTTTATGTAGAAGATGGCAAAGCTGAATTAAAAGATGCATCTAATTTATGGGGAAAGACAACACGTGAAACGATAAATGCATTACAAGAGCTTTATGGACAAAAAGATACGAGTGTAATGGCTATCGGTCAAGGTGGAGAAAAGCTTGTCCGTTATGCTGGTTGGATGAATGAAGATGATCGTGCATCTGGTCGTGGTGGAACTGGGGCTGTTGCAGGATCAAAAAATTTAAAAGCAGTCGTTATTAAAGCCACACAAAGAGGTAATATGCCAGAACCGGCTCTACCAGAAAAGTATCCTGATGCAATTAAGGCAGGTTTAACTGCGATTAATGAAGGAGCTTTGACAGCGCCAAATAAGGGTGGATTATCTGTCTATGGTACAAACGTACTTATGAACATAATGAATGAAGTTGGAGCACTTCCTTACAAAAATTCTCAAGATACGTATTTTGAGGAAGCAGATGCAATCAGTGGTGAAGCTATCCGAGATGAATTGTTAGTAGCTGAACCGACTTGTCATGCTTGTCCAGTTGCCTGTAAGAAAGAAGTTGAAGTAAAAGAAGGAAAGTATCAAACAAGAACTGAAAGTTATGAATATGAATCAGCGTGGGCGTTAGGTGGAAACTGCGGTACTTCTAATAAAGAAGCGATTGCTTACTTAATTAACCAATGTAATGATTACGGAATAGATACGATTGAGTTAGGTCATATCTTCTCATTATCTATGGAAGCATATGAAAAAGGCTTAATCGAAGATAAAATTGAGTGGGGCGATGTTGATACAATGATCGCTTGGGTTGATAAAATTATCAATCGTGATGGAATTGGTGATATCTTAGCAGAAGGTCCAGGAGAAGCTGCTGCTCAATTTGGTAACCCAGACTTAGCGATGGTAGTTAAAAACCAAGGAATCCCAGCTTATGATCCACGTGGTGTACAAGGAATTGGTTTAGCTTATGCAACAAGTAACCGTGGTGCTTGTCATTTAAGAGGCTACACAATTGCTGCTGAAATTGCTGGAATTCCAGAAGCTGTTGACCGTTTCCAAGTAGAAGGAAAGGGTGCACTTTTAAAAATATTCCAAGACTTACATGCGTTCTCTGATTCCCTTGACTTATGTAAATTCTCATCATTCTCTGAAAATGCAGACCTATATGCACAGCAATACTCTGCAGTTGTTGGTATTGAACTAACAGGTGATGATATTATGAAGATTGGTGAGAGGGTTTATAATATTGAAAGATATTTCAACAATCAAGCTGGATTTGATGGTAAAGACGATACATTACCACAGCGTTTCTTAACAGAGCCTGCAACTGGTAACTCCGCAGGATCAGTTAGTCATTTGGCAGAAATGTTAAAAGAATACAATGAAGTACGTGGTTGGGAAGATGGAGTAGTACCTCCACAAAAGTTAAAAGAGCTTGATATTGAGGTAAGTGTAGGAGCTTAATAACAAAAAGGGGCTGACAAGATTTACATGTCATCCCCTTTTACTGTTTAGGTAAAAACAATCATCCACCAGCCCGAAATGTCTTTTTACGAAAGCTCATAACAACATTTTTTAATGTAAGAGAATCTTCAGAACTGAATAGTAAAGATACTTTAGGAATCCAAGATTGAAACATGTGGAAATGATCTTCCCGAGAAACCTGACATGACCAATTTTCCCCTAAAAATAAGTGATTGTTATTTGTTGTAGCTCCTATTTCGATTAAATACGTAATTAGTTCTTTTCTAGAAATCCCGCGAATTTCTAATTTTTCATCGTTCATTTAACCACCTGCAACGGGAGGGAATAATGCGATTTGATCTGTTTCTTTCACTGTTGTTGTTAAACCATCTAAATGAATGATATTTTGTCCGTTTATAAAAACATGAACAAGTGGCTTCAATTTTTTATCTTCAGTAAATAATTCTTCAGACATTAAAGGGTATCGTTCAATTAGTTGATTTAACACCGACAAGATGGCTTGGCCTTTTTCTATAGATAAAGTTACTGTTTTACCACCACAAATTTCTCGGAAATTAGCAAAAACTTTAATTATCATTCTATCACTCCTTTATTTTATTATTATAGAGATAGTATTTTTTTACAATATATTTGTTTAACTAATTAAAAAAAAGATATCGATTGTTTGTGCAACCGACATCTTTTTTCACTGTTATGCAGCTCGTTTTTCTGAGTCTAAATCATTAGACTTAACAGAGGCATTCCCTTTAAAGGCATACATGCTAAAGAATATTCCGATAATAATGTAGCCAAGCATATAGTCATTAGCTGCACCGAAAGCTAGTTTTGGCGCGTGCATTAAACCAACGTAGGATAGCCCAGCACCAATAAATGAGAATAGCGCTGCCTTCTTGAAGTTATTATCAATAATAAACACTGTTATAGCTCCAAGAATGATACCTGAAAACATAGCGCCTTGCCCAAGAGGGACAATGGCTGATGAAAAGTTTGCTACAGCTTCACCAGCAGTATTGTTGAAACGAGACATAATAAAGTTTGCTAAATATGGAAGCATTGCTAAAACAACTGCTGGATAATATTTAGCTTCATTTGTTTGAAACGCAGTAGATACCATTGAAATACCAACGAAAACTAATATTGGTGCAACGACAGAGATTGGAATAATTGCAGAAAGAGCCGCTATTACTCCGAACATAGCCGTAATTCCAAAAACAACTGCATTAAGGATACTATAACCACGACCCGCACCCATCCACTTAGATCCTACAGAAGCGATGTAAACTGTTGTTGGGAACATTCCACCAAATAAAGAACCAATAACCGTTCCAGCACCGTCTACCGCTTGACACTCTCTTACATCGTAACGATCTCCTTCAGCTGCCATAGCTTCAACATTGTTCATTGTCTCAACAGCATTATAAATCGTAATTGGTAAAATAACCGCAAGTAACGCAATCATCGTACCAAATAAAAGACTCATTCCTTCAAAAGCTCCTAAGGTAGGAAGAATAGGATAAAACCCAAAGTTAGCTAGCCCTTCGGAAATCTTAGAAGTCTCCGAGTACCCTAACGTAAATGCTAAAACTGTCCCAATAACAATTGCGAATAAAGAAGCGGGAATTTTAAATGGCAAGGCAACTTTCCCAACTAGTCCAACTAAAATAATTGCAAGTACCAAAAGACCAACAACTGGCATTTGAAACGTTCTAAACAACATTTCACCAGCAATAAATGTTAACGCTACCCCAGCTAACGCTCCAAGCATAGCTGCACGTGGGATATTATTTCTTACCCAATTACCAGTAGCACTAAGTAAAATTTCAATAATTCCACTTAACATACAAGCAGCAAGGGCAATTTTCCAAGCTAGTTCTGGGTCACCAGTTAACGCATTAGCAGGTGCCAAAACACCAAATAAGAAAACGAACATAACAGGAGTACTGATTCCATAAGAAAGGGCAGTTACATCTGTACGTCCTTCTTTTTTTGCAAGTTTATTAGCAGAATAAGCATAATATAAGTTTCCTACCATAACGGCCACAGCAGCACCAGGAATAACTTTTCCAAAAACAATACTAGCTGGAAAACCCATACCGAGCATTGTAACAGCAATAATTACAAAGTTAGCTAAATTATTTTGAAAAAGAGCAAAAAATGCATCAGTATCTTCTTTTTTATACCAAGGGTAATGGATTTGTTTTGTTGACATGATTTTCTCCTTTAAATAGTTTTATTTTTTTGTTAATGAATTTCATAATTCCAACTTATCGCCATTTATGGCTCGTTTTTGGTAATTATGAAATTCACTCACTTATTTCTTCAAGAAAATGAACTTTTTTATCTACAAGGGAAGAAAGTCTCGCTAGTGATTCAACGACGTATCCAGCTTCCTCTAATTTGTTGCGACCTGGTTGGAAAGATTTCTCGATCACGATGCCAATTCCTGCAACGGTTGCATTTGCTTGCTCCACTAAGGATGCTAGTCCAAGTGCAGCCTCGCCATTTGCTAAAAAGTCATCAATAATCAATACGTTATCGCCTTCATTAATAAAATCTTTAGAAACGGTAATTTCATTAGTCTCATTTTTTGTAAATGAATGTACTTTTGCAGTTAAAAGATTTGAGCTTAACGTAAGCGACTTCCTTTTTCTTGCAAAAATCAGTGGGGTCTTAAGCTCTAAAGCAGTTGTTAGTCCTGGTGCAATACCAGAAGATTCAATTGTTAGTACTTTGGTAATTCGACTATTAATAAACCTACTCCCAAATTCTTTTCCAATTTGTAAAGCTAGAACTGGATCGATTTGATGGTTTAAAAATGCGTCAACTTTCAGTACTCCGTCTGAAAGAACAACTCCCTTGTTTAAAATTGCTTGTTTTAACTCCTCCATATCTGCACTTCCTCCTACTGTGTTAGAAAAAATAAAAAGCTCGGACTCTACCATTCAACCCATAAAAAAACTATGAGTGAATGAAAGAATCCGAGCTACCTCGAATTAGAATAATAAATAACCATGCTAAGATACACCTAGCTAAGGCTACATTCACTCGTAGTCGAATTATTTACGGTAATTCGGTAGAGACTCGCAGGCCTTATTCCTGCTATTATACGAGATTATTTAATTTTTATTGTTTGTATTTGTGATTATAGCACATGTTTAAATTTTAGAATAGCTTTTTACGAATGATTTTTCAAAAATATTATTCAATATTCGTAAAAATAGCAACATAGGTAAAAATTTCAAGCTATTTATTACTTCTGTAAGCTAATTTACCTAAAATTTCATTCTTATCTGTATCGTTAAATAATTTTAACCTGTACAACAATTCAGTGTAATTAATGATGCGTTGTTTAGGGAATTTCTGACATCCCTTCAAAAGTGACAACATAAAGTATAATGCTAAATATTCAATATATTTAAATTAATTTGAAAATACATGGAAATCTAAAAAAAGCTGTGTTATACTTTTATCCATTATCAGAGAGATTTTAGCGATTGAAATTGCTAAAGCAAACATTAGAATTGGAGGAATTAGCTTGAAGGAACAAGTTTTTCTCTATGATACAACCCTGCGGGACGGTACCCAAGGAGAGGGAGTAAGTTTATCAGTAGATGATAAATTAAAAATTGTAAAAAAACTAGATGAACTCGGTGTCCATTATATAGAAGGTGGGTGGCCAGGTAGTAATCCGAAAGATATGGAATTTTTTGAACAAGTACAAAAGATAAGACTGTTGAATTCAAAGATAACGGCATTTGGGAGTACTAGAAGAATTGGAATAAAGGCAGAAGAAGATGAAAATCTCCAAAAGCTTATCGAAAGTGGTGTAAAAGCAGTCGCAATCTTCGGCAAGACATGGGACTTTCAAGTAAAGGAAGCGCTAAAGACCAGTCTGGATGAGAATTTACAAATGATTGTTGATTCCGTTAGCTTTTTAAAAAATAATGGACTTGATGTTACTTTTGATGCGGAACATTTCTTTGATGGCTACAAACAAAATAAAGAGTATGCCTTAAAAGCAATCGTTTCGGCTGAAATGGCAGGTGCGGATTGTATTGCCTTATGTGATACAAATGGAGGTACATTACCCCATGAAATTGCTGAAATAGTAGAAGAAGTTTGTAGCCACGTTACTATTCAAGTCGGAATTCACTGTCACAATGATGGGGAAGTCGCTGTGGCTAATTCGTTGGCAGCTGTTCAGTCGGGGGCAAGGCAAGTTCAAGGAACGATGAATGGTTATGGAGAACGGTGTGGAAATGCTAATTTAATTTCAGTTATAGCTAATTTACAAATGAAAATGAATTATCAATGTATTGACGAGGTTAATTTAGCTAAATTAACGTCTATTTCTAAGTATGTTCATGAAATTGCTAACCAAGCAGCACCTAGTAATCAACCATTTGTTGGTCGCAGTGCTTTTGCTCATAAAGGTGGAATGCATGTTAGTGCTGTTTTAAAACATCCCCAAACTTATGAGCATGTAAAGCCAGAATTAATAGGGAACAAGCGCCGTGTTCTTATTTCTGAGCTCTCAGGGCAGAGCAACTTAATGTTTAAAGCAAAAGAATGGAATTGTACAATTGATAAGAAAGACCCTAATTCAAAGCAACTACTTGAAACAATTAAAGAAAAGGAACATGAAGGCTATCAATATGAAGCGGCAGAGGCATCATTTGAACTGCTTGTGAAAAAGAGCTTTAGTACATGGAAAGACTATTTTTCACTAGATTACTATAAAATTTTTATTGAAAAAAGTGGCCAGGATCTATTTACCACAGAAGCTGTTATAAAGCTCTGTGTCCAAAATGAAATGGTCTTAACTGCTGCAGAAGGTAACGGACCTGTTAATGCACTTGATCATGCTCTACGTAAAGGGCTTGAGCAGTTTTATCCAATCATTAAAAAAATGTATTTGTCAGATTATAAGGTTCGTGTTCTTGATGAAACAGAGGCAACCGCTTCAAAGGTCCGTGTGCTAATTGAATCTTCTGACGGAGAAGAAAAATGGAGTACGATCGGGGTGTCAGGCAATATTATTAAAGCGAGTTGGCTCGCTTTAGTAGACAGTGTACAATACTATTTGATGAAGCATGAAAATGAAATTGAGGTTGTCTATCCTAAAAAAGAAGATCATTGTCTTGGTGTAAGTAATCATTAGAAGATTATCGATTGAATTTTTCAGAATAGGTTGATAATATTAAATTAGCTTAGGTATTAGAAAGGATGAGATGAGATGAGTAAAGTTGAGGCTGTAAATGTAAAAGGGTATTTTGGAGAATTTGGAGGCAGTTTTGTTCCGCCTCAGTTACAACCAGTATTAGACCGACTAGAAGAAGCTTTTGAACTGTATAAAGAAGATCCAGAGTTCAATGATGAATACTTATATTACTTGAAAGATTATGTTGGACGGGAAAATCCATTAACTTTTGCAAAACGGTTAACTGAAAAATTAGGTGGTGCAAAGCTTTATTTAAAGCGTGAAGACTTAAATCATACCGGTGCCCACAAAATAAATAATGTTATTGGCCAAATTTTACTTGCAAAACGAATGGGAGCTTACCGGATCATTGCCGAAACTGGAGCTGGACAGCATGGAGTAGCAACAGCAACAGCTTGTGCAATGTTAGGTTTAGAGTGCATTATTTACATGGGGTCAGAAGATATTCGACGTCAAGAACTGAATGTGTTTCGCATGGAGCTTCTTGGAGCAAAGGTTGTAGCAGTTTCTAAGGGGCAAGGACGACTTAAGGATGCTGTTGACGCGGCATTAAATGACTTAGTGGAAAACTATGAAAACACATTTTATTTATTAGGCTCTGCTGTTGGACCGCATCCGTTTCCTTCTATAGTTAGGCATTTTCAAGCAATTATTAGTAAAGAGTCAAAGCGACAAATCTTAGAAAAAGAAGGTAGATTACCTGATTTAGTTGTCGCATGTGCTGGTGGTGGTAGTAACGCGATTGGAGCCTTTGCCGAATATATTGGTGATGAAAATGTTCGCTTAATTGGGATTGAACCAGAGGAAGCTGCGAGTTTAACAAAAGGAACTCCAGGTATTTTACATGGATTTAAGTGCTTAGTTCTCCAAGACGAGAAGGGTAATCCATTACCGACTCATTCTATTTCTGCAGGGTTGGATTATCCCGGGATTGGACCGGAGCATAGTCATTTAAAGACGAGCGGTCGGGCAGAGTACTACACTGTTTCGAAAAAAGAGGTATTAGACGCCTTCCAAGAATTAGCTCGGACTGAAGGAATTATCCCAGCACTAGAAAGTGCCCATGCAGTTGCCTTTGCTTTAAAAGAAGCACCAAAGCTTGCAAAAGACCAAATTATGATCATTAATATTTCTGGTCGTGGCGATAAAGATGTAAATGAAGTAGCACTTTTACTACAAAACCAATAAAAAAGAGGGGGTGACTGTTATAAGTCATCCCCCCTTATTTTCTAGCGAAAGCTTGGATATACATACGGTGAATCAGGTTCAGCTACGACTGTCACTTCCCGTAAGTGAACAATTGGAAGTTCATAACCGTGGTACTCAGTTTTATGAATGGTTCCCCGGACTTTAATCCACATATCATTTTCGAAGAGATCAGCTTCCTCAGATTCAACTAATGTTCCGTATACGCCTGCATCAGCAGTACAGCACGTCATTGAAAATCTAGCTACTACTAGGCGATTATCTTCAAAATCTTGTTCTCGAAATACAAAGCCCGTAATCTCTAACTCTTTGCCGATAAATTTTTCTAAATGTAAATCAAGGAGAGTCATAATATCTAAATAGTTTTGATCAGTAACTTGGATAACTGACTCATTTAATAAATCAGCCATTAACTCTTCGTAATATTCACTAAACCATTCTTCGTCATAAAAATCTTCAAGTTGAAAGTGTTCAATATCATCGTCATTTTCTTCTAAACTAGCAAGGTAGCCTTCAGGGTCATTTAAAAATTGATCAGCTTTAGGTGTAACTGATGATCCGTCAACTGGTTTTGCTAAATTCATCCCCGAACCGTAAATAATCCCTCGATTTGCTGCAATTGAGCTATTTAATGCTTGATCAGGAATGATAAATCCCATTAACAGGGGTAAAATAAAAATCGAATAAACAACTACTTTTACCCATCTAGGACCCGATACTTGATGGTCCAAACCGCAATCACAATCAATTCCCTCTTCTGTTTGACCTTTTTTGGTGCTACGGAAAATTTGAATAATCCCTAAAAGGAAAAACACAACAATTGAAAAATAGATAAAAGGCATCATTCTAGGAGCAATATAATATTTCATATTGTCAGTAATAATTAACCCCAAAATAAATAGGGCAAACCCAAAGAGAATAATTCCTCGAATGTAAGCATGAAAGCCTAAATCACTTTTATTATTCATGACGAGACCATCCTTTCCATTAATTTTTTTAATTTTACAAGATGAAAAGTTGTAAAAACATGACAGAGATAAATACTACAGTTGTTACAGTTGCCATAAATACAAGTACAAACTTAGTTTTAAAGAAAGCTAGAAGCATAACTGTATTTTTTAAATCGAGCATTGGTCCATATACTAAGAAGGCGATAATTGAACCTGTTGTAAAATTGTTAGCAAATGATGCAGCTACAAAGGCATCTGCTTCTGAACAAAGAGATAAAACATAGGCAAAAACCATCATCACAAAGGTTGATGAATAATCATTTGAACCTAAAGCTTGGAGAATACTTCTGTCCAAAAATGTTTGGAATAAAGCTGCAATAAAAGCACCTGCAATTAAATATTTGCCCATCATAAAAAATTCGTCAGCTGCATGGTACATCGTTTGTTTAACTCGGTTTGGTTTAGTTGTTGGAGTTACAATTTGAGTAACCTGTTTCCCCATTAATTCCTCTTTACTCCATTTTAACTGATCACTATTTTTACGGAAGATAAAATAAATGATTGCCCCTATGACGATGGCTAATATGAATGCTAGTCCGAAACGAGAATATAGAACAGTAGGGTTAGACCTAAATGCATAATAAGTAGACGCGACTACGACTGGGTTCAAAATAGGTGCACCTACTAGAAATACGACCCCCACATGCAGCGGCATTCCCTTTTTTATTAATCTGCGAACAACAGGTACGATGGCACATTCACATATTGGAAAAATCGCCCCGAGAATTGCCGCAGGGATCAAGGCACCAAGTGCATTTTTTGGTAAAAATTTTTGAATTGTATCTTCAGAAACATAAATTTGGATTAACGCTGAAACGAATACACCTAACAAAATAAATGGAAATGCCTCAATAATAATACTTATGAAAATCGTATTAACATTTACAAGACTATCAGGTAAGTTCGATAACGAAACTGAACTTTTAATTTTCTCTATATTAAAAAATAGCAATAAAAATACGAGTAATAACGCTACTCCGAGTAAATCTTTTGCCAAAGATGAAACAGATTCTTTTAAATTCATATATGGATCTACTCCTAAATTTATTTATGATGAAGAGTTCAAAATATTAGTTACGTTAAGGTTAGCAACTAACAATTTACATTATGAAATTTACATTTTACAATTAAAATCACTCTAGTATTCTATCATAAAATCATCTATTTATGCATGCACCTTAATATTCCTGAAACAAATAGTAATCATTCCTATTTGTGTTTTTTTAATAGTTATGCTAAATTTAAATTAATTCACTCAGTTGGAGGAGATTATGAAAAAAAGAGTACCTGCCTATATCATTACGGGGTTTTTGGGGAGTGGAAAAACGACTGTATTACAAAATTTACTTACCTATTGTAAGAAAAATAATTTAAAGCCGGCGATTGTCTTAAATGAAATTGGCGAAACAAATGTTGAGCAAGATTTGTTTCATAACGATCAAGTTCTAGAAATGCTTAATGGTTGTATTTGTTGCTCGATTCAAGGAGATTTTACGCAAGAGTTGCATTCTTTTTTAACGTCATTAAACGAAGAAGACGTTCCTGATTTCTTGTTTATTGAAGGGACAGGCGTTGCCAATCCGTTAGAGATCGTCGATGCCCTTACAGATCCGCTGTTAATAGATGATGTAGATTTATATTCTATTATTAATTTAATAGACGGTAGTAAATATTTAGAATACCATAGTATATTCTCTAGTTCTAAAGAAGTTCGTACTGTTTTGAAATCGCAAGTTACTACAAGCTCTTTTATTATTTTAAATAAGGTAGATTTAATTACTGAGAAAATGCTTCAAAAAGTTAGAAAGAAGATGACAGATTTAAAAATGGATGATACACCTATAGTGGAAACTAGCTACGGCGATGTTGATATCCAGCTGCTTTTAGAGAGGAAAATTAGGACGCGACGTACAGGGATCTCAAAAGGAAAATGTGGGTGCACTTCTGGGCATCATTGTGAAGATCATAGTCATCAAGACCTTAACCACTCATTTCAAGCAATTAAAATTAATGTAGCTAACCCAATTGATCGTATTCAATTCGAAAATTGGTTAAAGCGGTTTCCTGATACAATGGTCCGCGGCAAAGGGATCGTTCAATTAACAGAAACTGTCGGTATGTTTCAATTCCAATACGCATCAAAACAACTGAAGTTAAACCGTATGAAAGAAGCGACAAAACTTGATCCATGCATAATCTTGATTGGTGTTGATCTTAAAAGTAAAGAGATTGAAGCCTCATTTAATAAAACATTTAATTAAATAAAAAGGCTGCCCCGGGGCAGCCTTTTTATTGTCCACTGGAAACGGACTTTTGTTTAAAAATGTCTTTTTTGGGGGTCTGACACCATAGAGGTTAGACTTCCATAATTGTTGATGGATCAATGAATAGAAATACTAAGATAGCTACTACGAAACAGTAAACAGCAAAGTAGATTAGTTTGCTTCTTTTCAAGAAATCAATGAGCAAAACGATTCCTAACCAAGAAAAGATGAATGTCGTAATAAATGAAACGATTAAAGCTGGTGCTCCAATTGCAGCAAATACCTCTTGACTAACATCGCCGATTGCCAGTACCGTTGATCCTAAAATAACTGGGATCACGAGTAAAAACGAGTAGCGGACAGCAGTATCGCGTTGTAGTCCACAAAGTAACGCTGCGATTAATGTTGCACCAGAACGAGATATTCCTGGTAATACAGCTAATGTTTGGGCAAGACCAACAATAATCGCATCTACGAATGTCATGTCTTTTTCAGTTCGACTCCCATAACGATGAAATCTTTCAATAAAGACTAACCCAAGACCAGTAACAAATAGAGCTACTGCAATGAAAGCAGGTGTTTTCATTGTATCTTCTACAAAATCCTTCAATAAAACTCCTAAGCCACCTGTTAATAAAGTAGCAAGAACAATATATAAGGCAAAGAGAAAGTGAACCCGGTTTTCTGTTGACCTTGTTTTAAAATAGCTGAAAAATCCAACGATTACTGCAATTAAATCTTTTCTAAAATAAATAACGACTGCTAAAATAGACGCAATATGTAAGAAAATCTCAAAAGCTAGACCCGGAAAAGGTGTTCCTAAAATTAGTTGTGTAATGACGATATGAGCAGTACTAGAGATAGGTAAAAATTCAGTTATACCTTGAACAATACCAAAAATAATAGCATGAAAAATTGACATAATTTCTCCTTCCTATGTAACAAAATCACTGATAATCATTCTAGCAAATAAATAGCTATTAATAAAGCTGTTTTATTTTTTGTTTTGTTTTGTACTATTTATCTTTAAACGCGCATTGAAACTTATTAATACGTTCTTTATAATTTAAGGAATATAATTTGTATTGCTAGAAAGAAGAGGTTACATGAATCTAAAGGTAGTTAGGATTTTTTTTGCAGTCGGTATTGGTGGAGCTTTTGGTACAGTACTACGCTATGCACTTAATATACAAACCGTTTCTTTCTTATTTCCATTAGGGACGTTAATAGAAAATTTAATTGGCAGTTTATTATTAGGCTTTTTAACAGGCTGGCTAGTTCACGTAAAGTTAAATGACATCTGGAAAGCAGGTCTAGGGGGAGGTTTTTGCGGTGGATTTACAACGATGTCAACCCTTGCCGCTGATTTTTTTGGTTTTTTTGGAACGTCACAATTGAATATTGCGATCTTTTATTTAAGTACTTCTATTTTCGGAGGAGTTTTCCTTGCTTTTATAGGGTATATACTTGGTGAAAAACAAAACTATCGTTATCAATTATCGAAAAAAGCTGGTGGGATAAATTGAATGTATTGTTAGTTATGACTGGTGGAGCTTTTGGTGCGATGTGCCGTTATGGAATTGGTCTTTTATTAATGAAAAAGTATCCTCATCCACCCATACCAATTGCGATGTTATTTGTTAATGTCGTCGGTTCGTTAGGGTTAGGACTATTTTTAGGCCATTATTATTCAAGTGAAGAAGCTTTTGAACTTTACGAAGCTCCGATTTTTTTGCTGATTGGTCTTGGATTTTTTGGAGCTTTCACAACTTTTTCTACGTTTAGTGTTGAAACAATGCTTCTTTTACGAGAACGAAAATTGAAAAAAGCATTTTTATATGTGTTTCTATCGATTTTTTTATCAATTGCTTTTTTTAGCGGGGCATTTTTACTTATAACGAGTTAATGAAATGGAGGTTTATTATGGCTAAAAACCGCTTTATTAGTTTTATCATTTTAATTGTTGCTGTTGCTTTTTCTATATACGTAGTCGTGGATAATTTACCTGACGAGGAAGCAGAAGTTACAAGTGGTGAAGGCGATAGGAAAGTTGTAAACGAAAGCGAAGAAGAGCTTGATGGCGCTCCAATCATTGCCAAAGATGAAGAAGGTCTATTGAGAGGGATGTTTGCACCTAATTTTACCCTCCCAATTTGGGGTAGCGATAAAGAAATGTCATTGTCTGATTTTAGAGGAGAGATAGTAGTATTAAATCTTTGGGCATCTTGGTGCCCCCCTTGTCGAGATGAAATGCCAGATTTAATAAAATTGGATGAGGAATTTAAAGATCAGGGTGTTAATGTTGTAGGTATTAATATGGCAACCCTTGAAAGAAGTGAGGGTGCCACAGAAGAATTTATGGAAGAGTATCAAGTAACGTTCCCAAACTTCGTAGATCAAGCTATTGATACCTTTAACCAAAGGGGGATTGTGGAATCGTTGTACCAAGTTAGGGCGATACCAGCCACCTATATTCTAGACCAGGACGGTCGAATTTTTATTCCAATTCGCGGTAAAGTGAATTATGAAATGTTAGAGAATGAGGTAAAAAAATTGCTACAATAGATAGAAAAGGGTGAGTCCATGAATAATGGAACCACCTTTTTAGTGTTATAGTAACTCGAGTAGTCGTAGTCTATATTATCGATGCGATGTATAAATGGATTTTTTTATGATTTGCTTTATTTTGCTTCGTAGCTTAGAGGAAATCGCAGCCGTTGTTGTTGCAAAAAGATTATTTAGTAATTGGTCTATTGTTCTTGCTCCTGGAACCACTGTTGCTGTTGGATTATTTCCTAAGCAATACTGAAGTGCTAGTTCTTGTAACTTGTAGTTGTGTTCGTGAGCGATTTTCTGCAACTTAGTAAGGACTTCTTTTAATTCTTCTTTAGAATAATCTAAGTAGCCACCATCACCGAGTTTTGTTAAAAATGTTTCAGTTAATAGCCCCTTTGCAACAGGTCCACGAGCAATAACACTTATTTTATTCTCTGTTAGAAAAGGCATGATCTCTTCTTCTGGACGTAGATCGAGCATGCTATACTGCATCATTACACTAATAATTTTAGACTTATGCACATATTCTTTAATAACGTTTGGACGAATTGAGGAAATACCATAGTAACGAATCCAGCCTTCTTGAACTAGTTCTTCAAAGGCTTCAATCGACTCATCAATTGGATCTTCTCTTGTGCCACCGTGCAGCTGGTATAAATCGATATAGTCGGTTTGTAACCTTTTCAAGCTAGCTTTAACTGCTTGTTTTATATATGGTTTTGTTGGATTCCAAGTCCAACCTTCGTTCTTTTCATCCCACTGGTTGCCTACTTTTGTAGCAATAATTAGATCATGTCGTTTACCCTTTAAATGGTTTCCTAGTAATCGTTCATTTTCTCCAAAGTCATATAAATCAGCTGTATCAAAATAGTTCACACCCATATCAAGAGCTTTATGTAAAATATACTCACTTTCCTTATGACTCTTCTCGAGTGACATACAGCCTAAACCGATTGTTGAGGCTAATAGTTGTGACGAGCCAATCTGCCTTTTTTCCATGATATCCACTCCTATGGAAGTTTTTACATCCTTACAATATCAATGTAGACCTATGATTTCAAATATTTAGAAGGTTAAATAGCATTGGAGTGGAAATAATGTTTTGAAGAGTTACGATATTTAAAGAGGGGTTTTTGTCTATGTATATAGAAAGAAGAGTTACTGTAGAAGAAATATTATACGAAGATGAAGAAATTCAAATCCTAAAAACATCTGCAGAAGCAAAGAGAGCGTTATTATACCTAACAATTACTCCACGAGCAAAAGTAACTGATGAGGTAATAGTAAATGTTACATCAACAGAGCTTAGATTAGGAACAGGTGGTCTTGATATAGTTACAGCAATTATCGGAGCTTGTCCTAAGGAAGAGAATCATCCGAATGGACATATAATTAAAGCTAGGTATTTACCAAGCCAACTTTCAGTTTTAGCGGTAGAAGCACAAGAAAGTAACTATCATCATTTATTTAAGGAACCGTTTACGTTACGTGGCAAAAAAGTGTTAATTGGAGAGCTCCATAGTATGATACCCATTTGTTTTTGGGGAATGGATTACTTAAAAAAAGACGGGAAAATGGTCGTCATTATTAGTGATGAAGCAAGTATTCCTCTTAGCTTTAGTCAGCACGTCCGTACATTAAAAAAAGACGAGCGTTTTGTAACAATTACTATAGGTCAAGCCTATGGTGGAACTTATGAAGCGGTTAATCTTCAGACTGCATTGCAGTTTGCAACTGAAGTTCTAAATGGTGATTTAATTTTTGTAACGCTAGGTCCTGGTGTTGTAGGTACCGGTACGATCCATGGTTTTAGTGGTATTGAGTTGGCGTCTTGGGCGAATATCATTGGCAGTTTAAATGGTATCCCAGTTTGGGTACCAAGACTTTCTGAAAAAGATAAACGAGAAAGGCATCGTGGTATTAGTCATCATACGATGACCCCTCTAACGAATTTTACATACGTAAAAAGTATCCTACCACTTCCAACTATAAAAGGTGTTACTAAGGAAAAAATAACGAGACAAGTAGAAGACATAAGTCAACTGCATGAAGTGCATTGGATGCAAAACGGGCCTCTAGAAGAGTTGCTTCAGCACTGTTTAACTAAAAGCCCTCTACCAATTAAGACAATGGGAAGACAGTATGTGGATGACCCTGTTTTTTTTCTTGGTGTTGCTGCAGCCGTAAAATGGATTCTTTCCTACACCGATTAATAACTTAAGAATGCTTTGGCCTTTGACTATCAATCCACTCTTGTACTGTTGTATATTTTTTCATATATTTTTTTAGCATATAGTTAATTTGCCAAGCTTTTCCTACCAATGTAACCTTCTGTTCTTGAACGTAAATTTTCATTGAAATCTCTCCTCTCAAATGCTTGTCCAGCTGTTTAGACAAGCTATGATAGAATGTATGAAGGAGATTTTAGATTTAGAATAGGTTTTTTTCAGTTAATATAAAGAACAAAAAGGAGCGGTAACAATGAAACAAGAATTTTATGAAAAAACATTAACGACTAATCTTATTTTTAATGGTAAGGTCATTGATTTAGTTGTAAAAGATGTGGAACTTCCAGACGGAAATGTGAGTAAACGGGAAATAGTCCATCACCCAGGTGCGGTCGCAATTATTGCTTTAACAAAAGACAACAAGATTTTATTAGTAAAGCAGTTTAGGAAACCATTAGAAAAGACGATTATTGAAATTCCAGCAGGAAAGTTAGAAAAAGGTGAAGATCCACTTGAGTGTGCAAAGCGTGAGTTAGAAGAAGAAACCGGTTATAAAGCTATGAATTTGAAATTTGTTACATCTTTTTATACATCACCAGGTTTTGCTGATGAAATCATACATATTTACTTTACGGATGATATTGAGGTCGGAGAAGTTAATTTTGATGATGATGAATTTTTAGCTTTAATGGAAGTTTCTTTACAGGAAGCTGAGCAGTTAATCGAACAACAATTGATCCATGATGCGAAGACAGTATTTGCAATTCAATTTTTAAAGCTTAAAGGTGGCTTGGAATAAGTTGAACTCATTTTTCGTTGATTTACATATTCATTTAGGCTCAACATCCACAGGAAAGCCGGTAAAAATTACGGCGTCAAAATCAATGACATTGGAAAATGTATTAAATGTTGCTCGGGATGTAAAAGGTCTCGATTTAATCGGGATTATAGATTGCCATGTTCCTGAAGTGCTTTTGCAACTGCAAGAGCTAGTAGATAGAGGGGAATTCATTGAAAAGGAACAAGGAGGACTCTGTTACAAAGAGAAGATTACTTTAATCTTAGGTTCAGAAATTGAAGTTTATGATGAGCATAGTAAAGGTCCAATCCACGTTCTCGTTTATTTTCCTTATCTAAAAATGATGAAGCTTTTTTCTGACTGGTTAGCCGAAAGAGTCACGAATGTTACCTTAAGTACACAACGAATGTATGAAGATGGGATTACGCTTCAAAAAAAGGTAAAAGAGTTAGGTGGTTTATTTATTCCAGCTCATGTGTTTACCCCTTTTAAAAGCCTTTACGGTAAGGGGGTTGAAAAAAGTGTTACTGAGGTGTTTGATCTAACGATGATTGATGGGATTGAGTTGGGTCTTAGCTCAGATACTTTAATGGCAGACGAAGTAGGTGAACTACAGCATTTTTCTTTTTTAACCAATTCAGATGCCCATTCATTAGCCAATATTGCTCGTGAATATCAAAAAATAAAAATGAAACAACCAAGCTTCGAGGAATTAAATAGAGCGATAAAAGGTGAAGCAGGAAGAGAGATAGAATGTAACTATGGATTAAATCCACTGTTAGGGAAGTATTATCAAACAACTTGTGAACAGTGCTTTGAAGCGATAGATGACGAGCATAAAGAGGAAGGATGTCCTCAATGCAAAAACCGTTCCTACACAAAAGGTGTTGCAGCAAGAATTATTGAGTTGTCTATGAATAAGGACGAAAATGTACCTAAGCGGCAACGTCCACCTTACGTCCACCAAGTCCCATTGCAATTTATTCCCACTCTAGGACCAAAGACATTAGAAAAACTTAGACAGTATTTTGATACGGAAATGAATATCATTCACTTTGCCACAAAAGAACAGCTAGAAAAGGTTGTCTCAAATAAAATTGTTGATTATATTTTAAAAGCAAGAACTGGTGAACTATTTTTTGATATAGGTGGTGGAGGGAAGTATGGGAAGGTTAAGTAATTCTAGAATGTAGAATGTAAAATGTAGAATGAAATTATAAATAATAAAAAAACTTAAAGAGGCTGGTACATAACTAAAGTGCTTAACTGAGAATCCGAACTATATAAACCCATAGTGGAGGAAATATACGAAGACTCCGGCGGGATTAAAGGCAAGGGTGAGACCCCACAGTGCGTAAGCACGAGGAGGCTAACCAGCCGCCCGCGGAAAGCGAAGTATATTTCCGAAGCGGAGGGTATGCATCAACTAGCATTTCGTTCGGATTTCTCATTGATTAAAACACTTTTGTTCCAGCTTCTATTTTTATTGTCCAATTATTAACAAAACAAAACCTTTTCTATTAATTTGTCATAGAAGGGACTTTTATTTCATAGAGTGAAGTAGAAGAACTCTATTACAAAGAAAGATGAGGAGGAGAACGATGAGAAGGAAGGCAAGCGGGATTAGGCAGTTGGTTGCTTATCATATAGAAGAAAATCGTTCAATTTATATTTTTACAATTGTTTTATTTTTAATGGGGATCATTTTTGGTGCGATCATCGTAAATAGTTTAAATCTTGGTCAAAGACATGATTTACATATATATTTAACACAATTTTTTGGACAAGTAGCTGATGGACAACTAGCAGATTCAGCAGCGATGTTTTCTCAAAGTTTTGCCCACTATGTAAAATATATTGGCTTGATGTGGGTGCTGGGTCTTACGATTATAGGGCTTCCAATAATCTTAGTTTTACTATTTATCAAAGGTGTAGTCGTTGGGTTTACTGTAGGTTTTTTAGTAAATCAATTAGGAATGAATGGTTTTTTATTATCATTTGCATCAGTAATGCCACAAAACTTTATTTTAGTTCCAGCATTTATCATAATCGCTACTGCTTCAGTATCTTTTTCGTTAAAGATGATCCGTCATCAGTTTATTAAACGGAGCCATGAACCAATTTTTCAGCAATTTTTAAGGTATTCAGTATTAGTTTTATGTATTGGTGCAGTATTAGCGATTGCGTCTGGTTTTGAAGCATATGTTTCACCTAATTTAATGAGGATGGTTGTTAATTGGATGTAATTGTTATATATTTTATAATAATTTTAAATTGAAAATTATTATAAATTATTTATTATAATGATTTTAATTTGACCTCTTTTCGAATATTGAGTATAATTGAGCCATGTAATCGGCTTTTCGGGAGGGGCATTAGAGTATGGAAAAAAGAATAGAGCGTATTAAAAAACAGTTGCATTCTCAAAGCTACAAGCTTACTCCACAACGAGAGGCGACAGTTCGCGTGCTATTAGAGCACGAAGAAGATCATTTGAGCGCAGAGGATGTTTATCTTTTAGTAAAAGAGAAATCTCCTGAAATAGGCTTAGCTACAGTATATCGGACACTAGAACTACTTAGTGAATTGAAGGTTGTAGACAAAATTAACTTTGGTGATGGTGTTTCGCGCTATGATTTACGTCAAGAAGGGGCAGCTCATTTCCATCATCATTTAGTGTGTATTGAGTGTGGAGCAGTAGATGAAATTCAAGAAGATTTACTAGGTGACGTAGAAAAGATTGTTGAGGAACATTGGAATTTTCAAGTTAAAGATCATCGTCTAACTTTCCATGGAATTTGCAGTCGATGCCAAGAGAATAAACCAGAATAACCTTCCTTTAGTTTGGAAGGTTTTTTTATATTGAAAAAAGTTTTCCATTAACATAGGTATCGTGATGAATATTAAATTTAGTGATAGGATAAATAAATTTCCTTTAAATAAAGGTATAGAGCTTCTTGTTTTTGGCATATCTTGTACTAAGGATATTTTAGACCTTAGGAGGGCACACCAAATGATTAAGAACTTCTTTTCTGTTGCTTGGGACACAATACGCGTATTTCTGCTATTTATGGGGTGCACGTTATTGTTTTATTATGGTATTCTATGGGTGAGTCAAGAATATGAGAGTTATCATCGCTATGATGAGCCGAAAGGAAGAGCAGTTAAAGTCGTTCAAATGGCTGAACCAGTTGAACGAAATGGCTTTTTAGATCGACTTATGTTTTTCTATCATTTTGGTGAGTGATAGCTTGAAACAAGGAGTTATCATGAAAAATCAGATAGAAGATTTTCTGCATTTTATAATCGTAGAAAAAGGGTTGGCTAAAAATACCATTGATTCTTACAAAAGAGACCTTACAAAGTACACTCAATATTTATTAAATGTAGAGCAAATGAATTCCTTAAATGATGTTACCCGAATTGATATTATGAACTATTTATTCTTTTTAAAAGAAGAAGGACGAGCGTCTACAACAATTGCTAGAACGATAGCTTCTATTCGATCATTTCATCAATTTCTTTTACGTGAGAGACAAACGGTAAACGATCCTTCCGTTCATATTGAAACCCCGAAGCAAGAGCGGAAATTACCGAAAGTTCTTTCATTTGACGAAGTAGATGCCCTGTTATCAGCACCAAATACTACTACACCATTCGATTTTCGAAATAAAGCAATGCTAGAGCTACTCTACGCTACAGGGATTCGTGTTTCAGAGCTATGTTCACTTAAACTACAAGACGTTCACCTATCCATGGGGTTTATCCAATGTATAGGCAAAGGGAACAAAGAAAGAATTATTCCTATTGGTAAATTAGCGACCGAAGCGCTTAGTAAGTATATTAATTTTTCGAGAGCAATGTTAATGAAAAAGAATAACCATGATTTTTTATTTGTAAATCATCATGGGACAAGTTTATCAAGGCAAGGATTTTGGAAAATATTAAAAAAAATTAGTAAAGATGCAAAAATTGAAAAGGAACTTACCCCACACACGTTACGTCATTCTTTTGCTACTCATTTGTTAGAAAATGGGGCAGACTTACGGGCGGTTCAAGAGATGCTAGGACATGTTGACATTTCCACGACCCAAATCTATACCCATGTAACAAAAACGAGATTGAAAGATGTATATACAAATTTTCATCCGAGAGCATAAAAAGTGTAGAGTTTTTAAAAAGAGCTGCTTCGAGGCACTTCTTTTCATTAACTTTATAAAAAAACAGTTGTCTGACTTCTGACCTCTTTATATAATGGTTATATTAGCTTTCGACAATTAATTTTATACATAATCGGGAATAGTAACGTTGTAAAATAGTAGAGATATGCGTAGTTAGAGAATTTTGGTAGTGTCAAAAGTTCTATGAAAACTAAAGGCTGATGACACTTTCTACCAATTAATCTGGTGGTAGCTCCCGCCATCGCTCTTGACAAACACGCCAATGGTTTAGCGAGAGGTTTAACAAGGGCGAAGAGGACAAAAGAAGGCATAGCTAAATAAGCCCTTGGTATTTCCATTTTAAACCATTGGCAAGTTCGGTTTGTCAAGAGTACGCTCCGCCGATGGCTAGAAAGGGCTCAGTTAAACAAAAGTTAGGCAGTTTGCTTACTTATCCAGTCCTGGGCAAGACCAATAAGAGTTGTCCATCTAGCTGGCATGTTTGGAAGCTTTTCTAGCTCAGGAAGTGTTACTGGTACTTTTCCTTCCAATGCTGAATGTGGTCTTAGAAAGTTAAAGTAAGCAACGAACAAGGTCACAAAAGAAACAGAACCATGTTCTGACCCGAAACCATGAGTGGATCGATAGTTTCCTTTAAAGGTACGATTTAGCCGCTCGATAATTTGTTTGAGAGGTCGATATTCCTTTGATACCTCGTCTTCGTTGGTTAAGCCAATTACCTGAATCACCTCAAACGGGATTTGATGCTGGGCAAAAAAGTGTTGTGCTAATAAGTAAATGGGATTGCCATCGACAACGAAAGTTAGGTTTTCTGGGATTTTCCTAAGCTTTAACAACACTTCGTCTATCGCTTTAATAGCTGTAGCTGTGTCTCGGTTAGGTGACACAGGATAAGAGAGAATGACTTTCTTTACGGCATCAAAAAAGAAAAATAGGTAATGCCAACGGCCATTCACACGGATGTACGTTTCGTCACCGCAGAATTGATCTGAAAGCTCATAAGGATAGTGATCAATATACGGTTTCAACCACAAGGCCACACTATTTTCGTAATTTAAAATGCTTTGACGAGAGATTGAAACACCATGTACGTCTTTCATCAGCGCTGCTGTTTTACGGGCTGAAAGTCCATAATTGACGTGATAAGTCAATATCAATCCAAGCGTATGTGGAGACACATAAATTCTTGATAGATCAACTCGTGGTCTCTTTGGTGAATGCTTCGCTAATGGTTGAAAATCAATGTGAAACTGGCGGTAAATATAGCGAAGTTTAAAGGCTTGAGGATCTTCTTTGAACCGATTTTTCTCTTTTTGAGTCATCGCATTACGTTTATGTTGGTAATAAGAACAAGCGTCGTTTTTACACTTGTACACATGGAAGTCTTTTCTTTCCTTCACTTTTTCAAGTGTTTTTGAACAGTGAGGGCATTTCAGGATTGCTTCCTTGAGATATCGATTTCTCTCACTGAAAAGACATGAACACACCTTACATTGAAATTGTCCTTTCGCTCCATTGTTCGCATACAAATAATCAGATGGAGCACCACACGTAGGACATTTCATTGATGAAGGAACGGGTGTTGAATTCGACCGTCTTTGTACTGGTTTGAGAGGTTTACCTTTAGACTTAAGATGCTCGGTTAATAAAACTTGAAAATCTAGTTTTTTTGGAACTTCAATGATCGGTAGATCATCAACTTGAAGCTTGCGATATGGTTTATTAACTGGAGCCTCAGTCGGTTTATCAAACATGCTCTTCCCTATTAAAAGGGTAAGGAGCGTTCGAATTACTTGTTCTTGGTAGTTTATAAAAGTAAGTAAATAGGTTATAATTTGAGGTAACAACTTGTCACTTTCCTTTCTTTTGGGATGTTGGGTGTGTGGTAACCTCAATTATCTACAAAATTCAGGGGGTGGCAAGTTTTTTGCTTATAAAGCCCTTTAAACTAGGATTTAATAGCCTATTTCTATATAAAGTTTTGACAATACGAGAATTTTTTAGGAGGGTATTTATATGGATATGGAGAACAATTCTTACAAAAGAATTTTTTTAGTTGTCATGGATTCAGTAGGGATCGGTGAAGCGCCAGATGCTGAAAAATTTGGTGACGTGGGATCCAATACATTAGGACATATAGCAGAAAGAATGAATGGATTACATATGCCGAATATGGCGAGGTTAGGTTTAAGCAATATTAAGGAAATTCAAGGGATTGATAAAGCAGAAAAACCACTTGCTCATTTTGGGAAAATGGCAGAAGCATCTAATGGAAAAGATACAATGACAGGTCATTGGGAAATAATGGGTCTACACATTGAGACTCCATTTAAAACGTTTCCAAATGGGTTTCCAAAAGAGCTTCTAGATGAATTAACAAAGAGGACAGGCAGAAAAATAATTGGAAATATCCCAGCATCAGGAACGGAAATTTTAGATTTACTCGCACAAGAGCACTTTGATACAGGGGCTTTAATTGTGTACACTTCTGCAGATTCAGTTTTGCAAATAGCGGCTCATGAGGACATTGTTCCTCTTGAAGAATTGTACAACATATGTAAAATTGCTAGGCAATTAACCTTAGATGAAAAATATATGGTTGGACGAATAATTGCCCGTCCCTTTATTGGACATCATGGTGCATGGCAACGAACAACAAATCGCCATGACTATGCATTAAAACCGTTTGCTCGTACAGTTATGAATGAAATTCAAGATAATGGATTTGACTCAATCGCAATTGGGAAAATTTCTGATATTTATGATGGCGAGGGAATCACTAAGTCAATACGAACGGTTTCTAATATGGATGGAATGGATAAATTAGTTGAAACGTTAGACATGGATTTTACAGGGCTGAGCTTCTTAAACTTAGTTGATTTTGATGCTTTATATGGTCATCGTCGCGATCCAATTGGTTACGGAAAGGCTTTAGAAGAATATGATGCTAGATTACCTGAGATACTGGAAAAATTAAATGATTACGACTTATTGATTATTACTGCAGATCATGGTAACGACCCTGTGGCTCCTGGGTCTGATCATACAAGAGAATATGTACCGTTAATTGTTTATGAAAAAGGTATGAAACAAGCGATTAACTTAGGCGTTAGAAGTACATTTGCTGATATTGGTGCGACAATAGCCGATAATTTTAATGTTACTCTGCCGAAATACGGAAAAAGTTTTCTACAAGAATTGCGAAAGGGACGTGAGTAAGATGAACAATGCAGTAAAATATTTAAGAAAAAAAGTTTCAGTACAACCTGAGATTGGCTTAATTTTAGGCTCTGGCTTAGGCGTTTTAGCTGAGGAGATTGAAAATCCAGTCAAAATCCCTTATGACGAAATACCTGGATTTCCTGTATCAACTGTAGAAGGACATGCAGGTCAACTAGTAATTGGTACTCTACAAGGGAAACAAGTCATTACGATGCAAGGTAGATTTCATTATTATGAAGGCTATTCGTTAGAGCGTGTAACCTTTCCTGTACGAGTGATGAAGGAGCTTGGGGTTAAAAGTGTCATTGTTACAAATGCAGCAGGTGGTATTAATGAGGACTTTACCCCAGGTGATTTAATGATTATTACGGATCATATTAATAATTTTGGTGATAATCCATTAATTGGGCCAAACGATCCCGCAGTGGGAGTTCGTTTTCCTGATATGTCCACCGCTTATAGTAAAACACTAGTTAAGTTAGCGAAAGATGTAGCTAGGGAATTAGAGATTGAGATTAAGGAAGGAATTTATGTAGGCAATACTGGGCCTTCATATGAAACTCCAGCCGAAATAAAAATGCTCCGCACATTAGGCGGTGATGCAGTAGGTATGTCAACAGTACCGGAAGTGATTGTTGCAAGACATAGTAATCTTGAAGTTTTAGGTATTTCATGTATTTCAAATATGGCTGCTGGAATTCTAGATCAACCATTAACACATGATGAAGTAATTGAGACGACAGAAAAGGTAAGATCAAACTTTTTGAGTTTTATAAAAGAGATCGTAAAGGAAATGAATTAAGGGGAGTGGTAGAAGTGTATCAAGTATTAGAAAAAGCCATAGAAACTACCAAGTTTATTCAAGGGAAAATTACAACAGAACCGACAATAGGTCTTATACTTGGCTCAGGTCTTGGGGAACTAGCTCTTGAAATTGATGATAGCGTCGTAATTCCTTATGAAGAAATTCCAAACTTCCCAGTATCAACAGTAGAAGGCCATGCCGGACAATTGGTAATTGGTAAGCTAAATGGTAAAACAGTTGTTGCTATGCAAGGGCGTTTTCACTTTTATGAAGGGTATTCAATGCAAGAAGTAACTTTCCCAGTTCGCGTGATGAAACTACTAGGGGTTTCAACAATTGTTGTCACGAATGCGTGTGGCGGGATGAATCCAGCTTTTTCACCGGGTGACTTAATGATTATAACTGATCATATTAATATGACAGGGGCGAATCCATTAATCGGTGTAAACGAAAAAGAATTCGGACCAAGATTTCCGGATATGAGCACAGCCTATACGAGAGAGTTTATTCCAATGATTGAGGAAATGGCTGCTTCCATTGGTGTAACAATCCAAAAGGGTGTATACGCAAGTATATCAGGACCTACATACATGACAGCAGCTGAACTAATTATGCTTCGTAAAATAGGAGCAGATGTAGTCGGCATGTCTACCGTACCAGAAGTAATTGTTGCAAGACATATGGATATGAAAGTAATTGGCATTAGCTGTATCACTGATATGGCGATCGGCGAAGAGCTAGAAGGCGTCACACACGAACAAGTTGTAGCAGTCGCAAACCGAACAAAACCAAAGTTTATTCAACTAATAAAAGAAACACTATTGAAGTTGTAAGAGTGTAGAGTGTAAAGTTTAAAGTTGCTTTTTGTCTTGGCCTCGAAGCAACACATTCACAACTCTACATTCTACATTTTACATTCTACATTGAAAAAGGGTGAATGCGATGAGGATGGTTGATTTAATTGAAAAAAAGCGTGACGGTAAAGAGCTAACGAAAGAAGAGATTGAGTTTATCATTAAAGGCTACACAAGTGAAGTGATACCAGATTATCAAATGAGTGCTTTTGCAATGGCTGTTTATTTTCAAAATATGACAGATGATGAGCGAGCAGCTTTAACGATGGCAATGGTAGAATCTGGCGATCAAATAAACCTTGCAGAAATTGAAGGTATTAAGGTCGATAAGCATAGTACAGGTGGTGTAGGTGATACGACCACTCTTGTTCTAGCTCCTTTAGTAGCAAGTGTTGGAGTTCCCGTCGCTAAAATGAGTGGGCGAGGTTTAGGCCACACAGGTGGAACGATTGATAAGTTAGAAGCGGTTAAAGGTTTTTCAGTAGAAATATCAAATCAGCAGTTTATTGATCTTGTAAATAAGAATAAAGTCGCAGTAGTTGGACAAAGCGGGAACTTGACTCCAGCTGATAAAAAACTATACGCACTTAGAGATGTTACTGCAACAGTTAATTCAATTCCTTTAATTGCAAGTTCAATTATGAGTAAAAAAATTGCTTCAGGTGCAGACGCAATCGTCTTAGATGTTAAAACTGGAGCAGGAGCTTTTATGAAGGAACTCAAACAAGCAGAAGAATTGGCTAAAGCAATGGTAGATATCGGAAACAATTTAGGTCGAAATACGATTGCTATCATTTCTGATATGAGTCAGCCTCTAGGTTTTGCAATTGGAAATGCCCTTGAAGTGAAAGAAGCAATCGATACGTTGAAAGGTCAAGGTCCAAAAGATTTGTTAGAGTTATGTTTATCGTTAGGAAGTCAAATGGTCTTGCTCGCTGGTCGAACGAACACTATTGAAGAAGCGAGGAAATTATTAGAAGATGCGATTGCTTCTGGTAAAGGGCTTGAAACGTTAAAAACGTTTTTAGAAGCCCAGGGTGGAGATGCATCTGTTGTCGATGATATAAAAAAATTACCGACGGCTCAATACTTAATTGATGTTCCAGCTAAAGAGTCAGGCTATGTGTCGAATATAATTGCAGATCAAATTGGTGTAGCAGCAATGTTATTAGGTGCTGGACGCGCTACAAAAAAATCGATGATCGATTTAGCTGTAGGTATTGAGCTTCGAAAAAAAGTCGGTGATTATGTAGAAGCGGGAGAAGCTTTAGTTACCCTTCATAGCAACCAAGAGAACGTTGATGATGTTACAGGAAGAGTCTATGCTTCTTATTCGATCACATCAGAAAAAGTAACAGTACCAACCCTGATTTATAAAGAAATTAGATAGATTACTAAAGATGTTACAACTTCTGTGTGGAGTTGGGCATCTTTTTTATTTTCATTACTAGAGACTCGCTGGGAGTTTAAATAGGTAAGAATATTCCTTTACTATTTTTTCCATGGACTGTATAAAAAAGGTGGAAGTGGAAAAAATGCTAGAGAATAGAATGGAGGGATAGTGTTTATGAGGGGATTTTTTGTTCGTTTTTTAGCAATTACACTACTATTATCAACATTTCAAGTCACAGCCTTTGCTGAAGAAGGAAAGGTGCAATTAGCAAAAGAGTCTTCATCTGCAATTTTAATGGAGAGAGACACTGGAACAATATTGTTCGAAAAAAATAGTGATGAACAGCTTCCGCCCGCTAGTATGACAAAAATTATGACAATGCTTCTTATCATGGAAGCTTTAGATCAAGGGAAGATTACCCTTGATGAAAAAGTCCGTACTAGTGAACGAGCAGCTTCTATGGGAGGATCACAAATCTTTCTAGAAGTTGGAGAAGAAATGACACTTGAAGAGATGTTAAAAGGTATTGCAATTGCTTCTGGAAATGATGCATCAGTTGCTATGGCAGAGCATTTAGCTGGTTCTGAAGAAAACTTTATAACAATGATGAATGATAAGGCAAAATCGTTAGGTTTATCTAACACAAATTTTATGAATTCGAATGGTTTACCAGCAGAAAACCATTATACGACTGCTTATGATTTAGCAGTCATTTCAAAAGAGTTATTGAAGTACGAAGATATTTTAGCTTATACAAGCCTGTATGAGGATTATCTAAGAGAAGGAACTGATAAGAAGTTTTGGCTAGTTAATACGAATAAATTAGTAAAATTTTATCCTGGTGTTGATGGCTTAAAGACTGGATTTACAAGAGAGGCTATGTATTGCTTGACGGTAACTGCTAAGAAAAATGATATGCGTGTTATAGCGGTAGTTATGGGTGCAAAAACACCTAAAGAACGCAATCGACAAATTACAGAAATGTTAGATTATGCCTTTAGCCAATACAGTACTCACAACTTATATGATCGTGGACATATTATTACTACCTCAAAAGTAAGTAAAGGTCAAAAGCCGATGGTAGAAGTAGTAACCTCTGAGAGTGTTTCTGTCTTAACGAAAAAAGGTGAAAACATTGATAATGTTGAGGAAGTAGTTACGATCAATGAAGATTTAAAGGCACCAATTAAAAAGGGAGAACAAATTGGGACCCTTCGTCTCGAAAAAGAAGGCACAGTTCTAGTTGAAGTACCACTAGTTGCAAATGAAGAAATCGGGGTTGCTAGTTGGTGGCAAATATTTAAACGTACTACTGCTAAATTTAGTGGACGTTCATAAGAAAAGCATATGCGCCCCGAAAGCCCCGACAAGCAAATGTTCTGCCAATAAAAAAGTTTTTTTCACTTTTTTCATTGGCAGTTTATTTGACCTCGAGGGGCTGGGCGCAGAAGCTAGACAATAAGAAAAGCGTATGCGCCCCGAAAGCCCCGACAAGCAAATGTTCTGCCAATAAAAAAGTTTTTCACTTTTTTCATTGGCAGTTTATTTGACCTCGAGGGGCTGGGCGCAGAAGCTAGACAATAAGAAAAGCGTATGTGCCTTGAAAACTATGCTTGTTTATTTGGTGGGGGCTTCCCCACCTTCCTTCTGGATAATAATTTACTTTGACGAAATTGCATTATTTTTGTCCATTCTTTGCCGAATACCCACTAGTTTTGTCATGAAGAAGGATTGGAGCTCATCTTTATCGAAAACCTTTTCTAAGACAACAATTTCTCAAGTGAAATCTGTTGGTTGAAAAGTTTATCTAAGGAGTGAGTGAAAGTGAGCTTGACCATTAATATGGAGAAAAAAGACTCAATACTTTGTGTAAGAATTGATGGTGAACTAGATCATCATACAAGTGAAAAGCTTCGTAATGAAGTGGATGAACAATTACAAAAAGGTAAATATAAGCATTTAGTTTTAAATTTAGAAAACTTAACATTCATGGATAGCTCTGGTTTAGGTGTAATTCTAGGGCGCTATAAGCAAATTACGAATAATGGTGGCGAAATGGTCATATGTTCCATTACCCCTCCAATCAAGCGATTGATGGATATGTCAGGACTATTTAAGATTATTAGATTAGCTGACAATGAGCAGTTCGCATTGGAAACATTGGGGGTGGCTTAATATGAAAAATTTTATGGAACTTCAATTTTCAGCCCAAAGTAAAAATGAATCTTTCGCCCGGGTAACGGTTGGGGCATTTGTCGCTCAGCTAGATCCAACGATGGATGAGTTAACCGAAATCAAGACTGTTGTTTCAGAGGCAGTTACAAATTCTATTATCCATGGCTATGATAATAATCCAGAAGGAATTGTTTATATTTCCGTTTCTTTAGAAAATGATGTTGTACAAATTACAATTAAAGACGAAGGTATTGGTATCAACGACATCGATGAAGCAAGACAACCATTGTACACAACCAAACCAGAGTTGGAAAGATCTGGCATGGGCTTTACCATTATGGAAAACTTTATGGATGATATAAAAGTTGTTTCAAATCCGTTACTCGGAACAACAGTTCATTTAACAAAGCTTTTATCAAATAGTAAAGCTTTATGCAATTAAGGGGTTCTGCTTATGGATGTGGAGGTTAAAAACGAGAAGAAAGAAGCATACTTAACGGATAAAGAAGTAAAAGAGTTAATTGCTAGAAGTCAAGAAGGCGATCAAGATGCTCGTGATAAAATCGTGAATCGTAATACGAGGTTAGTATGGTCTGTTGTTCAGCGATTCTTGAATAGAGGTTATGAGCCAGAGGATTTATTTCAAATAGGTTGTATCGGTTTGATTAAATCTGTAGATAAATTCGATTTATCTTATGATGTTAAGTTTTCCACGTATGCAGTTCCAATGATTATTGGTGAAATCCAACGATTTTTAAGAGATGATGGAACGGTTAAAGTTAGTCGTTCATTAAAGGAAACTGCCAATAAAATTAGGAAAATGAAAGATGAACTTTCGAAAACATTAGGCCGAATACCAACCATTAACGAGATTGCTGAAAAACTTGAAATAACGCCTGAAGAAGTAGTGTTTGCACAAGAAGCAAGTCGTAGTCTATCTTCAATTCATGAAACTGTTTATGAAAATGACGGTGATCCAATTACTCTACTAGATCAAATCGCAGACCAATCCGAGCACAAATGGTTTGATAAAATTGCTTTAAAAGAAGCGATCCGCCATTTAAATGAACGGGAGCGTTTGATTGTGTACCTTCGTTATTATAAAGACCAAACTCAATCTGAGGTAGCAAATCGACTAGGAATATCTCAGGTCCAGGTTTCAAGGTTAGAGAAAAAAATATTGCAACAAATAAAAGACCAAATGGAAGATTAGCCATTTGGTCTTTTCACGTTTGGAAATTGAACCATGAAACGGTTAATTCTTCGGAGTATTACCCACATAATTCTACATACTACACTTTAAACTCTACATTGCTACGTGCATGAGAAACGTTTATTCCATCCATACTATATAAATAAAAGAATATAGTCCAACTTCTTACTAATTTAAGGAGGGGAACAAATTGAAAGAGGATATTGTTTATATAAGAATGCGACACCGTGTTCAGGCTAGTCCTTTTCAACACCTTAAAATACGAGACATAGCACAAATTGTGGCCAGCGATGAAATCCGTCTATTGGTAGGAAGTATTCCGATCCACCAAGTCACACCAGAAGATAAAAAATTGATTGTTGTTGACGTTATGAAGGTGATCAGCGCAGTTGGGGTGTCTTTGCCGTCATTGGAAGTGCAAACAATGGGAGATGCTCAAACAATAGTGGAAGTTTATTATTCTAAAACTAAATTTAAACCGCTTTTTTTTATCGCTGTTTGGGTTTTACTATTCATTGGAGCAGGTCTAGCGGTTATGAATTTTCATGAAGACGTAAGTATGCAAGAGGTTCATCAAAAAATATATAAAATTATTACTGGAGAAGAAAATTTAAAACCGTTGATCTTACAAATACCTTACTCCATCGGTCTTGGTGCAGGGATGATCTTATTTTTTAATCATCTATTTAAAAAACGCATTAACGAAGAACCTAGTCCAATGGAAGTAGAAATGTTTAACTATCAGCAAGCCCTGGATCGCTATGTTTCTATCCATGAGAATCATGAGAGTGAAAAGAAGCTTCATGATCGTTAACTATCTTATTGTTATGGTCATTGGTTTAGGCGGAGGATTAGCGGTAGGAAGTGGGCTTGTTGCCTTTTTAACTGTATTAGGGATTGTACCAAGACTTACCCAATTAACGAAAACCAAAAATTATATTAAGCACTATGAGTGGGGAGTAGTTGCTGGGGCAATTACAGGATCATGGTTTAGCTTAAGTGAACCGCTTTTTGATCTACCTAAATTCTCACTTATCATAATTGGGCTTTTCTCAGGTGCTTTTGTTGGAATGTTAGCGGCTGCATTAACTGAAGTATTAAATGTATTTCCGATACTTGCAAAGCGTGTCGGTGTAGTAGAGAAAATTATTTATTTATTTATGGCGATTGTTCTTGGGAAGATTTTTGGCTCATTGTTTCATTGGATATATTTCGTAGATAGATAAGAAGGGATAACTATGGATCAAAAACAATTAGAAAAAAATAAAAAAAAATATAAAAAAGTGATCGAACCTTTTCAACCAAAGCCACAGTATATAAAAAATTGTATAAAAGCATTTCTTGTTGGGGGATTGATATGTGCTATTGGACAAGGTTTAGCCAATTTTTATATCTATTATTTAGATCTAACAGAAAAAACAGTCGCTAGTGCCATGATTGGCACATTAATTTTTATCGCTGCACTACTAACAGCATTTGGTGTATACGATAAAATTGGACAATTTGCAGGTGCTGGCTCGCTTGGTACTGTTGCGGGGTTTTCAAATGCAATTGCAAGTAGTGCATTAGAACATAAAAGTGAAGGTGTGGTTCTAGGGATTGCTGGAAACATGTTTAAAATAGCCGGTGCTGTTATTGTATTTGGCGTTGTTTCAGCTTATATCGTAAGCATGATTCGTCTACTTGTACAAACGCTAATATCTTGACTGGGGGCAAAGAGGTGGGCAAGCAAACATTAATTTTCAAAAATGATATTTTTATTAATAGTACTGCGACAATTGTTGGGCCTAAAGAAGGGGCGGGGCCACTGAAAGAAACGTTTGATAAAGCTTATGATGAATTGTATTGTGGTGAAGCCACTTGGGAGTTGGCTGAAAGAAAGCTTATGTCAGAGGCAATAGATCTTTGTCTTCAAAAAGCAAATAAAAAAAATGAAGAGATTGACTTTTTCTTAGGTGGAGATCTTTTAAATCAAAATATTACAGCTAGTTATGTTGCCAGGGAAAAGGAAATCCCATTCTTCGGTTTATTTAATGCATGTTCAACATCTATGGAAGCCGTGACTTTAGCTGCTGTTTTATTAGATGGTGGGTTTGGAGAAGATGTAATAACTGCGGTTAGTAGTCACTTTTCAACCGCTGAACGTCAGTTTCGATTTCCTACAGAATTTGGTGGACAAAAGCCAAAAACAGCTATGTATACAGTAACAGGGTCTGGGGCTGCATATATAAGTAAAAAAAAATCCAAGATAAGGATAGAAGCAGCGACAGTTGGTAAAGTTGTTGATTTAGGAATTACAAGTCCTTTTAATATGGGGGCAGCTATGGCACCTGCCGCCGCAGATACGATTAAGATACACTTACAAGATTTAAAACGAACACCTAATGATTATGACGCTATTGTAACAGGTGATTTATCGAGAGTAGGTTCTCCGATATTAAGGAGCTTGTTATCAGAGGAGGACCTTGATATCTCAAAGGTTCATCAGGATTGTGGAGTGTTGATTTTTAGTGGAGATCAAGAGGTGTTCTCAGGTGGAAGTGGTTGTGCGTGCTCTGCGGTTGTAACGTTTGGGCAGTTGTTTAGTGAAATGAAGCGCGGGACGTTACGGCGAATTTTAGTTGTAGCAACAGGCGCATTATTAAATCCGTTAATGGTACAACAAAAAGAATCGATCCCATGTATTGCCCATGGTGTTTCCTTTGAGTACGTTGAGTAGTCTTTAAGTTATGTGGGTAATTCTAAGAAGAAATTTTTAGGTGGTGAGCGTGTTGGAGTATATTGTTGCTTTTACTGTGGGTGGGTTCATCTGTGTGATTGGCCAGCTAATGTTAGATTTCTTTAAGTTTTCTCCAGCTCATGTCATGAGTTCCTTAGTAGTTATTGGTGCTCTATTAGATGGCTTCCATCTTTACGACAGACTTATTGACTTTGCCGGTGCAGGGGCAATTGTGCCCATCACTAGTTTCGGCCACTCACTTGTTCATGGAGCTATGGCTGAAGCTCAAAAATCTGGATTTTTAGGGATAGGAATGGGGATTTTTGAAGTAACATCTGCAGGTATTTCATCAGCAATACTGTTTGGCTTTTTTGTAGCAATATTTTTTAAACCGAAAGGATGAAACCATGAAAACAAAAAAAAGAGTCATATTAATAACCGATGGTGATGAATCCGCCAGAACTGCTGTTGAATTTGTCGCAAAAGAAGTAGGAGGACGTTGTATTACTAGTTCTTGGGGAAACCCGAGCCATTTAACTGGAGAACAATTAGTAAAACTAATAAAAAAAACGCCTCATGATCCAGTCTTAGTTATGTTCGATGATTGTGGGTTTACAGAGGAAGGCCCAGGGGAACAAGCGATGCGGTATGTGGCAACGCATGCTGATTTAAATGTTATTGGAGCAATTGCTGTTGCTTCTAAAACCCATGATACTGAGTGGACAAGGGTTGATGTGAGTATCGATCGTAATGGTCATTTAACAGAATACGGGGTTGATAAATATGGTTTGCCAGATATAGAGCTAGGAAGAATTAATGGAGATACAGTTTACAATTTAAATGAGTTATCAATTCCTTTTATTGTGGGAATTGGGGATATTGGTAAAATGTCTGGGAAAGATGAAGTAGGAAAGGGGGCGCCTATTACAAGAAAAGCGGTGGAGCTTATTTTAGAAAGGAGCGAAAAACTGTGAGTAACGAAATTGTGGAAAAGAATAATACTGAAGCAGCAAAACAAGATGTTTCCAGGAGAATGGTTGAAAATGAAAAGTACCTTAATGAAAAGTTAGGTATTGGAGTTACCTTTGATATTGGTGTAAGGAAGCTATCAATTTTAGATAAAGAGCTGCAAATATATTTTCTTAATGGCCTCTGTGACAGTGGCTATATTATTGAAGTATTAAAAGAATTAATGTTTCTCGATGCTACAGAAAAAAAGGAAGTAAGAATAAAAGAACAAATTGAAAATCGTTTAACGCATGTTCAAGTAGAGCGTGTAAAAAAATTAGATGAAGCAGTTGATCAATTATTAGCTGGTCTTATAATTATTTTAATTGAAGATGAAACAGAAGCAATCCTAGTAGATGTCCGAAGTTACCCAGGCAGAGGACCTGACGAGCCCGATACTGAAAGAGTTGTTCGAGGTGCTAGAGATGGCTTTACGGAAAATTTGATCCAAAACACGGCACTAACTAGAAGAAGAATTCGTGATGAGCGTTTAAGACACGAAATTGTACAAGTAGGTATTCGTTCAAAAACTGATATTTGTATTGCCTACATAAAGGATGTTGCTGATCCAGAGTTTATTGAAAACGTAAAAAAAGAACTTGAAGGAATTAATATTGATGGCATTTCTATGGCTGATAAAGTAGTTGAAGAATTTATTGTCAAACAAGGGTTAAATCCCTTTCCTCTAGTTCGGTATACAGAGCGACCTGATGTGACTGCAACACACTTACTAGAGGGCCATGTCGTTATTTATGTTGATACATCGCCTAGTGTGATCATATTACCTACTACTTTTTTTCATCATGTTCAACATGCTGAAGAATTTAGGCAAGCACCGTTAGTTGGAACATTTTTACGTTGGGTACGTTTTTCTGGAATGATTTTTGCGTTACTAATTTTACCGTTATGGCTATTAATGGTTATGCAACCTACTCTACTACCGGAAGCTCTAGACTTTATAGGTCCCAATGAAACGACCAATGTCCCTGTATTTGCACAAATTGTCATAGCTGAGATAGGAATTGAACTTCTGAGGATGGCGGCAATTCATACACCTTCCCCATTAGCAACTGCACTTGGATTAGTTGCAGCTTTACTCATTGGGGAAATTGCGATCAATGTTGGTTTATTTATTCCTGAAGTCATTCTTTATGTAGCATTAGGTGCCATTGGTACATTTGCCACACCTAGTTATGAATTAGGAATTGCGCTAAAGTTATCTCGTTTAGTTCTTTTGTTTGCAGTATTTATTTTTAAAGTACCGGGCTTTATGATTGGGTGTACGTTATTGCTGTTATTTATGGCTAGCATTAGACCGATGAATACCCCTTACCTATGGCCGTTTTTACCGTTTTACCCGAAAGCCTTTTTAGATATTATTTTCAGGCTTTCAGTACCAATTAAAAAGAAAAGACCAAAAATTGTTAATCCACAAAATCCAACGAAACAATCCGCAAATTAACTTATTGCGATAATATTGTTTTTATGATAAAGTTTTACGTAATCATTTTCCTCTTTTAAATCAGTTAGAGGAGACATTTTGAATAAAAACCCTCATTTTTAATGAGGTAGAGGCGCAAAGCGAATGAGTAAACTGTGGAGCTTGGGAAGCATTGAAGCAGTTAGAAAGGTCAATTTGCCGAAGTTAAGAATTAGCCCCCCTTAATTCTTTGCTGGGTCGTTGTTGAATAAATAACGGACTGTCACTGCACTGCAGTGGAGGACTACTTTAATACTTGAGGTTACTGTAGCTTTATGGCGGATAATGTAACTTGCATTACCGCTTTTTTGTTTAGATATCATACAATTTTGAATATTGGATTTTAGATGTACAGTAATTTGCTTAATACATGTATACTATTTAAATTCAACATTCACATTATTGGGAGGAGTACAGTGAATGTATACACACGGAACGAGTAGAGTTAATGACTTAGGCCATTTAGAAATTGGTCATGTTGATTCAGTTGACTTAAAAGAACAATTTGGCACGCCATTATATGTTTATGATGTTGCCTTAATTAGGGAGCGGGCCAACGATTTTGTGCAAGCTTTTAAAAAGCGCGGAATAAAAGCGCAGGTTGCATATGCGAGTAAAGCTTTCAGTTGTGTGGCAATGGTTCAACTTGCCAAAGAACTTGATTTAAGCTTAGATGTTGTTTCTGGTGGTGAATTGCATACAGCGTTAGTAGCCGGATTTCCAGTAGAGAAAATACATTTCCATGGTAACAACAAAAGTCCATTTGAAATTGATATGGCTGTAGAAGCGGGTATTGGCTGTTTCGTTGTTGATAACTTCTGGGAAATCGAACTCTTGAAAGAAGCAGCTAAAAAATATAAACGGAAAGTTTCAGTACTTTTACGAATTACACCAGGAGTAGAAGCACATACTCACGAATATATTTCCACTGGTCAGGAAGATTCTAAATTTGGTTTTGACTTAATTAGTGGGCAAGCTGAAGAAGCTATCTTGAAAGTAAATGATGGAGAAGCATTTGACATGCTAGGCTTTCATTGTCATATTGGTTCACAAATTTTTGAAACAACAGGTTTTGTTATGACTGTTGAAAAAGTTTTTTCGTATTTAGCAGAGTGGAAGTCTAAGTTGGGGTACACCCCGCAAGTATTAAATCTTGGTGGTGGATTTGGTATCCGCTATATTGAGGGTGATACACCATTACCGGTTTCTCACTATATTGATGCAACAATAGATGCTGTCGAAGCTCAGTCAACAAAGCTTGGTATTGAAATTCCTGAAATTTGGATTGAACCAGGACGTTCTCTTGTAGGTGATGCAGGCACAACTTTGTATACGGTAGGCTCTGAAAAAGAAATTCCAGAAGTTCGTCATTACCTATCTGTTGATGGGGGAATGACAGATAATTTACGTCCTGCCCTTTATCAAGCAAAGTATGAAGCAATGATTGCTAACCGTAGTCATGATACGAAGCAAGAAACATACTCTATTGCAGGGAAATGTTGCGAAAGTGGTGATATGCTAATTTGGGATATTGCTTTACCATTCGCCAAAGCCGGTGACATTTTAGCGGTTTCATGCACAGGAGCCTACGGGTATTCAATGGCAAATAACTATAACCGAATCCCAAGACCAGCAGTTGTATTTGTAGAAAATGGTCAATCAACATTAGTTGTTAAAAGAGAAACATATAAAGATATCGTTCAGCTAGATCTGCAGCTTAATGGGAACTCATTAGAAAAATAACATGAAAGTGTATTAGTGATAGAAACTAATACACTTTTTTTATTTCTAATATGAAATAATTATTTAAAAATAATAGTCAAGGTAATAGTTGGATGAAAGTCTATTAATCTCCTAATGAAAGTTTGCAAGCCATTTCGTTAAGATAGAATTAACAACGAGATGGAGGTTCAGCATGAAAAAACTTATAACATGTATTGTTGCATTTTTAATGTTTCCTACAGGTTCTGCTTTTGCAAGGGCAACGACAACTAGTTTACAAGAGTCAGTTATTCAAACAGGTATGAAGTACATAGGTGCACCTTATCAGTTTGGAGCGGCTGTAGGTGATACGACTCGATTTGACTGCTCTTCTTTTTCGGCACAAGTCTTCGCTGAAAATGGAATTAGCTTACCAAGAGTAAGTCGTGATCAAGCTAGAGTTGGTGTAGCGGTTAGTCGTACTCAGTTACAAAAAGGTGATTTAGTATTTTATGATACTAACCATGATGGACAAATTAATCATTTAGGTATATACATACAACCTGGACAAATGATTCACTCAGCTTCTAGTAGCGGAGTTTCGATTACAGACCCATTTTCTTCGTATTGGAACCCACGTTTTGTAACAGCAAGAAGAGTTATTCCTGAGCAACAAGTCCAGGCAGTTAGACAAGATCAAGAAGGTGTTTACACAGTTCGTTCTGGAGATAGTCTTTCAGTCATTGCCAGAGATTTTGCAATTACAGTAAATCAAATAAAGTATTGGAATAATCTAACAAGTGATGTTATCCATGTTGGTCAAAAGCTTATAGTTAAAGAGAAAACAACAGTAGTTACACAAGTGAACACGAGCTCAAATCATGTAGTTAGAAGTGGTGACACGCTTTGGGGCATTAGTCGTCAGTATGGTGTAACAGTTGATAACTTAATGAGTTGGAATTCGTTATCAAATTCAATCATCCATGTAGGACAATCTCTTGTTGTTACTGCGCCAACTGTAATAGTTTCAAAAACTTATGTTGTTAAATCAGGTGATAGTTTGTGGGGAATTGCTACAAATAATCAATTGACAGTCGAAAAGTTAATTGAACTAAACAACTTACAGACACAAATTATTTTTCCTGGTCAAGTATTAAAAATTTCATAAAATACAAGAGAGGTTTCCTTAACATAGGAAATCTCTTATTTACATCGTTTGTAATTTATTTATAAAATGTAGTAAAATGATTTGAAGCAGGATCGTTACTTCTTTTTTATTTAAAAGAGTAATGGAAGCATTTAATTTTGAGGAGGATACATACGTGAAAAAAGGAAGCATTGCTTTTGAAAATGGTGAAAAAATTGTAATAGAGTTCTTCCCTGAGGAAGCTCCAGGTACAGTGGAAAACTTTGAAAAGTTAGCAAACGAAGGTTTTTATAATGGTTTAACATTTCATCGTGTAATTCCAGGATTTGTAGCTCAAGGTGGTTGTCCAGTTGGAAATGGTACAGGTGGCCCAGGTTACACAATTAAGTGTGAAACAGAAGGAAATCCACATAAACATGGGCGTGGTTATCTTTCAATGGCTCATGCCGGTCGCAATACTGGTGGAAGCCAGTTCTTTATTCTTTTTGAGCCACAACCTCATTTAGATGGTGTTCACACTGTATTTGGACGAGTTATTGAAGGATTAGACGTAGTTGACCGTATTCGCCCTAATGATGTAATGAGCGAAGTGAAAGTATGGGAAGAATAAAATAGCCAATGAGGACTTAAATGAGATAAAACATCTCGTTTAAGTTCTTTTTCTATTAAAGAGAGATAGTACTGGACAACAGTGCTTCCTTTTGTGATATAATAAACAAAACAACTGAATAAGAGTTATCCTTCGGGGTAGGTGAAATTCCTAACCGGCGGTGATGAAGTTTAAACTTCTAAGCCCGTGACCCGGTTTACATTTTTTGTAAAACGGTGGATTTGGTGAGAAACCAAAGCCGACAGTAAAGTCTGGATGGGAGAAGGATTATTAGTATAAGCAATAGGTGTAATCTACATTTTTATACTTTCTGAGTATAAGGGATGATTAGGATTCTGCTAGAAACTAGTGGAAACTTTTGTTATTTTAAAAATGTATGTTCTCCTGTTTATTTAATGATGGATTTTAACCCCTAAGGATAGTAATTATCGTTAGGGGTTTTTTAGTTTATTTTGAACTTCTTCTAAAAAGGATTTGAACAAAAATGAATGATATAACCTATATGAAACTTGCTTTGCAATTGGCTCAAGGAACAATGGGTCAAACATCACCAAATCCAATTGTAGGATCTGTTGTTGTTAATAATGGAGAAATTGTAGGTATGGGTGCTCATTTAAAAGCGGGAACGGAACACGCTGAAGTCCACGCAATTAAAATGGCAGGTGAGAAGGCGAAAGGAGCTACCATTTATGTAACGCTTGAGCCATGTAGCCACCATGGGAAGACACCACCATGTGCAGATTTAATTATTAATAATAAGCTTAAGCGGGTAGTTATTGCTTGTCTTGATCCTAATCCATTAGTCGCAGGCAATGGCGTTGAAAAACTTCGAAAAGCGAATATTGAAGTAGAAATTGGTGTTTTAGAAAAGGAAGCTCTTGAACTAAATAAAGTTTTTTTCCATTATATTAAAACGAAAAAACCGTTTGTTACGTTAAAAACAGCTACTAGTCTAGATGGCAAAATTGCCACTTCTAAAGGTGAGAGTAAGTGGATAACCGGTGAATTGGCGAGGGAAGATGTTCAACAATTGCGCCACGAACATGATGGGATATTAGTTGGCATCGGTACTGTTCTAGCTGACAATCCGGCTTTAACGACAAGAAGAAAAGTAGGTGGGAAAAATCCAACAAGGATTATTTTAGACCATCAACTTCGTACACCATTAACTGCTAAAGTGGTAACAGATGGTGAAGCAAATACTTGGATCATAACAGGCAAGACGACATCAGATTCGAAACAAGCGGAACTACTCCAATTAGGCGTTAAAGTTATTAATGTAGATAGTGAAGAAATTAACATAAATGAGCTTTTAATCCTTTTAGGTGAACATGGGATTACCTCATTGTTTGTCGAAGGTGGAAGTGCCGTTAATGATAGTTTTCTACGCTCAGGGTGTATTAATGAAGTAATTACTTATATAGCACCAAAACTTATTGGCGGAAAAGAAGCACCTACTTCTTTTTCAGGAATAGGCTTTCCTAATTTAAGAGATGCACTTCAACTGTCTATAAAAGAAGTAAAGCAATTAGGGGATGATTTGAAAATTGTTTCTGTCCCAAAGGGGGAAGAATATGTTTACAGGAATTATTGAGGAAGTTGGAATAATTGAACAAATAAAGCAATCAGGTGAAGCAATTGTAATGACCATTGCTTCAAAAAAGCTATTAAATGACGTTCATTTAGGTGACAGCATTGCTGTTAACGGTGTTTGTCTAACTGTTACATCCTTTGATAAAGATCGATTTACAGTTGATTTAATGCCAGAAACGGTGAGAAGTACAAGTCTCAGGGATTTAACACGGGGCTCTAATGTAAACCTAGAAAGAGCGATGGCAGCTGGTGGTCGCTTTGGTGGACACTTTGTTTCCGGTCATGTGGATGGAATTGGCGAGATTATAAAGAAACAACGCCAAGATAATGCAGTCTATTATGAAATTAAGGTTTCAGAAACGTTAAGAAAGTACATTATTTTAAAAGGATCGATTGCCATTGATGGAACAAGCTTAACTGTTTTTGGTGTAACTGATGATACATTTACGATTTCGATTATTCCTCATACCATTTCAGAGACGATTATAGGTTTTAAGGGTCCTGGGGATGTTGTAAACATCGAGTGCGATATGATTGGTAAATACATTGAACAGTTTATTGGGAATAAATTTGAGCAAGGGAAAAGTAAGTCAACACTTACAGCTAGTTTTTTAGAAGATCATGGTTATAAATAAAAAACAATACTTTTTGGGGAAATGAAAAAGAGGAGGGGTTTCTATGTTTGATCCAATTGAAGAAGCTATATATGAGTTAATGCAAGGTAAGATGGTCATCGTTTGTGATGATGAAGATCGGGAAAATGAGGGAGACTTTGTCGCCCTAGCTGAAAAAGCAACTCCTGAAGTAATTAATTTTATGATTAAGCATGGTAGAGGGTTAGTCTGTACGCCAATTACCGAAGAACGAGCAAGACAATTAGAATTAATGCCGATGGTAGATCATAATACTGATCCTCATGGGACAGCTTTTACAATTAGCGTTGATTATAAAACGACAACTACAGGAATTTCAGCACATGAACGCTCAGCTACAATCTTAGCTCTTATAGATGAGCAAGCAAAAGGAACAGATTTTAAAAGGCCAGGTCATATCTTTCCCCTTGTCGCTAAAGATGGTGGTGTGTTAAGACGTGCTGGTCATACTGAAGCTGCCGTTGATCTAGCAAGATTATCTGGAGCAAAACCAGCAGGTGTTATATGTGAAATCATTAATGAAGATGGCACGATGGCAAGAGTTCCTGATCTACGAAAGATTGCTGATGAGCACGATTTAAAAATGATTACAATTAAAGATTTAATTCAATACCGTAATCGCAAAGACAAGTTAGTTAATCGAGAAGTAGAAATAACATTACCGACAGAGTATGGTACTTTTAAGGCAATTGGTTTCTCAAATATTATGGATGGGAAAGAAAATATTGCTCTAGTTAAGGGGGAAATTACTCCTGATGAACCTGTGTTAGTTCGAGTTCACTCAGAATGCTTAACAGGAGACGTTTTCGCCTCCTTAAGATGTGATTGTGGTCCACAGCTTCATGCAGCTCTAGAGCAAATTGAAAAAGAAGGTAAGGGGATTCTTCTCTATATGCGTCAAGAAGGAAGAGGAATTGGCTTACTTAATAAAATGAAAGCATATAAGCTTCAAGAAGAAGGTTATGATACTGTTGAAGCCAATGAAAAATTGGGCTTTGCTCCTGATTTGCGTGATTACGGAATTGGCGCTCAAATTTTACGTGATTTAGGTGTCAGACAAATGAAGCTATTGACTAATAATCCTAGGAAAATAAAAGGGTTAAAAGGTTATGACTTAGAGGTAGTAGATCGAGTAGCTTTACAGCTTCCACACAATAGTGATAATGAAAGATACTTGCGTGTAAAACAAGAAAAATTAGGTCACTTGCTTCACTTTTAGAAATGTAGAATTTAGAATATAAGATGTAGAATTTATAGGCTAAGCTTTGTAGAAAAAATAATCCAATGGTTTGAGGAGAGATAATTATGGCAAATATTTATGAAGGTAATTTAGTCGCTACAGGTTTAAAGGTAGGAATTGTTGTTGGAAGGTTTAACGAATTTATTACAAGTAAGCTTTTAGGAGGAGCAGAGGACGCTCTTAAACGCCATGGTGTAAATGAGGCTGACATTGATATTGCATGGGTTCCTGGTGCATTTGAAATTCCTTTTATTGCAAAGAAGATGGCAAGCTCGAAAAAATACGATGCAGTGATAACATTAGGAACAGTAATACGAGGTTCTACGCCGCACTTTGACTATGTATGTAGCGAAGTGGCTAAAGGGGTAGCTTCAATTAGTCTTCAAAATGAAGTGCCAGTTATTTTCGGAGTGCTTACAACTGATACAATTGAGCAAGCGATTGAAAGAGCTGGAACAAAAGCAGGGAATAAAGGTTGGGAAGCTGCAGCAGCAGCTATTGAAATGGCTAACCTTTCTAAGTCTTTCGAATAAAAAATGAAAAAGAATGAGGATGACTCAAAGGCAAAGAGTCATCCTCATTTTACAATAATAATGTAGTATTAATCGTGCAGACAACATTGTTCTATGCAAAATGTGACTCAAAGGACTGTGAAAAATTATAGTCCTCTTTTCTTTTTTAGTTGCTCTTTTCGTTCGGCAATAATGGCTGTACGGTCTCTTAGTTTATGTTTATGGATTATTTCATGTCCGATCTTTCTATTTTTATCACCCCAAATGACCCCATTTTCTTGGGATTTTTTTATACATTCTTCAAGAACATCTTTACTTTCAATAGGGAGTGCAAGTGATGAGTACGGCAGCCCTGTTTTAATTTCTGTTTGTCTATCCTTTAACAAATTGATAAATTGGTTAGTTTCAAAACCTAATTTGCCTAATTGTTTATTTTCCTGTTCGAATATTTTCAGTGCTTGGGCAAGAAGCTTTTCTGCTCCAACAAAATTATTCCTGCGATGATGATACATGGCGACTGCTAGTTGAATAAAGCCAACCCAAAGCTTATTTTTTTGTCCATCTTCTTTCCAATAATCCTCTAAAACTTCATGACATTCAAAATAATCACGAAAGCTATGAAAGTAAACTAAATAATCAATCATTGGACGGGGATACATCGTTTTCCACCTTTCGTTAATCCGTAAATAATTAATTTTAACATATAAGAAAAATAATGATATTTTAAAGAATATCATAATTCCATTCCATGGTTAAAAATATGATATAATTTCATATTGATTACATTTTTATAGTTTAGGATTAATTTGAGAGAAGAATCAAGCGATAAGCTTAGCAAAGTTAATTTTATTTAGACATTTTTTAGAAAATGGTGAAAATGAATGACTCAATATAATGTTAAATTAGATGCTTTTGAAGGACCATTAGATTTACTTTTGCATTTAATTAATAAAGCTGAAGTTGATATTTATGATATCCCTGTGGCCAAAATTACAGATCAATATATGAATTATATTCATACAATGCAAAGGTTAGAGCTAGATGTTGCTAGTGAATATTTGGTGATGGCAGCAACGTTACTTGCGATCAAAAGTAAAATGTTGCTGCCAAAGCATGAGGATGAATTATTTAGTGAAAATGATGAGTTCATTGATGAGGATGATCCAAGGGAAGATTTAATTAATCGGTTAATTGAGTATCGAAGGTATAAGGAAGCTGCTGAAACTCTAAAAGAACGAGAAATTGATCGCGGATTAATTTTTAGTAAGATGCCTAGTGATCTTAGCCCGTACATAGATGAGAAAAAACAGGAACCACAACGAATTAATGCGAGTTTGTATGACATGTTAGATGCCTTTGATCAGCTTTTGAAAAGAAAGACATTAAAAATACCAAAACAAACAAAGATACATCGTGAAGATTTTCCTCTTGAGAAAAGAATGGAAGAAATCATCGATAAAATTAATTTATCTAATGGAAAAACGTCATTCTTTCAATTATTTGATTATGAAGAGCGTGGCCAAATAATTGTTACCTTTTTAGCAATATTAGAATTAATGAAAGCAAAGAAGATTATATGTGAGCAAGAGGGGAATTTCACTGATATTTCTGTTTCTCGCTGGGAGGAGAGTACATTTGTTGGATAGACTTGAAATGAAGGCAATTATTGAAGGGCTTCTATTTATTTCTGGTGAGGAAGGCATTGATGAAAAACAAATTGCTGAAGTACTGCAAATTGAGCAGATTTGGATAAAGGATATTCTCCATGAACTAGTGGAAGATTATTGTAATAGTACTAGGGGGTTACAAATTGTTCAAATGGCAGGCTTGTACCAATTTACAACAAAGCAGGAGCACGCCCTTTATTTCAAACGGTTAATTAATTCTCCAAATTCAGCAACATTATCCCAAGCGGCTTTAGAAACACTAGCAATTGTTGCCTATAAGCAACCAATTACGCGGGCAGAAGTTGAAGAAATTAGAGGGGTTAAATCGGAAAGGCCATTGCATACACTGATTGCGAAGCTTTTAATAAAAGAAGTTGGTAGAGTTGAGGGAACAGGAAGGGCAATTCTTTATGGGACAACGAAGGAGTTTTTAGATCATTTCGGGCTAAAGTCTTTACAAGAGTTACCGCCACTTCCTGAAAAAGAGTTAGAGGTTGAAGAGGCCGATTTATTTTTTGAACGATTTCAAAAAGAATTAATTGAGAGTGACGATAAATAGACCTGTTTTACAAAAGACAATGAAATGCTTTCAATCACTATTTAATTTAATACCTTATAAGAAAAGTAAGATAATTTCACAAAAAGGTTCACAGCTTGCACTACTTTTATCGTATAATAGTATAAACTGATTGTAATTATTGAGAGAAAGGTCATTGAAACCTTCTCCAAAATGAAAAAATCTAGGGGGATCATTATGGGTGATAGCCTTGTTAAAGGACAAATTACATTAACACATGAAAAGCTAAGTAAAATTAGCAATGCGGTTAGCGAATTTCTAAATGAAACTACAGTTTCTAAGATGATCGCTGAAAAAACTGAAGAAAAAGTTGGTTACTATGGTGACTTACTCGTGTCATTAAGAAGAATAAATGTATTTTGCGATGAGGGGAAAAACTCTTGTGAAGTCATTTTAAATGGCAATACGTTTCGAAAAGCTGCAGCAGAAAAAACGTTGTTTTGGATTTATCATAACTGCGTAGAAGAATTTTTTAATCCTAGAATTGAGAATTGGTACGAGGATAGTCGTGCTGCCTACACAGGTAAAAATGCGATAAAATTTGCTTACGATGTGCCCCAGTCGTTAAAAGAGATGATGGCCAGTATTGAAGGGCCCTATCAAACAATTCGTGAGGAACTTGAATATTACGAAACAGATTATCAAACAAAAGTAATTCAAACAAAATAAATAATAAGAGGATGACAAATTACTTGTCATCCTCTTATTATTATTTTTCAATTCGTGGTTTGGTCGGATCGCATGGCGGCTCCTTTACTTCCTTGGCACTTTCGGATAACTTCGTTAAATAGTAACATTCTTCCCGAGCCATGTGGTCTGCCATTAAAGGTGAGAGGGTACTTAACGTAACATTTGTCATTTCAAGCTCTAGTAACTCACTTAAGAAAGCTTTAAAAACCGCAATTTCTAATTCTACTTGGTTATTAAATCTAGCTAGGGCAGGAAACGAGTCGAGATTTGTTCTTAAGTAACCAGCTAACTCAACAGCTTTAATATAGAAATTTTCAAACCTTTTTGTGAAGTCCTCGCCTTTTTCCCGCAATTGTTTTTCCACTAAATCTAATGAACCCGTTATTGCATCAGCGTGACCAGCCGCATCTAGCAGCCAAACAAGATGGTGATGAAGTGGGTGACATAATGGTGGTTTTTCACCCTCAAGTAAATATGGGAGGATACGAATATACTCTTCGACTTCATTTACCATGTGGTTTAAAAATGTTGGTGGTAATTCAATGGAAAGATCTCCAATTAACTGTTGTTTAATGAGGTCTAATTTAAACTCTCTAATTTTATTTGCATATTCATAAGCGTGTTTATTCAATGTATTTAAATTTTGAGTTGTAATTTTAGGTGTGGTTTGAGCTAATAGTTGGTCAAATATAACAATGTAAGACTTTGCCTTTTCAATTTCTACTGTCTCTAATGGTGAGAGGGCATCACGAATAAACCGTGCATGGTCCCCTAGTACTTGAAGCCAAAACTGATGTTCAAATAAAGATACCTCAATATAACTTTTCATATCTTCCTCCCTTTTTGAAAAAAATGATTATCTCTTCTCATTTTATGAGCAAATATTTGTATTCATGTCATTCTAAAAAATAAGCCAGTGAAAAGCACAAAACTTTCATCTAGGCATATAGTAAACCTAGATAATGTGCGATTATTTACGATAAATGGAGGGTGAACATGGGACAGTTAGAACAAAATCAATTTGTTGATGAATTATTAACTTGGTCGAGGGATCAACAAGAAACTGTAAAAACAAGAGATCATAAAGAAAGACTTGTATTACTTGAGAGAAGTTTACTTAATTTACAAAAAAGAAACGCCTATATTTCTTCAGAAGAAATTATGACCCTATCCAAAAGAGCGAATGAACTTTATAGGGAATTTAATCATGACGATGCTTTTAGCCATGATGAAAATATTTTTGTGACAGATAAAAAAAGTAACGTAGTAAAAAGAAAAGAAACTGAGGGTAAGAGAGTGCCTATTGGAGAACATCGGTTACCACCGCTCCCTTATGCCTATAATGCGCTTTTGCCTTATATTGATGAAGAGATTATGAGGTTACACCATGCAGAGCATCATAAAAGCTATGTGGATGGGTTAAATAAAGCAGAAAAAGAAATGGAAAAAGCAAGACAAACTGGTAATTTTGATTTAATAAAACATTGGGAAAGAGAAGCAGCCTTTCATGGTGCTGGCCATTATTTGCATACAATCTTTTGGAATGTCATGAGCCCAAAAGGTGGAGGACATCCTAAAGGTGCTCTTAGTAATCAAATTGACGTTGATTTTGGGAGTTTTGATAATTTTAAAGAACACTTTTCAGAAGCGGCAAAAAATGTTGAGGCTGTTGGCTGGGCAATTTTAGTTTGGGCCCCAAGAGCTAGAAGATTAGAAATTTTACAAGCAGAAAAACATCAAAACTTAAGCCAATGGGATGTAACTCCAATTTTACCTTTAGATGTTTGGGAACATGCATATTATTTACAGTATAAAAACAAACGAGATTTATACGTAGACAATTGGTGGAATGTTGTTAACTGGGATCACGCCAATGAGAGATTTCTATCAGCACAACAAATTCAATGGGAACCATTTTAATAAGAAAATTAATAAGAAAAGCGCAGAGCGCCCGCCTAGCGGCGAAAAGCAAATGTTCTGGCAGAAAAAAAGTGTGCTTTTTCACTTTTTTGTCTAAGAAAAAGCGAAATCCTTTTTCCTCGGCAGGTTATTTGCTTTTCGCCGCTGGCGCTCGGAGCTAGACAACCTAAAAAAGCTATACTTTCTTATTGGTTTTCCACTAAATCAATAATATAATCCTTTAGATCAACAAAACGTCTATTGTTTGGTTTTTTATCAGTACCGGCGATAATTAATGCTGCAAGTGTATCGTTCGCATGAATACCACCATGTTCTCCCCCATCTACATGGACAGGGGCACCTTCTGTATAAAACTGATAGCTAGGCTTTGCTGCCAATATTAGCGTAGGGATATCATGACTATACAATGCAGATTGCAACTGATTAAGAACATCAGGATATTCGGCATATTTTATTACATGTCCTTCAATTTTAATAGAAGCAATTTTTTCATCACCCTCGATATCCCAACCCTGATCATAACGGTCACGATAAGTGTTACCAGGCTTAAAACGGAAATATGAACTATAATCGGGGGATGTAACATAAATCCATTCACCATCTACCCAACTAGCTATTGCAATCCGTTCATCGATCATGGCCATTTCAGCTAGATGAGGCAAAAAACTAGGGTCGTTTGGTGCATAAACATAAGACATTCTATGGTTATTTGCAAAAGCAATTTCATAATCACTAACTTTTTCCCCAAGTGGAGCAACTGATATTCCTTCATAAATTTGTTCTAGATCAATGGTTAACTGAACATCGTTATCGAGTAGTTTGTCTTGACCATGATCACCTAAAACGATAAATATATTTTCCTCAAGAGCTTTATCCCAACTTTCATAGCTGTTAAGAATTTCTTGAAAAAATGTTTCAGCTCTTTCAAATCCTTTTAAGTAATGAATACCATGCTCATGGGCCTCTCTGTCAAAATCAGGTAAGAATACAGTTAAGAAATCAGGTTGTTCGCCTGCCTGAATTAAAGCTTTTGTCGCTTCAACAGAATATTCATCGTTTAAACCTAGTTTACGAAAGATAGATTCTGGTAAGCTTTTATCTTTTAAGGCTTTGGGCTTCACTAACTGTCCAAAAGCTAAAAGATCTGGTCCATTTGTTTGCATAGCTTCCGGTAAGTCTAATAATTCTTGAAACATGATCGGGATTTGAACGGGATGGGATTTGTGTCCACGATAAATAATGAAATTTACCGAGCCAGTTGTGTACCCTTTATCGTGTAATTCTTCAAAAATTGTCGATATATTTTGATTTAGGTGAGTATTATTTAAGTGATAGACCGAATCTTCAAATGATTGTTTCGGTCCCAGTTTAAGTGTTTTTTCTATATTTGTTCCATAATCAATATAGCGATCTTCATCTACGTGATACCAGTTTAATCCTGGAATTCGGTGCCCATCTGCCATTGTTCCTGTTAATAATGTGCTTTCAATAACGACAGACATAGAGGGGAATGGTGCTACTAAGTCGTCATAATACTGCCCATTTTCCATTAAGAATTGTAATGAGGGTATGGTTCCTTTTTCCTTTGTACGATCAACAACAGAACCAGTCATTGAGTCAATCATGACTAGAATTACTTTTTTACGAGGATCTTTATCTCCTTTTTCAAGCCCTTTTATTGATGCATCGTTTTCAAGGGGCTGTTGGCACCCAGCAATACATAGTAAAACTACTAGTAAAGAAACGAATTTCTTCATGAATGAATAACTCCTTTTTGTACAATTAAGATTTTTACTTCCTGAAAAAAGCCATCTTTTACTAAATTCCATCTTATTGTGTTCGGAAACGATTGTTATTAATCATTACTCTAAAAACAAAAAAGACCAATTAAGCAAATTCCTTAATTGATCTCTTTATTTCTGTTCTGGAAATCAGACAGTAGTTTATCTAAGTTTAGGACAAGTTGGTCTGAGGCAAAGACTAATTTTCCAGCATCACCGGTTTTCTTGTCTAGATCACCTGAAAAAACTGTTTTTAAGTGACCGTTATTACTTATCCAGTAATCTTTTCTATATTGATTAAAAAGTTCCCAAAATTTATTTATGATTTCAACTTCTTGAGGAGAAAAGACCTTTGTGAGTAAGACCTTATCAATTCCAGTATCTTTAGGCGCTCGTGCAATTAATTTTACGTGAATGTTTGAAGTTTGTTTTTGCACAGCATTACGAATCATTAACATCTTCAATAATACTGTAGCTATTAATTCATCCTTCAACTTTTCATGAATAGTTTCATCTTCCAAGTAGGGAAAATCTTCTTTCGTTACCAGTGACTTTTTGTATTCATTTCTCATTTTTATTATGAGCAGAAATTGACCGATAACGATGACTAATATGATCAATGAAATAAGGAGCATAGTAATTTCAAAACTGTTCATGACTTCCTCCAGTATCTTTGAATTATCTTTATCATATCAAAGACTAATTCAGTGTAAAGAGGCTAAATTTTTTTAGGGAAATCTTAACAGAATAACTTTCCTAAAAAAAACAAAAATAAACTTGAACTAACGGTTAAAAAACTTTTATTGGAGGCGTTATTAGATGACAGTAGCAGCTCAAGTTAAACAAACATTAGCAGGTTTAAAAAGCGCACAAGCAAGCTTTGAGGGTTTCGCACTGCAAACAGACAATCAACAAGCGAAACAAATGTATCAAACTTGTGCACAGCAAACGCAAATGATCGTAGACACTCTAACACCAAGAATTCAAGAAATTGAACAGGAAGAACCGCAATATAAAAATTAGTTTATTAGAAAAACTTGGCTTGCTAAACGTGGGCCAAAGTTTTTCTACTTTATTGAAAGCTCAGTTTGGTTAAATACTTTATCAACTGCTCTAGTCTTATTTAATCGTACATAAAATAATTTTTTTGTAAAAACCTAGCATAATGAAATTGAAAATTATTGAAGAATGGAATGATTAGATGAAGAAACTTTTTGCCTTTTTCCTTATTATTTCTTTTTTAACAGGCTGTAACATGATGGGTCAAGGAGAAGTTAAACCATTATATATTGGTTCAAATAAAGTTGAGGACCAAACAAAGGCAGATGAAGCAAAACAAATTGTTCTGTCAATGGATGAAGTTACTGCAGTAAGAGGAGCGACATTTGATGAGGATATATATGTTGCAGTAAAGGTAAAACAATTTGATCGCTTCTTTTTAGATGAAATTCGAAAAGAAGCCTACGACAAGATAAAAAAACGTTATCCAGATGCAAAAGTCCATGTCTCAACGGATAAAAAAGTGCTCCTTGAGTTAGAAAAATTAGAAATACAAATAAATAACAATAAGATTAAAAGAAAAGAATTTGAAAAGCAATGGAAAAGAATAGAGGATTTCATGAAAGGTTAATTAATTTTGAAAGGGGTGGGAGAATGTCTGACCAAAAAAAGAAAAATTTAACTCCAGTTCAACAAGAATATCAAACTTTAGCAAAGAAACGTGAAATAAAACGTCCAGTTTTGAAGAATTGCTTAAAGGCATTTTTAGTAGGTGGCTTCATTTGTTTTCTAGGGCAATTTGTCCAAACTTTTTATGTGCATTTTTTCGAATTTAACGAAAGAACTGCAGGAAATCCAACGGTTGCCACGATGATTTTTGTAGCAGTATTGCTGACAGGATTTGGTGTATATGACCGTTTAGGTCAATTTGCCGGAGCTGGAACAGCTGTACCAGTCACTGGATTTGCTAATTCAATTGCCTCAGCTGCAATTGAGCATCGCTCTGAAGGGTATGTATTAGGTGTCGGTGGTAATATGTTCAAACTCGCAGGTTCTGTTATCGTTTTCGGAACGTTTGCTGCTTTTGTTATAGCGATAATTAAAACTATTCTCGTCGGGTGGGGTGGACTATAATGCGCTTAGGTCATCGAACTTGGCTTTTTGAAAATAAACCGAAAATAATAGCAACAGGAACAATATGTGGACCCTTTGAAGGGAAGGGGAAAATTCCTAATGATTTTGATACGATCCATGGTGATTTATGGCTAGGACAGGATTCGTATGAAAAAGCACAAAGAGTAATGTTTGAAGAAGCTTGTACTAAAGCTGTTGAAAAGGCTGGTTTAACAAAAGAGGATATTGAATTTTTATTGGCAGGAGACTTAATAAACCAAATTACACCTTCTAGTTTTGCAAGTAGAACATTAAGTGCACCTTACATAGGACTATTTGGAGCTTGCTCAACTTCAATGGAGGGATTAGCACTAGCGTCGTTAATTGTAGACAGCGGCTTTGGGAATATTGTTTTAGCAGGTACAGCAAGTCACAATGCGGCTACGGAAAAGCAATTTCGTTATCCAACGGAATATGGAGGTCAAAAGCCGCCAACAGCCCAGTGGACAGTAACGGCAGCGGGTGCAGCAATAGTTAGTAGCCAGGGAGAAGGCCCTGTTGTTACATCGGCTACTTTAGGTAAAGTCATTGACATGGGAATGAGTGATCCATTTAACATGGGGGGGGCGATGGCACCAGCAGCAGTTGATACGATTGAAGCACATTTAAAAGATCGTAATATTGATCTTTCTTATTATGACTATGTTTTTACTGGTGACTTAGGAACGATTGGTCGTGAAATTGCCTTGGATTTACTTAAGAAGCATAGCATTTCAGTCAACGAAGAAAAATTCCAGGATTGTGGTTTACTGATTTATAAAGAAGATCAACCTATCTTAGCTGGTGGTAGTGGTTGCGGTTGTTCTGCTGGAGTAACCTATGGTCATCTCCTAAATCGAATGAGAAAAGGTGAAATTAAGCGAATGTTAGTAGTTGCAACTGGTGCCTTATTGTCACCATTATCCTTTCAACAAAAAGAAACCATTCCTTGTATCGCCCACGCCGTATCGATTGAAGCGGGAGGTGTTGGATTATGATTTTCTTTTGGGCTTTTGTTGTAGGTGGGATTATATGTTTAATTGGACAATTATTAATGGATGTCATGAGGCTAACACCTGCACATACAATGAGTACATTAGTTGTTAGTGGTGCGGTTCTAGATGGATTTGGCTTATATGAGCCATTGATCGATTTTGCTGGAGCTGGAGCAACAATTCCAATTACTTCATTCGGTAATGCACTCGTTCATGGTGCAATGGCAGAGGCTGAACGCCATGGGCTTGTAGGTGTTATTACAGGGATATTCGAAGTAACTAGTGCAGGTATATCAGCAGCCATTATCTTTGGTTTTATTGCAGCCCTTATTTTTAAGCCAAAGGGATAAGGAGTGAAAGAGATATGACAATCGGGTCACAAGTTAAGCAATGTTTAGCCAGTTTAAAAAGTATCGAAGCAAATTTAAATAGTCTAGCGTTAAAAACTGAGGATGAAGAGGCAAGACAAGCCTTTCATGAGACTTGTTTAAAAACGCGCAAAGTTGTTCAAGAGATGGAAACTAGAGTAAGCGAATTAGAATTTGAAGAACCGCAATATAAAGGAGTATAAAAAACCTCTTTTAACGATAGGAAGGAGGAACTCATGAACATACCAGGTTGGGTAGAAATAATCATTAGGTCAGTAGTAGCCTTTATAATTCTACTGATTACATCAAAGCTTTTCATCAAAAAATCAATAGCTCATTTTTCTTATTTTGATGCAACATCCATGCTGATCATAGGTGTTATTTTAGCGTTTGGGTCTTTTCAAATTGGAATTCCAATCGGATACTCCCTTACAGCATTAATTACTTGGATTGCAATAGTTGGAATGGCGAACTATATTTCAATGAAAAGCATTTCTTTTCGCAATTTCATTCATGGGAAAGGAATCCCAGTAATTAAGGATGGAAAAGTTTTAGAAGATAATTTAAAGAAGGAACGGTATACAACTGATGATTTACTTAAACAATTACGAGCAAAAAATGTATTTAAAGTAGCAGATGTTGAATTTGCCGTTCTTGAATCAAGTGGTGATATTAACGTATTACTTAAGAAGGAAAACCAGCCATTGACTGCTAAAGATATGCTTATTCCTGTAGCACCAATTAAGGAGCCGCAAACAGTTGTGATGGACGGAAAAGTGATGGATGAAGCATTAGCGACCATTGGGCTAAGTCGTGCCTGGCTTGAAGGCGAATTGGATAAACAAGGATTTGCTATAGAAAACATTTTTCTTGGACAAGTGGATAGCTTTGGCGAACTTACAGTTGACTTGTTTGATGATAAAATTAAAGTCGCTGAGCCTAAAGAACGACCACTGTTACTAGCATCGATGAAAAAAGTACAAGCGGATCTGGAAATTTTCTCCTTACAGACAGAAAACGAGCAAGCGAAAAAAATGTTTGTAAACTGTGCCACTGAAATGGATGAGGCGTTAAAGAGAGTCCAAAAATACCTTCACTAGAAATTTGGTCATAAAAAAGGTTGAAATGAGCCATATTGGCAGGTTTTAACCTTTTTTTCTTTTTCATTTATTCTAATCTCGAATCATATCGGTTATTTTTGTGCATACACTTGTACAAAACATGAAAAGGGACGGGGTATAGAAAATGGTGAAAAAAATTTTCGTGAAATTAAATGTGGTTTTAATAGTAGTTTTATTACTATTTTCGATATCAACAGCGAACGTAGGAGCATATAACTTTTCCGTTTCCGGCCAAGCTGCAATCTTAATAGAGCAAGAAAGTGGACGAGTGTTATACGAGAAAGATGCACATAAACAACTTCGAATTGCTAGTATAACGAAAATAATGACTGCGATTTTAGCGATCGAATCGGGGAAAATGGATGAAATTGTTACTGTAAGTAGCAATGCATTTGGAACAGAAGGTTCATCCCTATATTTAAGATTAGGAGAAAAAATAAAGCTTGAAGATCTTGTCTATGGATTAATGCTCCGTTCAGGTAACGATTCAGCTGTAGCAATAGCTGAACATGTAGGTGGTAGTTTAGATGGATTCGTTTATTTGATGAATCAAAAAGCGAAAGAATTAGGGATGCATAAATCCGTATTTAACAACCCTCATGGCTTAGATGATCATGAAGAACATTATTCTACTGCTTATGACATGGCCCTATTAACTCGTTATGCAATGAAAGACGAGAAGTTTAAAATTATCTCAGCAACGAAAAGCTACCGAGCCCCTCAAGAAGGAGAAAATTGGGATCGAATTTGGCAAAATAAAAATCGCCTTTTAACTCAGCTTTACAAACATTCTACAGGGGGGAAAACAGGTTATACGAAAAGGGCAAAACGTACATTAGTTTCGACAGCTACAAAAGATAACGTAAACTTAATCGCTGTAACTTTAAACGCTCCCAGTGATTGGCAAGACCATATGAATATGTTTAATTGGGGCTTTGAAACCTTTGAAGTGCTCCCAGTTGTTGAAAAAGGTATTGTTGGAAACTTGGAAGACGATTTCTATAAAAATAAAGTGAGTGCAAACTATTCGTTTGAATACCCAGTTACGTCAGAAGAAAAACAGTTGGTAAACAAAAAAATAACCCTTTACAATCCGCCAAAAGGAACTGAATGGCAAGAAAAGGGTGCTCCTAATCCGGTAGGAAAAATCACGATCGAGCTTAAAGGAACAAATATTGGTGAAGTACCACTCTCATTTGTCGGTGAATTACAAGAAGAAAAAAAGAGCTTCTGGTCTAAACTAATCGAGTTAGTTTTCCTTACTTTAGGAGTGAATAAAGATGGTTAATATTATATGGATGGCTATGTTAATCATCGGCATTATTTTCGCAGCCATAAATGGAAAAATGGATGCAGTAAATGAAGCTATTTTTAAAGGAGCACAAGATGCAGTAACCATTTGTATCGGTTTAATTAGTATTCTCGTATTTTGGTTAGGATTAATGCGAATTGCGCAAGCTTCTGGATTATTAGAAGGGTTAGCTAAATTGATGAAACCAATGGCAACCCGTATTTTTCCAGAGGTACCTAGCAACCATCCAGCGATGGGATATATATTATCAAACATGACAGCTAACTTATTCGGGTTAGGAAATGCAGCTACCCCAATGGGAATTAAAGCTATGGAACAGCTGAAAGTTCTAAATGGTAATAAAGATTCAGCAAGCAGGTCTATGATTACGTTACTTGCCATTAATACAGCCAGTATTACATTAATCCCAACGACGGTTATTTCCATTCGAATGAACTACGGCTCTGTGAATCCTACTGAAATTGTTGGGACAACTTTAATGGCAACAGCCTGTTCAACATTCGCTGCGATTATGATAGATCGCTTCTTTTATTATCGCCGTCTTAAAAAAGGTAGGGATCTGTAATGGAATGGATTAGTTTAATTTCGATCTGGCTTATACCATTGTTAATTGTCTTTATATTATTATATGGTACCGCAAAGAAAGTTCCTACATATGAAACATTTGTAGAAGGTGCGAAAGAAGGATTTGGTATGGCAATTTCGATCATCCCTTACTTAGTAGGAATGTTAGTTGCGATATCCGTTTTCCGTGCATCAGGAGCCATGGATTTCTTAATTAATCTCTTAAAACCAGCATTGCAGGCAATTGGTATCCCTACTGAGATTGTACCTCTTGCATTTATTCGGCCTATTTCAGGGACAGGTGCTTTAGGAATGACGTCAGATTTGATTGCAACGTATGGACCAGATTCATTTATTGGTAGATTAGCGTCAACAATGCAAGGAAGTACAGATACAACTTTTTATGTTTTAACCGTTTATTTTGGGGCAGTAGGAATTAAAAAAATGGGTGATGCTTTAAAAGTAGGCTTACTAGCTGACTTAGTTGGTATTATTGCTTCCATTATAATCGTAACACTTGTTTTTGGTTCCATGTAAAATTTAATTTAGATCAATTTGAAGGCTTACAATACGTAAGTCTTTCTTTTTTTTGTGAAAAATGGGGACAATAAAAAATAAAGTTGTTAAAAACATGGTAGTATTGCTTATAATAGGTAATGCTGCTTTAAATGTAGAATGAAAAATTTAGAATGTAGAATTAGATGAAAGGAAAGCTTCGAGGCAACACTTTCAAAACATTCTACATTTTACATTTTACATTAAGGAAGTCAGTTTCCTTGAAAAATGGTATAAAAAAATTTTAAGATATGTATGAGGTGGAAGGTATGGAACGTTTACAAAAAGTAATTGCTCAAGCAGGGGTTGCATCAAGAAGGAAAGCAGAAGAGCTTATTAGTGAAGGTAGAGTAACAGTGAATGGTGAGGTTGTTACAGAGTTAGGAACTAAGGTAACACCTAGAAAAGATAAAATAGAAGTAGATCGGGTCCCTATTGACCGGGAAGAGCCTGTTTATTATATATTGTATAAACCAACAGGAGTTATTTCTAGTGTAAGTGATGATAAAGGGAGAAAAGTAGTAACTGACTTTTTTAGTAATGAATTTCGCCTGTTTCCAGTAGGGAGATTAGATTATGATACTTCGGGCTTGTTGTTGCTAACAAATGATGGTGAGTTCGCTAATATTCTCATGCACCCTAAATATAAAGTGACAAAAATGTACGTAGCAAAAGTTCAAGGTGTTCCTAGTCGTGAAAAACTAAAATTGCTTGAAAGAGGCATCATGTTAGAAGATGGGAAAACGGCTCCTGCTAGAGTGAAATTTGTGTCTGGTAATCCAAAAACGGGAACTTCAATTATTGAAATTTCAATTCATGAAGGTAAAAATCGCCAAGTTCGCCGCATGTTTGAGGCAATTGGCCACCCAGTTTTAAAGCTTAAACGTGAAATGTATGGGTTTTTAACGTTAAAAGGTTTAAACACTGGAGAAGCAAGAGAGCTACGACCACATGAGGTAAAGCAGTTACGTGAAATGGCAGAAAAAAAGAAGAACAATTAATTGTTTCTAACGTTAGAATAGTGTTAATATAGATTAGGTTGAGAGATAAAAGTTTAGGGGGAGGAGAGGTCCAACATGAAAAACCGTCGTTTTATTACCCGCCTCGTCGTACTTCTTGGCATAACTATAGCTTTAGGTTACACATTTTATACAAGCTTTTTAAACCAAAAAGATATTGTTAGTGTAGGGGACTTGGCACCTAACTTTGTGTTAACAGATTTAGAGGGAAACGAAATTGAATTAGCCGATTTAAAGGGAAAAGGCGTCTTTTTAAACTTTTGGGCTACTGTTTGTCCACCATGTCGTGATGAAATGCCATATATGGAAAATAGTTACCAACAGTATAAAGATCAAGGAATTGAAATTATTGCTGTGAACTTTGACGAAGCTCCTTTGGCTATTGAGAGATTTGTTCAGCGTTACGGCTTAACCTTCCCGATTTTATTAGATCGCGGATTACAAGTCAGTCAAGTTTATGGTGTAAGAGAACTACCCGCTACTTTTTTAATAGATGAAAACGGAGTTGTCATTGAACGTAGAATTGGCGGATTAACAGAACAAATGGTAGAAAACTATGTTCAAAAAATCTTGCCAACTCCACAATGAGGTGTCATAAATGGAAAAAGTAAAATGTGAGTGTGGACATGTAAATCCATACGGCACAGTTATTTGCGAATCATGCGGAAAACCTTTTTTTGAAGAAGGAAAAGAATTGCTGGATATGCGGTATGAAGGTGTAGCTAGACGTTCGCAATCGTATAATAAAACGATTATCGATAAGATTTGGAACTTCTTTTCAAGTGTAAAGGTAGGAATATGGATTATCGTAATAACGCTATTAGCATCAAGTATTGGAACGATTTTCCCACAGGAATTTTACATTCCACCAGGATCTAATCCAAGTTTATTTTATCAAGATGAGTACGGAACTTTAGGGAAATTATATTATTCATTTGGTTTTCATAATTTATACAGCTCTTGGTGGTACATGCTTTTAATTGCATCGTTAGGAGTTTCGTTAATTATTTGTAGTTTAGATCGTGTGGTTCCGCTACACAGGGCTTTAAAAACACAGCGTGTTACTCGTCATGAAGGTTTTTTGCAAAGACAACGAGTTCATGGTGTTTCAAAGGTTGATAATCAGGCTGAAACAATTGATCAAGCAAAACAACTGTTAAAATCAAAGAAATATGAAATATTCGAAGAAGAGGGAAATATCGTTGCTGAGAAAGGACGCTTTTCTAGATGGGGCCCTTATGTAAATCATATTGGCTTAATTGTCTTTTTAATAGGTTGCATGCTTCGATTCTTCCCTGGCATGTATGTTGATGATAACATTTGGGTTAGAGAAGGAGAAACAGTTGTTGTCCGTGGTACAGATGGAGAATTTTTTCTTAGGAACGACAAGTTTACTGTTGATTTTTATGATGATGCAGACGCCAGGTTCCAGGACGCATTAGTAAGGGCAGGAAGCCCTGTTGTGAAAACATATCAAACTTCGGCTACGTTGTTCAAGAGAGTTGACGACGGTGTCGTTGGAAGAGAACCAGAATTAGTGGAAGTTGCTAGACATGACATTCGAGTGAATGACCCATTTAAGTTCAATAGTTTTGCCTTATATCAATACGCCTTTAAGCAAAATGAAATAAGTCAAATGAGTTTTGAATTAGAAGAGTTAAAAACAGGTGAGCGTTTAGGTAGAATTGATGTTTCTACGTATGACCCTAGTTCTATTTACGATTTAGGTAACGGCTACTTGATAGAAATAATTGAATACTTCCCTGATTTTCATTTTGATGACAACCGGACTCCTGCATCTAGATCAAGAATACCAAATAATCCAGCTTTCATTTTTAAGATGATCACTCCTGAAAATGAAGCAGGTGAAATCTCCTTTGTTGGGATTCAAACGAATCAAGATATAAACGGGGAAAATACACATCGGATGCGGTTTGTTGACATTGATATGAACCATGTGACGAACTTAGTTGTCCGCAAAGACCATACATTAGGTATTTTAATTGTTGGTGGGATTATTTTTATGATCGGTCTAACCCAGGGGATGTATTGGACACATCGTCGTATTTGGATCCAAAAGATAAACGATGAACTTTGGGTATCAGCCCATACAAACAAAAACTGGTATGGCTTGAAAAAAGATATTGAAACAATCGTCACATCCACCCAACTTACAATGCCAGTTGATAAGGTCGAGGAAGAAGAGAAAAAAATGTAGAATTAAGAATGTAAAATGTAGAATTAGTGAGGACTAATCTTCGAAGCATTACTTTCGTTTATTCTACATTATAAATTTTACATTTTACATTATAAAAGGAGGTCAAGTAGTGGCTGAGTTAAGTAGTAATTTATTATTAATAGCCTTTTATGTTTATTTAGCTTCTACAATTCTTTTTGCTGTGTCGTTAACAGGAAAGAAGTTTAAAAATAAAGCTGGTGAAGAAAAAAACAAATCTGCGCTATTAGGCTATATATCATCTGTTATTGCGCTTTTATTTTCACTGGGTTATTTTATCACAAGGTGGATTGCTGCAGGGCATGCTCCTGTTAGTAATTTATTTGAATACACTACTTTCTTTGGGATTATGATGGCTCTTGCTTTCGTCATTATTTATCCTATCTACAAACTGAACGTATTAGGTTTTATTACGATGCCAATTGTCATGCTAATTATTGCCTACGCATCGATGTTTCCAAGTGAGATTTCACCACTAATTCCTGCCTTGCAAAGTTATTGGTTGAAAATCCACGTAATTACTACGGCCCTAGGACAAGGGATATTAGCAATAGGTTTCGCAGGTGGATTAATTTATTTATTAAGAGTTATTGATTTCAAGAAGAATGACAAGCAAGTGAAAGCAATTGAATTTGTCTTGTATTCGCTCATAAGTGTTATTGGCTTTATCTTAATTACTTCTACCTTTAATGCGCTAAATTACGAAGCTCAATTTTCTTATATAAACGAAAAAGGAATCGAGACTGAAATGGCTTATAACCTACCAGCTCTTGTAGGACCTAACGAAAGCGTCCTTCTGACAGAAGGAAGAATGTCTCCTTTCTTTAATGTTCATCCTAATATTAAAAGTGGCGATTTAAATACAGTCATTTGGTCTTTATTTTCTGGATTAGTTTTATACTATTTTATTCGACTTATAACGAGAAGAAAAGTAGGAGAATTAATTCAACCCTTGCTTCGTGGCGTGAGTCCACAAGTTGCAGATGAAATTAGCTACCGTGCGATTGCAATCGGATTTCCAATCTTTACTTTAGGTGGATTAATATTTGCAATGATTTGGGCACAAATAGCATGGACACGTTTCTGGGCGTGGGATCCAAAAGAGGTTTGGGCATTAATCACGTTTTTATTTTACGCTGCATATCTTCATTTGCGATTATCGCGTGGCTGGCTTGGAGAAAGATCAGCATGGTTATGTGTCATCGGCTTTGCAATTATTATGTTTAACTTAATTTTCGTGAACTTAGTTATTGCAGGTTTGCATTCGTATGCGTAATTGAGTGAATTTTATTTAATTTTTTGAAAGCTTTGGGTGGTTACAATTACCCAAAGCTTTTTTATAATTCCAATAAATAATTATCTTTAAACGAAAAAAGGTCGGAAATTGACAAATTATTATAGTTAAAATTAGATGTTATGTTAAAATATATTATTATGTAATATACTTATAGTAAGTATGATTATAATTTCTATACGTACTTTTTAAGCTTGAGGGGGAGTTAGTGATGTCAAAGGAAGCAAAAGTTTTAGTAGTTGATGATGAGGAACGTATTCGTCGTCTTTTAAAAATGTATCTTGAAAGAGAAAATTATGAAGTTGAAGATGCCGAAAACGGGGAAATTGCACTCCGTATGGCAGTTGAAAATAATTATGATTTAATTTTATTGGACATTATGATGCCAGGAATGGATGGCATTGAAGTTTGCCATGAACTTCGTAAGTCTAAGGCAACACCTATTATTATGCTAACAGCTAAAGGTGAAGAAGCAAATCGAGTCCAAGGATTTGAAGCTGGAACAGACGATTATATTGTTAAGCCATTTAGTCCGAGAGAAGTTGTTCTTCGTGTAAAAGCACTTTTAAGAAGATCTTCTTCGACGAAATTTTTACAAACAGAAACATCGACAAAAGATGTGTTAGTATTTCCACATTTAACTATTGATAATGATGCTCACCGTGTAACAGTAGATGGCTCTGAAATTAGTTTAACTCCAAAAGAATACGAGTTACTTTATTATTTAGCGCAATCACCTGATAAAGTTTTTGCCCGTGAACAGTTATTAAAAGATGTTTGGAATTATGAGTTTTTCGGTGATTTACGTACAGTAGACACACATATTAAACGTCTACGTGAAAAATTAAATCGCATTTCGCCTGAAGCTGCTGCGATGATTTCTACTGTCTGGGGTGTAGGGTATAAGTTTGAGGCAGTGAAAGAGTAATGTTTTGGAGAAGTGTAGTAGGGAAGCTTTGGTTTACCATTTTATCGTTGGTAATGGTTGTTTTAACGATACTAACAATTATGCTGTTACAATACTTTGAAAAGTTTCATACTGACCAAGCTGAGGAGCAGCTAACAAATCATGCGATTATGATTGCCTCAATTTTAGAGGAATATGAAACTGAGGAAGCTGCTCTTTCTACAACTAAGCGGATTATTGATAATTATACGATGAAATTGCTCTTAGTCTTAGATGGGGACGAGTTTTGGTATTATCCATACGAGAATGAAAAAATCCCAGTAGAGTTATTCCAGACAGATCCAGAGTTATCCAAAGTAATTACAAATAAAGATGTTGTCATTACAAGGGGAGACTTTCCATTCCTTTTAAATGGGGAGCAAATTCATAATGAAGTCTTAGTCGTTGGAATGCCTGTCGAACTTGTTCAAAATCGTACAGGAGTTCTATATGTTTATCAATATTTAGAAGTTGTTGAAGAAGCCGCTTCCCAAACAAAAAATATTATCTTTTTAGGTGCTGGAATTGCCATTGTTTTAACAACGATCTTTGCCTTTTTCTTATCAACTCGTATTACAGCACCGCTAAGGAAGATGCGTCAAGCATCTTTAGAAGTAGCAAAAGGAAATTTCGATACGAAAGTACCGATCTTAACACGAGACGAGATCGGTTCACTGGCAATGGCTTTTAATCGTATGGGACGAGTTCTCAATACGAATTTAACGGCACTAAATCAAGAAAAAGAACAATTATCGAGAATTCTAAGTAGTATGGCAGACGGAGTTATTACATTAGACCGAAAAGGTTCAATTGTTGTTACAAATCCACCTGCTAAGCAATTTATTCAAGCGTGGCATTTTGAGCAAAGTGTTGAGAGTACCGACCTTACAGATGATTTACCAAAAGCTATAAAAAAACTATTTCAACAAGTTGTAGCCGTTGAGAAAGAGCAGATGGCGGAAGTGGACGTTCAAGGACGAACATGGGTTGTATTAATGACACCTCTTTATGACGAGAACTTTGTCAGGGGAGCTGTAGCTGTCCTTCGTGATATGACTGAAGAGCGCTTGCATGATAAATTACGAAAAGACTTCATCGCCAACGTTTCACATGAACTGCGCACACCAATAGCTATGCTTCAAGGATATAGTGAAGCAATTATCGATGATGTGGCAGGTTCGGAAGAAGAAATGAAAGAATTGGCTCAAATTATTTACGACGAATCGCTAAGAATGGGCCGCCTTGTAAACGAACTTTTAGATCTGGCAAGAATGGAAGCTGGTCACATTCAACTAAATATTGAACCAATTAATATTAGAGAATTCGCGAGAAGAGTATTACGAAAATTCCAAGGTATGGCGAAGGATCTAAATATAGAGCTAAAAGCTGAAATTGCTGTAGTTGAAGATGTAATAATGGTTGATCCAGATCGTATTGAGCAAGTATTAACCAATTTAATTGATAATGCAATGCGCCATACAAGTGATCAAGGAACGGTAACTTTAGTCGTTTCACCACTTAGAGATGGAATTAAATTTGATATACGTGATACTGGTTCAGGAATTCCTGAAGAAGATTTGCCATTTGTATTTGAACGCTTTTATAAAGCAGATAAGGCTAGAACTCGTGGAAGATCAGGGACAGGACTAGGGTTAGCAATTGTTAAAAATATCGTCGAAGCCCATAACGGTCACGTTTCAGTCCATAGCAAATTAGACGAAGGAACGACATTTTCCTTTTTTATTCCTTCGAAAAATGAAGAATAACAAGACTTTTCGACGAATGAAATTGTTTCGTATGAAACAATTTAGAATGTAGGATGTAGAGTGTAAAATGTTGAATGTTGAAAGAAACGCTTCGAAGCGAGACTTTCGTCAATTTTACATTCTACATTTTAAATTTTACATTAAAAAAGAGAAGAAAAATTCCTTGATGGAATTTTTCTTCTCTTTTTATTTTTTTGCGTCCTTATAAATCTCACGCATAACATGTGCTAATTCTGGAACGATTAGTTTGTTCATGGCAAGTTTCACTGCGCCAGAAGATCCTGGCATGGAAAATATAGCTGTTGCCCCACGTACACCGGCAATTGCTCTGCTTAAAATAGCCGCTGGTCCGATGTCTTCAGCATAGCTTAAGTAACGGAAAATCTCTCCGAAACCAGGCATTTCTTTATCTAGCATGTCTCTTACAGCTTCATATGTAGTATCTCTAAATGTAATTCCAGTACCTCCGTTAAGTAAGACTGCTTCAACCTCTGGACGTTCAGACGCCTCACGAATTAACGATTGAATTTGTGTATATTCGTCTTTAACAATATGATAATCAACAACATTGTAGCTACCATTTTCTGATAATAAATCTTTTATTAGCTGTCCGCTTTTATCTGTTTCTTCTGTTCTCGTATCTGAAACAGTGATAATCATAACATTAACAGATTTCGGTGCTTCTTTTCGATGTTCTTCTACTCCCATCTACAAAAACCTCCAATAAAAAATAGTATATAACAAATAAATTATAACATAATTTAGAAAAAGAAGACAAAATGCTGTTCTCAAATAGGATTAATTATGTATAATAGGATTAGTAAATCAATCATACATCTTTAAGGTCACTTTATTTAGGTGAAGTGTTAATAGGGAAGCTGGTGTAAATCCAGCACGGTCCCGCCACTGTAAAACGCTAGAATGTTTTATTTATCCACTGTCCATATGATGGGAAGGAGAAACATTTGTGAATGCGTAAGTCAGGAGACCTGCCTTAAAGAATAGATGTGAAGCCTTCGAGGAAAAGGTCAAGCGGTTATGTTCATAGTTGTTTTTTTATGACTTTGCATATATCTGACTAACCAAAGTTCCCGTTGCCGGGAACTTTTTCTTTTTCAAAAAGTATTGATTTGCCATAATGAATAGAAAAGGGGAATGAAGATGAAGAAATGGATGCTGCTATTATTATCAATCTTTTTCGCGGCAAATTTACTAGTCGGTTGTACTAGTTCAGATGTTGCAAAACAAGAGGAGCCAGCAGAGGTTGAAGTTAAAACAGAAACAGAAGTTGATGACGCAGTAGACAAGGTTGAGGAATATCCATTAACAATTACAGATGCTATTGGCAATGAAGTGACCTTAGCAACTAAACCTATGAAAATTGTATCGTTAATGCCAAGTGTAACAGAAACGCTATTTGCTGTCGGAGCAGGTGACATGGTCATTGCACGTTCAGACTGGTGTAACTATCCTCAAGAAGCGTTAGAGCTACCGTCTGTTGGGCAAATGGACTTCGATCTTGAAATATTATTATCATTACAGCCGGATTTAGTGTTAGCCCATGAAGGTGGTTTATATTCTGCAGGAGATAAATTGGATCAAGTTCGAGAAGCAGGTATTCCAGTTGTCGTCGTACCAAACTCAGAATCATTTGAAGGTGTTTATGAAGCTATTAATCTAGTTGCTCTAGTAACTGGTAATGCTGAAAATGGTGAGGCTATCATAAGTGATTTACAAGGTGCATTTGCATCAGTGATTGAGAAAGTATCAAAAATTTCTGCTGATGAAAGACTTACAGTTTGGATTGAAATTGATCCAACACTATGGACAACAGGAAAAGGAACATTTATGCATGAAATTCTTGAAACGATTAATGTAATTAATGGTGCCCATGAAACCGAAGGATGGGGTCAATTCAATGAAGAAGATATTATTGTGATGAATCCTGATGTCATCGTCACTACCTATGGATATTACGTTGAAAATCCTAAGGAACAAATAATGGAACGTGCTGGTTGGACTTCAGTTACTGCTGTTGAAAAAGAACAAATTTTTGATGTTAATTCAGATACATTATCAAGACCAGGACCTCGTTTGGCTGAAGGAGTAGAGGAGCTTGCAAAACTCATTTACCCAGAAGTTTTCAACAACTAATAAAGTTGTTCCATATATTATAGTTATTTCTCTTCTATTATTTTCACTGCTAATTGGTATCTCAATTGGCAGTGTTTCAATTCCAATTAGTAATATAATAATGGTTATAATTGGAAAGGTGGTTTATGCACCTCTATTAGATCACGTTGAACCGATGTTAATAAATATTATTTGGAACATTCGTCTCCCAAGGGTTTTACTAGCGATGTTCGTAGGTTCTTCTTTAGCACTTGCGGGAGCAGCTTTTCAAGGATTTTTAAAAAATCCGTTAGCAGACCCATATACGTTAGGTGTTTCCTCTGGAGCTGCACTAGGAGCTGTGATCGTCCTCTTTTTTGGTATTACTATTCCTTTTCTAGGAAAAATGACATTACCAATCTTTAGTATTTTATTAGGTTTCTTAACATTGCTTCTCGTCATTTCTTTTGCCAAATTAATTAATCGCCATATGGCAGTTGAGACGATTATTCTCACAGGGATTATTTTTAGTTCGTTTTTAGGTTCACTAATATCCCTAATGATAGCCTTAACTGGCGAAGAATTAAGACAAATCATTGGCTGGTTAATGGGTAGTGTTTCAATGCGGGGCTGGGAATACGTAAAATTACAAATCCCCTTTTTCATTTTAGGGACATTGATGCTGCTATTTAATTGTCGAGAATTAAATGCCTTGAGTTTCGGAGAAGAAACAGCGAAACATTTAGGTGTCAATATCCAAACGAGGAAATTACTTATCCTACTAGGGGCAGCATTATTAACAGGTTCAGCGGTTGCAGTTTCTGGTACAATTGGCTTTGTTGGATTAGTTATTCCGCATCTAGTTAGGTTATTGTGGGGAGCTGACCATAAACATTTATTGCCGTTAGCTACGATTTGTGGGGGAGCATTTTTAATTTTAGCAGATCTTTTGGCAAGAACGGTCATTTCTCCGACAGAAATCCCAATTGGTGTGATTACCGCCTTAATTGGAGGTCCTGTTTTTGGTATTATTTTGTTTAAGGCAAGGAGAGTTTAGCCTAATGAAGGAGGCGCATCATGTTACTAGATGTCAAACATCTCACGGGTGGTTATGACGGCGTAGATATCGTGAAGGACATATCTTTTTCTGTTGGAAAAGGTGAGGTACTTGGTATCCTGGGGCCAAATGGCAGCGGTAAAACGACATTACTCAAATTAATTAGTGGACTCTTACCCGCTAATAACGGTGAAGTGTTACTTAATGAGCGACCGCTCAGTTCCTATTCATCAAAAGAACTTGCCCGGGAAATTGCCGTTCTTTCACAGAATACCGAAACATCCTTTACGTATTGCGTAAAGGACATCGTTTGTTTGGGGAGATACCCTTATCAAAAAGGTTTTTTCCGTGGGAAAGATAAACAAGATGAGTTGATTGTCAATGAGGCGATGAAGCAAACACAGGTTTTACAGTTTAGCGAAAAATATCTTCACTCTTTAAGTGGTGGGGAGCAACAAAGGGTTTTGCTTGCTCGAGCCTTAGCTCAAGAACCTAATCTTCTTCTTCTAGATGAACCTACTAACCATCTAGATATATCCTTTCAAGTTAGCTTATTAGATTCTTTAAGAGAATGGACAAGAAAAAAATCGCTTACAGTTATTGCAATATTACATGATTTAAATATGGCAAGTCTTTATTGTGATCGAATTTTACTATTAGATACTGGGAGACAAATAGATTTAAATAAGCCAAGTATTGTTATGGAGGAAGGACAACTAGAACAGGTTTACCAGACTTCATTGACAAGAAAGGAGCATCCAGTCGTTCCAAAGCCATTAATTAGCCTACTCCCTAGGAATGAAGCTAATCTTAATCGAGAAATTCTTCGAAATTTAACTATTACCGAATCTAGCGAAACCGTCATTATTCAAAGTCCAATCCAGTTTAAAACATTATCATCTGCGGTAATCGGAGCAGGTTTTAGCTGGGAGTCGACCTTTGTAAATAGACATGTTGATAAAAATTATAACTGTGATGATCCCCAAGCAGAATTTAAGACGTATTTAACTGCTAGAAACATTGACCCTACCGAAACAGTTGGAATGATGACAGCTGCTAAGCTCGAGGATGCCTCGTTTGTTCATAAGACTGAAGAAGATTTTTCCGTGTTTGTTATGGTTACAGCTGGATTATCTAATGCAGTTGATGCCTCGAGGTCTTACTATCATCATGAACAAGAAAGTAAAGTTGGTACAATTAATACATGGGTTTTTATTGAAGGTAATCTAAAAGAAGCAGCTTTTGTTCAAGCAATGATGACTGCAACCGAAGCTAAGGTAAAAGCAATGCATGATGAAGAAGTTCGAGATTCAATCACGCAAACCATTGCTACTGGGACTTCAACAGACAGTATTATGATTGCAGCAACACAAACCGGGAACGATTATCCTTATGCTGGTACGATAACTTCTTTAGGAAAAACGATTGGGTTAGCAGTTTATGAAGCAACGATTGAAGCCATACGCCGTAATAAGGAGAGACTGTTATGTTAATGAGTATAGAAACGCATTTATTAGCATTAACGCTAGCCTTTATCATTGATTTAATAATCGGTGATCCTAGGTGGTTACCACACCCTGTTAGGGGTATGGGGAAATTAATCTCTTTATTTGAACGCTTTTTGAATAAGGGGACAAAGCGAAAGCTTAGAGGTGTCATATTTTTACTCGTCTATTTAACAATTATAGTGCTAATCGTTTGGTCGATCTTATTTTTAGCATATAAGTTTAATTGGTATTTTGGCTTGTTCATTGAATCCTTTATTATCTCTACAACGATTGCTACAAAAGGATTAAAGGAAGCTGCTCTTCAAGTTTACCAACCACTTAAAGATGGAGATTTTGTAAGAGCAAGAGCTAATCTAGCAATGATTGTAGGTAGAGATACTGAGAATTTAAATGAGGGAGAAATTGTTCGTGGAGCAGTGGAAACTGTAGCGGAAAATACAAGTGATGGGATAACAGCTCCGCTTTTTTATGCATTTTTTGGTGGCGGGGTATTAGCCATCCTCTATAGAGCCGTTAATACTTGCGACTCAATGGTTGGTTATAGGAACGAACGCTACTCAGAGTTTGGCTTTGCTTCAGCTAGATTTGATGATGTATTAAATTATTTACCTAGTCGTATTTCAGGGTCAATCATGCTAATTTTTAATAAGCCACTAGAAAGTAACAAGCATAATTGCTTTAACATTTTATTGCGTGATGCAAGAAAACATCCAAGTCCAAATAGCGGTTGGCTTGAAGCGGCGATGGCAGGTCTTTTGGCCGTACAACTTGGTGGTAGAAATACGTATAAAGGCATCGAGTCTCTAAGAGCAAAGATGGGAGATCCACTAACTTCGCTACATAGTGAACATATAATCGTTTGTAATCGAATCATGATGCGGACTTGTATTGGCTTTGTTATTTTTTTATGGTTGATTGGAGGTCTTATTTATGCAATTTCCTAATCACGGTGCTAATCCTGGACATTTAACGAAGGTATTAAAACTACAACTACAAGAGGAAGCCATTGATTTTAGTGTTAATACTACCCCTTTTCCACTGCAAAAAAACATTGAAGCTAATTGGAGAGATTATCTAGAGACGATCACGAAGTACCCCGACCCTACGTCAGAACAGTTAAAGATTTTAATTGCCAAAAAGGAAGGGCTCACTGCTAATGAACTACTCGTAGGAAACGGTGCTGCGCAATTGATTTTTTTAATTGCAATGTATTTTCAAGGGAAAGAAGTGGCGATCGTTGAACCAACTTTTTCTGAATATCGTGATGCTTGCAAGGCCTTTAATTGTGAGGTAGAGGGACTTGTCATAAACAAGCCTTGGCGGTTAGATGTGGAAGATATCTATCATCGATGTAAGAGCAAACAATTATTATTTATTTGTAACCCAAATAATCCTACAGGAATAGCCTATTCGTTAGAGAAATTACAGAACTTAATTGAAAGATTAGCTTTATTAGGCGTTACCGTAGTAATTGACGAAGCTTTTTTTGATTTTCAAGAAGAAGGAAATACTCTCATAAACTTAGTACAGAAGCACTCAAATTTAATTGTGTTACGCTCATTAACAAAAATGTATGGCATAGCGGGTCTTCGTTTAGGATTTATGGCAGCCAATCCTACTTTAGTTAGGAAAATTAGTCGATTACAAAATCCATGGAGTGTAAACGGTCTTGCTCAACAAATAGGTTACGAATGTTTAAAAGATAGTTGTTATGTAAGGGAAGTTCAAGAATTTATGAAGTCAGAACGCGGACGAGTTTTTCCGCAATTAAGACAACTTGGATATGAAATCTCGAACTCTAAAGTAAACTTCTACTTACTAAAAGAAAGAGATAAGAACGAAGATTGTTTACCCCTTATAAAGTTTTTAATTGAAAGCGGCATTATTCCGCGTCATACATATAATTTTTCATCTTTAGATGGTCGCTATATTCGGCTAGCGATAAAATCTGTTGGGGAAAATAATCGTTTATTAAACGCTTTAAAAAGGTGGAAAGAGCGATGCTAGTTTTTATTACAGGAGGAGTTAGAAGTGGTAAAAGTGCATTTGCCGAGAGACTGGCGAGCTCGTTCTTAACATCTGATCGAAACAAGCTCATTTATGTCGCTACTAGTAAAATATATGATTCAGAAATGAAAATGAGAATTGAAAAGCACCAAGAGGACCGGGGACGAAGTGGCTTAGAATGGGAAACCTGGGAGCAATCAACCCAACTAGAACACATCCTACCTAATTTTAGAGAACATCACGTTGTATTAGTTGATTGCCTAACAACGCTTGTGGCAAACGAATTGTTTTTTGAAATTGATATGTGGAATGACCCAGAGTACCGGCAGAAAATTTTTAAGCGAATTAGTTCATTTTTAACCGAGGTAAAAAAAAACAACGTGACTATACTTTTAGTCTCAAATGAATTGTTAAATGGGGGAACTTCCTACGACGCAGCAACTTTATCATATATGAAATTAATCGGCTTATTACATCAAAAAATTGTTGAAATCGCAAATGCTGTTTATTTAGTGGAAGCTGGAATCCCTCTTAGGTTGAAAGGGCGTGATGAAAATGAAAGGAATTATGCTTCAAGGTACAAGCTCTGATGTTGGAAAGAGTGTTCTTTGTACAGCTCTATGTCGACTTTTTAAAGAGCAAGGGCTTAAAGTTGCTCCTTTTAAATCTCAAAATATGTCGAATAACTCCTACGTAACAAACAAAGGAGAGGAAATTGGTAGAGCACAAGGAATTCAGGCTGAAGCTGCAAATGTTGAAGCGTCGGTGTATATGAATCCAATTTTATTAAAGCCAAGTAATGATTGTACTTCTGAGGTTATTTACTTTGGAAAACCATGGCGTACTCTTTCGGGTAAAGATTATCGGCAGCAATTTTATGAATTAGGGTTGGAAGCAATAAAACAATCAAAAGAAAAATTATCCGAACAGTTTGACTACTTAGTTGTCGAAGGCGCTGGAAGTCCTGTTGAAATTAATTTAAATGATCGTGAAATTGTGAATATGAAAGTTGCTGAAATACTAGATATCCCAGTCATTCTCGTTGCCGACATTGATCGAGGTGGAGTGTTTGCAAGCGTTGTTGGAACGCTGCAGCTTTTATCAGAAGAAGAAAGGAAAAGAGTCAAGGGTATTATTATTAACAAATTCAGAGGGGACCTTTCACTGTTTGATAGTGGTGTCGAGTGGATTGAGTCCTATACGGGAAAACCAGTTTTAGGTGTCGTTCCGTATATGCGTGATTTAGCCATTGAATCAGAAGATAGTTTAGCTATTCCTCACTATGTAACGAAAGAAAAACGTGGCCTAGATATAGCAGTGATTAAACTACCTTTTGTATCAAATTTTACCGATTTAGAACCGTTTCGCTTTGAGAAAGATGTCTCCCTACGATTTGTCGAACGTGGTGAAGACTTAGGTGTTCCTGATGCTGTCATCATTCCGGGAACAAAGAGCACCATTAATGACTTGAAATATCTAAGAGAAAACAAAGTCGCTGAGGCTATTATTCGTTATGTAAACGACGGGGGGCGAATAATTGGAATATGTGGCGGCTATCAAATATTAGGCAAAGAAATTATAGATAAAGCTGGAACAGATACAAGTGTTGTAGGTTTTCAAGTAGATGGATTAGGGCTTCTTCCAATTTCTACACAATTTGAAGAAAAAAAACTTGTAAAGCACAGCAAAGGAAAAATTACGATTGCCGATACCGAAATTGATGTTGATGGTTATGAAATCCACCTTGGTCAAACAAAGATGCTTTCATATAATAATTCGTCCTATTCAGCTTTTATCAAAACAAATGATTTTGTAGAAGAAGGTGTCTACCATTCAAACGGGAAGGTAATTGGAACGTATTTTCATCACCTTTTTCATAATGATCGGTGGCGCAACTATTGGTTAAATCAAATTAGAGCAGACAAAAAATTAGAGAAAATAGAACTTGAGAACGCATTAATTTACGAACGAAAAAAACATCTAGCATATGAACAGTTAGGAGAATTTGTTGAGCGGTATTTAGATATCCCTAAAATGATTGAAATCGTTCAACAGTGGGGAGAAAAAACAAAATGTTGAAAACAGTCATTGAAGGCACTATTTTTTCATTTCAATTATTAACGACGATCCCACTCAAAAAACAGGTTCCATATGAAAAGGAACAAGTGCGAATATCTGTGATGAGCTATCCAATTGTTGGCGGGTTTTTAGGCATACTGATTTTCTCTCTATTGTTTGTCATGACAGAATGGACAGCGGTTTCTCCTATAGTTTTAACGTTGCTAATCGCTACTATAACGATTGTTTATTCGGGTGGACTCCATTTAGATGGTTGGATGGACGCAAGTGACGCCTTTTTCTCTTATAAAAGTCGATCAGAAAAGATAGAAATTATGAAAGATTCGAGGATAGGAGCATTTGCGGCTATTTCTGTTTTTTTATTACTAGCTTGGAAGCTTGTATTGATCTATGAAGTCATTACTCTACTTAGTGTAAAACAATTTATAATAGTTGCGTTAATCCCGTTTTTTACAAGAATGAGTTTAGGAATGAAGTTGTATTTTGGTAAGCTTGCGAGACAAGAAGGAATGGCTTTCGCAATGCAAAAATATATTAAGAAAAAAGATAGCTTAAGTTATCTCATCATGCTTTTAACACTTTTTTTAGGGATAATCATCTTTTTTCAGCACTTACTCATTTATGTATCTGTTTTATTCTTAAGTAGTGTCAGTTTCTATTATGTATCAGCAAAAATAGATCACCACGTTTTTGGAGGGATTACCGGAGATACTTTAGGTGCTAGTGTGGAAGGAGGCGAACTTTGGTTATGGATGACGTTGTATCTGTTACTCTCCTTCGTCATGGGGTAACAAAAGCAAATCAGGAGAAACGATATATTGGTTGGACAGATGTCAGCCTTGATGAGGATGTTGCTCAAGTAGGCCTTAATCGTAATCTGGACGTTACCTTTGACGCAATCTATTCAAGCGACTTAAAACGCTGCACACAAACCGCAAAGATGTTTGCTCCTTTGCAAAAACCAAAAGAAGATTACCGCTTAAGAGAAATAAATTTTGGCTTATGGGAAGGAAAAACATATGAAGATCTAAAAAGTCAACGACATTACCAAAAATGGATAGACGATCCGTTTCACATGGTGCCCCCAGAGGGAGAGGCGTTTCATCAATTTGAGTCTCGAGTAATGGAATGTTGGTATGAAATCGTCACAGCTTGTCTCGAACAAAGGTATCGCAACCTTCTTCTAATAAGCCATGGCGGGCCAATTCGACTATTACTAACGGCTTTATCACCAACAAAAAAAGAATGGTGGGATTGGGAAGTGAAGCATTTTAGCGGTTATCGCTTAACATGGCAACGCCATCTGTTGAAAGGAGAAAATGGATGCATTTCATCACTGGTGGAGCCTTTCACGGTAAAAAGAATTGGGTCATAAAAAATTTACAATTAAACGATAGAAACTGCCAATGGTTAAACGGCTATCAGCAAAGTAGAAACGTTCTTGAACTAAATTTAACAAATATAACAACGAATTACCTTGTAATTGAAGGGGTTGAGCAAGTGATTATTGAACTTATTAAAGATAATAAGCTTGTTCTTCCTTCGTTTCAAAACTGGCTCCAAAATTTATTAGTTTGGGAAGAACAAGGGAGTAATCGAAACGTAATTATCATTGGTACGGATATTGGCAAGGGCGTAGTACCAATTGAAAAGCAGCAACGATTGATTCGTGATGAAGTAGGGCGTTGTTTTCAAGAGTTAACATTTCATTCAGCAAAAGTTTCATTGATTTGGTATGGTCTACAGCAAGTGTTAAAAGAATAGGGAGGCGATGAGAAAATGAAATTATATACAAGAACAGGTGATGAAGGAAAAACAAGTGTTATTGGGGGGAGATTAGACAAAGATCATATCCGTGTAGAAGCATATGGTACGACTGATGAATTAAACAGTTTTGTCGGACTTGCGGTAACGAAACTTGATCAACCACTTTTTATAGACATACTTGGTGAGTTAGAGAAAATTCAGCATGAGCTCTTTGATTGTGGTGGAGATTTAGCACTAATTTCTACTAAATATCCTTATAAAGCTACAGAAGAAATGGTTACATTTTTAGAAGAGCGTATAGATGCTTATATTGTTGAAGCACCTGAACTAGAAAAATTTATTTTGCCAGGAGGCTCTGAAGCAGCTGCAATAGTTCATGTTTGTCGGACAGTCACCAGAAGAGCTGAACGCTTAGTAGTACAACTCCAAAAAATTGATGAAACAAATCCAATTGTTCTAAAATATTTAAATCGTCTTTCTGATTATTTTTTTGCAATTGCAAGAGTCATTAACCACCGCTATGGTGTCAAAGATGTAGAGTATGAACGAAGTGCATTAGTTTTCCGCGATAAGAAAGGAAAAGAAGAAGAAAAATAGTATTGGAACAGGCCTAAAAGTCTATAGGATTTTAGGTCTTTTTTTTGTTTGAAAAGATGTTCACTACATACTTAAATAAAGAAAATAATTATTTCAAAAATTTTACATTTAAGTAATCATTTGTTTCTGTCCCAATCCATATATTATTTCGTATGTAATTGGGGGTGTGGCATCATGAAAAAAATCATCACAATAGTATCTTCAATTTTTTTATTGAGTGGGTGTTTTTGGGGGCATAACAATGGTGAAGAAAGGTTGCAAGAAAGTAGAAATGCTTATTTAATAAGAGAACATCAAGTAAAAGAAAAGAATAAAGTTGAATTAATTTGGACACTCATTGATGGACGTACCAATAATGTGCTTCTACATGTACATTTGGATGAATTAGGTTTCCAACAAGGTAAAGGGCTAGGTCAAAATAAAGTAGCTCAATTAGCTAGACAATTAGCGTCGGGAATTGATCAACCTCTCGTAAATCCTACGATTACAAGGGAGGGTGAAATAAGAGAGGGGAAGAACAGGGTGATTTTATCTGAGGAAAAACTTATAACACGGATGTTGAGTTTATCTTATTTTAATAAAAAATTAGTGCTACCTATATATGAGGAAGAGCCACAAGTGACGATTGAAGATTTACAAATAATCAAAAATACTCGGTTAAGTACGTATACTACCTATTTCAATCCTAGTGTTATTGGTAGATCAGAAAATATAAGGCTATCTTCACAAGCTATTGATCATTACGTAATTGGACCAAATGAAATTTTTTCATTTAATAAAGTCGTTGGTCAAAGAACGAAAGAACGAGGCTACCAAGAGGCTAAAGAAATCGTTAATCAAGAGTTTGTAATGGGTATTGGTGGTGGCATCTGCCAAACATCATCAACATTATATAATGCTATTGATAAAGCTGGATTAGAAATTATTGAACGCTATAGTCATTCAAGAGATATTGGGTATGTCCCAAGAGATCGAGATGCAACAGTGTCATGGGGAGGACCAGACTTTAAGTTTCGAAATCTTTACGATTATCCGCTTCTGATTAGCACAGAAACCAATCTTCAAACAGGAAAAATTGAGGTTCATGTATATGGAGCTTATGAACTAGACAGATTAGTTACGTCTACACGATAAGAGAGAAAAGTTGTTTTTAAAGTAAACATCATATAAGAAGTGTCAGTTTACCCTAAAAATTGACCTTGAAAAAATAGTTTTTGGGAGACTGGCACTTTTTTGAAAAAAATAAGTATGAATAATTAAACTGCTTTTAGGAAAATCTTATAAACGTTTCGTTTTTTTTCTTTGGGAAAAACAGAAATTTTTAGTCAATACAAAGTTATAAATCTTTTCAGTCTTCCATAGGATAGGATTGTAGAAAAAATGATTGTAACAAACAGGAGGATTACATGTACGACTATATAAGACGGTTATTAATTGTAATGGCTGTGGCCCTTTCAATTGGAATTTTATTTATAAGTGCAAATGTTTCGTTTGCTGAAACAAACAATAATTACGACTATATTTGGCCGACTGAGGGTATCGTAACCGATACATTTGGAACGAGAAAAGGAAAGCATTACGGCATCGATATTGCAGCACCACGTGGGACAACGGTAGTTGCTGTTAGTGATGGAGTTGTTTCAAAGTCATATTACTCTAGTACTTATGGTCATGTTATCTTCATCGACCACTCAGATGGTTTTGAAACAGTTTATGCCCACTTACATAAACGACTTGTTGAAGAAGGTGACGTGATTTATCAAGGAGAGAAAATTGGAATAGTGGGGAACACAGGTAGATCTTCTGGAGATCATTTGCACTTTGAAATGCATGAAGGAAATTGGACAACTTCCAAAAAAAATGCAATTGACCCAATGGAAATTATTGGTGGTAAAGATAACTTTTTTGTATTATCAGAAGAAGCGATCGAAAAAAACCGGTATCAAGTAGCATCAGTATCTCACACAATGGAACAGGAAAAAAAACTTTTAGAGGATGAAGCATTCTATATTACTGTAAAAAAAGGTGAGAGTTTATGGAGTATTGCGAAAGGTTACCAAGTAAGTGTTAATCAATTAATAAGCTGGAATAACTTGTCATCTGATCAAGTAAAAATCGATCAAAAATTAAAAATAGTACCAAGGGGAAAATATATCGTTCAACGTGGCGATACACTTTGGAAGATTGCTGAACAGTCTGGAACTACAGTTTCGAGAATTAAAAAATTAAATGGACTTAAGGGCGACGTCATTCAAATTGGTACACTATTAGATGTCGTTAACTGAATAAATATAAGCTAGGGCTGTTTTCAAGATCTTCACCTGAGGTTGAAGTTTTTGAGCAGCTTTTCTTGTTTAATTCTCATTTTTAGATAGCTTGCATGAATGTTTACTTAAGAAATAATTGCAGAGTGTTAGTAATGTGGGTGAGATCAAGTGTCCAAGAAAATTTGTAACGAAAATTTTATAATTAATCGACACTTTCTATGATAAAATAGTGCTAGTACATACATATAAAGTAAGTCAAACTAACAAATAACCTTCTTGAAAAGTGGTTTTAACACATGAACAACATGAATAAAACAGAATTAAACGCAGACGTAGTCCAATGGTTAAATCAAAAAACCAAATCTTCTAGCGACCGTGTCGTCTTATTAGATGGCTTTACTTTTATGCTATCGAAGCTTAAGTTGCAAGGTTCAGTACGGCTCACTCATGGTGATTTTTTTCATCAACGCTTTTGGAAAAGTGTTGATCGAACTTTAAACTATAATTTACTCCGAAAGAAAAAATTACCGATTTCATTGTATGAATTTTACTACAAAGTTTCTGTGTCTGAGGAGCTTATCTATTTAGAAAATGGACTAGCTAAAATAACAACTAAAGGTATTGATTTCTTAGAAAAACCTTATGAGGAACAGTTAGATTTTTTGCTGAGCAAAATATGGTAAGTGATACGTTAAGTTGGATGAGGAGGAGCTTTTTATGTTAACAGATTATCATAATCATCTTGAAAGAGGTACGTTGACTCTTGATTATTTAAAACAATTTACAGATCAAGCAAGAGCAAAAGGAATTGGACATTTTGGTATCTCTGAACACGCCTATCATTTCTATCAAACAAGAAATATTTTAAGTAATCCGTGGGTCAATGAACGCAGATATTACGACATGGAGGATTATGTGAAGCTATTTCAACAAGCATGGGATGCTCACATTGATGTAAAAATGTCGATTGAGATGGATTATACCCCAGGGAAACATGAGGAAATGGCACAATTTATTCAAGGCTATGATTTTGATTACGTTATTGGTTCAATTCATTGGATCGATGAATTTGGCATTGATTTAGGAGAGTACAAGCACGAGTGGGACCTTCGTGATTTAAAAGAAACATACACTAGGTATTTCGATCAAGTTGTTACACTAGCTGAATCAAATTTATTTGATATTATTGGACATATTGACTTAGTAAAAATCTTCAACTACATTCCAACAGATGAAGATTTTCTGCTAGCACAGTATGAAAGAGCTACTACCGCCCTTGCTAATTCTAAAACTTGTGTTGAGATAAGTACAGCAGGACTTCGAAAACAAGTGGAACAACTCTACCCTGATCCACGACTATTACAACTATGTTATAACAAAGGGATTCCTATTGTCCTATCATCAGATGCCCACGTACCTGAAGATGTAGGAAAAGACTTTGATAAAGCTATTGAGTTAGCCAAAAGTGTAGGTTATTCAACAATCATGACTTTCGAAAAAGGCGAGCGAAAAGAAGTTCCGTTGGGGTAGAATGTAGAATGTAGAATGTAGAATGTAGAATGTAGAATGTAGAATGTAGAATGCTTGTGAAAGTAAATACAGGATGGTAAGAAGCTTATTGTTAGAATAATCATAAGTGACTATTTCCCATAAAAGTAAAAGAGGCCAATATTGGCCTCTTTCTGTTTTAAATCAATTCAAGGCTCCCCTGGCTATGACAAGAAACCATTCATAAACGAGAGCTAATATGCATAAAGATTAGTTTGAGGTAGTAACAAAAATTGGTTTTTACCATTAGCCTACACATTCGTTGTTTTAAAGGGGGAGTATTGTATTGCAAAAGTATGTAGTGAAAGAGGGCGACACGATACATAAGGTTGCTCATTTATATCAAGTTAGAGCAATAGATATACTAGTAAACAATCATCAGTTGCAAAATGAACATCAGTATATCTACCCCGGTGAACAAATTATAATCCCTGAAGGATTAAATTCAAGTATTAAAAAAGACTCACCATACGAATGCAATAGGGAGTACGGACCTAGCGATTTGGAAGAAGACCTTACATTTTTAAGGAAATATTATTCTTCTTTAGTTACAGTTCAGAAAATTGGACATTCTGTCATGGGTAAGCCTATTTATGCATTTGTCATCGGAAATGGAAAAAAAGAAGTGTTCTACTCTGGTGGTTGGCATTCAAATGAGTGGATGACATCAAAATTCTTAATGATCTTTTTAAAGCAGCTTGTCCAGCATTATCAATCAAATTTACCATTTTTCCATTATCAAGTGAGCAAAATATTTGAAGATGTAAAACTATATATCGTGCCCATGGTTAATCCAGATGGAGTTGAGCTTGTTCAACAAGGGATCTATGAAGAACATCCATTTTTTCACTCGGTATTAAACATTAATAAGGGTGCAAGACGTTTTGAACACTGGTCGAGTAATATAAGAGGAGTAGATTTAAATCACCAGTGGCCAGCTGGGTGGGATATTGAGGCAAAAGAAAGCCCACAGGTTCCATGGCCTAGACATTATAGTGGAAGAGCACCATTAACTGAGCCTGAAGTAAAAGCAGTATACTATTTAACGAAAAAACATAATTTTGCATATGTGCTAGCATTTCATTCTCAAGGGCAAGTCATCTATTGGGGGTACCGTAATTTAGAACCTACTAAAAGTAAAGAAATGGTGGAAGCCTTGTCACTTGTAAGTTCCTATGAACCAATAAGGACAGCTGATAGTGATGGGGGATATAAAGACTGGTTTATCCAAGAAACAGGAAGGCCAGGATTTACAGTCGAAGTTGGTGTAGGCACAAATCCGTTACCATTTACAGCATTTTCAGAAATATGGGCGAACAATAGTTTACTAGCGTTAGAAGGATTAATTCTTTAATATTACTGGAGTTGACTATTAATAAGTGGAATTCACCACTATCTTTTGGGTGATGAACCAACCTATTAATAGTTATTTTTTTGTATAATTTATTGAAAGGATCGATTATACAAAAATAAAGACTGGTTGGACAAAAAGGCTCTAGATATTTTGTATTATGAAACAAAATAATATAATATATTGATATAATTAGAATAAAAAAAAATAATTGTTTGAAACTTCATGAATTTATAGGTACAATTTATGTTAGATAACTGGGTCATCAGGTGACTCTACTACATTTTTTGAAATTTTTTCTAGTAGACTATCTATTAACTGACATAATAGAGGGAATTTTATAGACATGTTGGTTTCATAACGTAAAAGTGGAAGGACTGGGGGATTTGATTAAACAAGTAAAACCAAAAAAAATATATGAAATTGTTGCTGAGCAGTTAACGGAACTTATTCTAAGTGGGGAAGTTAAGCCAGGGGATCGTCTTTCATCGGTACAGCAACTAGCTGAAGATTTTAATGTAGGAAGATCCGCTATTAGGGAGGCACTAAGTGCTTTAAAGGCAATGGGTTACATTGAAATTCGACAAGGCGAAGGAACGTTTGTAAAAAAGGTTGATTTTGATGTGGTAAATCAAATGATACCGCATATCCTTCAAAAAGATGATATACGACAGCTTTTTGAAATTCGTAAATTTAATGAAACTGGTGCAGCTTCGCTAGCAGCCGAAAATCGCACGTCTGAAGATTTATTAGAACTAGAAAGTATCCTAGTTGAAATGAAAAAAACAGAAGGCGATGGCGATTTAGGTGAAAAAGCTGATATGAAATTTCATATGGCGATTGTGAAAGCCTCAAAAAATGATATGCTATATCGATTAATGACAACGGTTTCAGAAACGATGCAAGAGTCAATGCGCGAAGCCAGACAGCTATTTCTCTACTCAAACGAAGATAAGATAAAACAATTATATGATGAGCATTATGCTATTTTCGTAGCGATAAAAAATAAGGATTCGAAATTAGCTTATGATAAAATGCTCGAACATATTGTCGGGATTGAAGTAGAGTTATTCTAATTTAAAGAAAGACTGACCATTCTTTTTGTGTCAGTCTATTTATTTTCATAGCGATTCGTAAAATCTATTCAATTAATGGTAAACTTTAATTAAAATAGCTCTATCTTTTTATTGTGAGGAGATGTACGATGAAAAATTGGGAAGCGATCTTAAAAAAAATGGAATTCTTTGCTGGTTTAACCACAGAAGAAATAAGACCATTATTAATCCATGCTGTTGAAAAGACCTATGATGATAAAGAAGTATTATTTTCAGAAGGTGATGAACGGAATTATCTATTTGTTTTAGGAAAAGGAACTGTCCTTATTAGTAAGTTAAGTGAAGAAGGAGAGGAATCTTTTATCAATATTTTAACTACAGGAGAGATCTTTCCTCATACTGGTTTTTTTGATGAAGGACCATATCCAGGAACAGCAACAGCAAAAAAGCAAGCCGATGTCCTAATGATACCGATCATTGCTTTTGAAAGGTTTGTGGAAGCTCATCCTCATTTATCTTTTAGAATAATAAAAGTAATGAGTAAAAAAATATATTCTTTGCAACGGAAGTTAAATGAAATGCTTTCTTTAAATGTAGAAGAAAGATTACTTTCTACATTGAGGCAGATGAACAAGATGTCTAAAACAGAACTGATTCATTTAACACATCAAGAATTGGGGAACATTGTTGGTGCTTCAAGAGAGACGGTTACGAGACAGCTGAAGAAGCTAGAACTGCAAGGTAAGGTTATTATTAAGAAAGACCAAATTTTATTAGCCGATGATTAGTTTGCTTGAAACCAGAAAGTAAATAAAAAGCTTCCACAAATGTGGAAGCTTTATTATTAATTAGTCAAACTTTAATGCGTCACCATTGAATGGCTCGTCAGCAACCTTAATTGAGTCCGTAGGGCAACCTTCAACACCATCAGCCATATCATCATATAAGTCTTCTGGTACTACTGCAGTTCCTTGGTTGTCATCAAGAATTACGAATGCAATTCCATCATCATCATAATCATAAAGATCTGGAGCTGCTGCTCCACATGCTCCACATGCGATACAAGTATCTTTGTCTACAATTGTGTATTTTGCCATAACAAAAACCTCCCAAATTTTTGTGGAATATTTAATCCCTTTAACAAAATGAATATGTATATTGGTAAGGCTAAAACATTTTGGTAAGGAATTAATTTTCCTAAACCCATTGTATAAATAAATTGGACACATTTCAATAGGAAAATCTATTGAGAATGCTTATCACACAAGGGTTTTAGCAACTTTTAAGACTTTTTAACTGTTAATGTAATATCTTGTTATATAATTATAAGAGAATAATAGTTAAACAAAAGTGGAAATAATGGTGTCATTCCTCATTTTCTCAAGAAGAATATAAGAATAGAAAAAAATTATGACGATTGATTCTTGCTTTTAGGAGTTGATTATTTTTGGATTATGTACAAGTTATTTTTCTTTATCTACTAAAAAAAATGAATGGAAATAGATCGGTATTTGGGATTTATCACATCTTAACAGGAAAAAAAACAGCGCAAACATTGCAGGATTGTCGCTTGTTTCATGTGTCAAAGTTTTTTGGCGTTTTTAAACAGTTCGAAAGAACCACGGTTGTTAAGTTGGTCAATTCCCTTCTTGAAAAGAATTTCATTAAGGAGTGTGGCGAAAATCGTTACGATTTAACACCATCCGGTGAAGCTTTTTTAAATGAGCAACTTACAGAACAACCGTTACCGATTCACTTGAATGGATTTATATATAAAGATATCACCGATGTTTTCTGGAGAAGATGCGCTTTATTGACTCAATGTGTTTCCTTTCTTAAAGTTCAAAATCGAGAGTTTATCCCAGTTATAAAAGATGGGCGAACACAACTTTGGGTCAAAAAGAAACTAGCTAGTAATGGGAATCAAACTAGAGATTTGGCAAATAAGCTTTATTTTGAATTAGAAGAAATGCTCAAACAGTTTTCTACTCTTGAAGCTTCTATATTTGTCTTAAGATTAAGTGGTGCACATCGAGTTGGACTTACGATAAATCAAGTTGCAAGGGAGTTACAAATAGATCTGTCCTATGCAAAAATACTTTTTATTAATGTTATTCACGGTGTAATTACAAAAGCTACTGAAAACAGAGAACTATTTGGAACTCTCTATAGTATTTTGGAGAAAATTGAGACAAAAAACCTACTAACCGAAACGGCACGAAAAACGTATTCGTTATTAAATAGAGGGTTAAGTGTGGAAGAAATTAGTAGGACTCGTCATCTAAAACAAAATACAGTTGAAGATCATATTGTTGAAATTGCCCTAAACTGCGAAAACTTTTCGATAGCGCCGTTTGTGGCAAAAGAAACCGAGCGAGCGATAATTGCGGTTGTTACAGAACTAAACACAAGAAGGCTAAAAGAAATTAAAGACAACCTTCATAAAAAGATTTCTTACTTTGAAATTCGGTTAACATTAGCTAAGAAGGGATTTTAAAATGGATGTTCATAACGCTTTATATGATTTTTTTAAATTAACTTTTTTTCGAACGGGTCAAAGAGAAATTATTAACGATCTATTAAATGGTCAGGATGTTTTAGCGATGCTGCCAACAGGGGCAGGAAAATCGCTCTGTTATCAATTGCCAGCGTTTATGTTAACCGGAATAACAGTTGTCGTCTCACCGCTACTATCATTAATGGAAGATCAAGTTCAACAATTAAAAAGTAAAGGGTTAAAAAGAGTAGTTGCCTTAAATAGTTTTCTAAGCAACGAGGAACGGGAAATAGCATTTCAACAACTATCCTCGCAAAAAATCATTTACGTATCGCCAGAAATTTTGCAATCGAAATTTGTGATGAAAAAACTAAAGAGTTTAACAATTTCTCTTTTTGTTGTTGATGAAGCGCATTGTATTTCTCAGTGGGGACATGAATTTCGTACTGACTATTTTAAATTAAGCGAAGCAAGGCAACAATTAGGGAATCCCCCATGTCTAGCGATAACAGCGACCGCAACAAAAGAGGTACAGCGAGATATTGTTGAGAAGTTGTCGCTAACCAACGTACAAACTCATATTTACAGTATTGACCGACCAAATATTGCTATGATTGTTAAACAAGGTTCAGATACGATTGAAGAGAAACTAACAGAACTAGTTTCGTTGGTTAAAAGCTTGCAAGGTCCGGGAATTATTTATGCTTCAACAAGAAAATGGACTGAAGATATTGCGAGAATTTTACAAAATAAAGGGATAAAACATGTGTCTGCTTACCATGGTGGAATGAGTAATGAAGATCGGCTTTTAATTCAACAACAATTTATTAATGATGAGCTTCAACTTATTTGTTGTACAAGTGCGTTTGGAATGGGAGTGAATAAACAGAACATTCGCTATGTCATTCATTTTCATTTTCCAATGCAGCTAGAATCGTACTTACAAGAAATAGGTAGGGCAGGTCGAGATGGCGAGAAAAGCATCGCTATCACTTTTTATAGTGAGGAAGAAAAGGGACTGCAACTATCCTTACTAACTAGAGAGTTTCCAAGTGATCAGCAAGTACGTGAAGTTCTAATGTTTATAAGGTCTAAAGCAAACCTTGGGCAAATAAATGAGTTAAACCTTATGGCTGAAACTGGAATAACTGAGATTATGTGGAGGTTCATTCGTTTTCATTTGGAAGAACAAGGTGTTATAGTTGATCTTAGTTATCATCGTTTAAATGATAAAGCTGTTGATGTCTTCAAAGTAATAAGTGAAAAAATTACTAGCCGAATTCAATATAAACAAAGGAAACTAACGTTATTTCAAGAGTGGCTTAAGGAAACTAGGTCATGTCGGAGAGAAACTGTACTAGATCAATTTAATGAAAGTCTTACTGTTAGACCAGATAATTGTTGTGATGTTTGTGGAATAAAGCTAGAAAGTTACTTTGCTACAGAGGGTTTTTATCAAGAGTATTTTTTTCAATCTTGGCAAAAAGAGCTAAAGCGTATATTCCATAATTAAAAGAGGTTGGTAAAAAAATGAAACAAGCTGATTTAATAAAAAAAATGACTGATAAAGAAATTTTATTAAATTTATATATTACCCAACTACTGATGCTAATCCTTGCATTCGGATTAGGGTGGTTTCTTTTTGACAGCTGGGCGGATCTATTTGAAAAATTTAAATGGGATCCATTTACTATTTTTGTTGTCGGTGGTGGTTCAGCTTTTATTATCATTCTATTTGAACTTATTCTTGAGAAAATCCTCCCGAAAAAAATGTTAGATGATGGTGGCATCAATGAACGTGTTTTTCAAAATAGAAGTGTCCTTCATATTTTTGTTCTTGTTACAATCATTGCATTTGCTGAAGAAATTTTATTTAGGGGTGTTCTTCAAACGCACTTTGGTCTTATTCCAGCAAGTTTACTTTTTGCGATTATCCATGTTCGCTATTTAAGAAAGATTATTCTATTTATCATAACGGTAGGTTTGAGCTTTTATTTAGGCTGGCTTTACCTACTGACAGACAACCTTCTTGTCCCAATTTTTACTCATTTTACAATAGATTTTGTATTAGGATGTATTTTGCGCTTCCGAAATAGAGAAAATCAGGTATAATTACTTTATAAAATACGGTAGTTTGATAGTTGAGGTGAATACAAAAAATGTCATCAGACTTTAATGAAGACCAAGCAGAGGAATTGCGAAAAAACTTTGGGGAAGAGGATTCATCTTCATCTAGAAAAGAAGACGATAATAAAATTGATGTATTAAGCTTGCCTTCAAGGAAGGAAAAGTATAAAAAGAAAAAAGTAGAGACTAAAGAAATAGATGATGTGAAAGAAGATAAGCGGAATAAGCGGAAAAGGAGAAGAGTTAAATTTCCTCTTGTTAGAATTTTGCTATTCTTATTTTTATTACTCGTAACCTTAGTGCTTACTTACCCTAACTGGACTGAAAGACTAAATTTATAACTGATTTAAGGTATTAAACAGTATTTTTATGCTTGTGTTTAATACCTTTTTTAATTGTTCATAAAATGTCCATAATGATGTTTGAATTTTCTAAAATTTTTGTTTACTTTAGTGCGAATATGTAGTAAAGTAAGAGTTGTAAATGACCTCTTATTTTTCTCTCTTTGTAGAAAGCTTTTCGTAGCTTTCTCTTTTTTTTGTCTTCATTTCATTATTTTACAAAATTTGTAACAGTTTTTTAATGTAGAATTGATTGAAAATTAAAATTATTCCCTTTATAATTAAAGGTAGTAACCGCTTACATTGAGGAACTTCACTTAAATAGTAAAAATAGTTTGATAAATTAAGGTAGTTTCTTAATTTAACGAAGTATTTTTAAAAGCTTGAGTTTTATGAACAAAATTAAACCCAAGGAGTGATCAGTATGACTTTAACGAAGCTTAGGAATAAGACGATAATTACTGATGATGATCTCGGATATAATCAAAGGATCGGAATGCCAATTGAAATATTTTGTTTAGAGAAAAAGCAGCCGATAGCTTTTGGGAAAATTCAATCGTTTACGAATGGTCAAGTGTGTATTAATGGTAATCACTATAGCAGAGATCAATATGTTTTATTCGGTTTTCCTGCACAATTACCTTAAATAATAAGGATGGAGCTGACAAAGTCGGCCCCATCCTTATTATTTGTGATATAAATTAATATCTTCTTTGTCTTTTAAATATTCGAACACTTTATAACGTTCCTCTAATTCTTCTTTTGTTCGCCAGAACTCATAGCTTCTGTCCATGATGTCCTCTCTAATTTTATCAACATCCTTTTCAGCTTTATCAAACTTTCGCTTAAGTTGAAACATTGAATATATGAGAATTGAAAGAAATGCCATCAAGGTTAAAATTAACGTGTCACTTAGAATAAACGTTAAAGCAGAACTGCCAACGCCACCATTCATTTTCATTTTAAAATAAAAATAAGTTGCCAAAGTGACGATAACCAATAAGGTAATTCCACCAACCCAGTTTAGTCTTTTTTGCATTTTATTCTCTTTTTCTTTCTTTTTCATTAGTGACAGTAATGTTTTTTTTGTTAACTCCGAAATGTTGATTTGTTTTAGAAACTGTTCAAGGTCCTTCACAGTTTTCACCTCGCTTTTTTCTTTCTTCTTTACTTACATATTTATTGTTGAGATTGTAAATTAGTACAAGTTCTTTTTAAATAAAAAATGTCTTTAGTAGCAATGAAAACAAAGTGTAAACGGAAATGCATGATAACCTTTTCTTCAACTTACCAGTTTAAAGTGTAAAACGAGTCAGAAAGTTCTTGTTATTTAGACTTTTTTAAAATGAATAACAGATATTGAAAGCGTTTTCAACAGTTGTATAATAGAGGTAAGAATAGGAATTTTGTCTAGCTTGAGCACTCCGAATCTCGAGGTTAAAACTGGAGAAATATAAATCTCCTTTTTCTTGGGGTGAAGAATTCTTGAAGCTTACGCTTTTCTTGAAAGGGGGAGAAATCATGGATCATAAAAAGAGAATTAAAATTTTAACAGGTCACTTTGGCAGTGGGAAAACAGAAATTTCAATAAATATCGCAATAAAAGAAGCAAAGCAATTTTCAAAAGTAGCGTTAAATGATTTAGATGTCATTAACCCATACTTTAGATCAAGAGATGTTGGGGAGCACCTCGGAAAGTTAGGCGTTGAACTTATTGCGCCAAAAGGAATTTTAGCTACTGCTGATTTACCAATTGTCTCACCAGAGATTTACCGAGTCTTAAAGGATAAATCTTACCGAGTTATTATTGATGTTGGTGGTGACAAAGATGGAGCGACAGCCCTTGGACAGTATTACCATGATTTAAAAGATGAAGATTACGAGCTTTTATTTGTTATTAATGCAAATAGACCTTATGTGAGTTCAGTAGACGGTATCATTAATACTATCCACCAAATTGAAACTGTATCGAGATTAAGGGTAACTGGGTTAATTAATAACACAAACCTTGGCTGTGCAGATACAACTGTAGATAATTTACTTCAAGGGAATGAGATTGCTGAGAATGTAAGTGAAAAGTTAGGAATTCCTTTCTTATACACAACGTTGTCAGAAAACATTAGTGACACAGGGGAGTTTGAGGCATTAACTAATATTAACTATATAAAACGTTTTATGACGTTACCTTGGGAGAAATAAGGGGGAGAGACAAATGGAAAAGAGAGTCGTTTTCAATGAAGACATTTGTAAAGGCTGTGGCTTGTGTGTAAATGTATGTCCAAAAAGTATTATTCATATCTCCGAGACTATTAATTTAAAAGGCTATCAACCAGCTTATGTAAATGATCAAGAAGCATGTATAAGCTGTGTAGCTTGTGGACGAATTTGCCCTGACGGTGTTATTACAGTATATCGTCCAGTAGAGAGAAAAACGGCATCCTAGACAGATAGAATGGAAATGAACTTTAGAGGGGAGAAAAAACAATGGCAAAGGTACTAATGAAGGGGAACGAGGTCATTGCCGAAGCTGCGATTCACTCGGGTTGTAAATATTTTTTTGGATATCCAATTACACCACAGAGTGAACTTGTGGCTTACATGGCAAGAAGGTTACCAGAGGTAGATGGATTGTTTTTACAGGCGGAAAGTGAAGTTGCCGCGATTAATATGGTTTATGGGGCTGCTTCTGCGGGTGTTCGTGTAATGACATCATCATCAAGTCCAGGCTTTAGTTTAAAACAAGAAGGGATCTCTTTTTTAGCTGGTGCTGAGCTTCCGGCAGTCCTAGTTAATATAGCAAGGGGAGGACCTGGATTAGGAAATATTCAGCCATCTCAATCGGATTATTTCCAAGCTACAAAAGGTGGAGGACACGGGGATTATTATACACCGGTTCTTGCTCCTAGCACACTACAAGAAATTGTTGAATTAACAGAGGTTGCTTTTAATCTAGCAGATCAGTATCGAACTCCAGTTATTTTAATGGGGGATGGAATGCTTGGTCAAATGATGGAGCCGGTTGAATTTTCAACTGAACAATTACAAGCTATTCCTCAAAAAGATTGGGCGACAACGGGAACGAGGGGGGATGGCCCACCTCGCGTCATCACGTCTCTACAACTAAATGATGTTAACCTTGAAAATCATAATCATAAATTACAAAAAAAATATGAACTCATTAAACAAAAAGAAGCACGTTTCGACACTTACAGAGCCGAAGACGCAGAGTATTTCGTTGTAGCTTATGGTACAGTATCTCGAATTGCCAAAAATGCCATAGATGCAGCTAGAAAAAAAGGATATAAAGTAGGCATGATTAGACCAATAACATTATGGCCGTTCCCAGAGCAACCGTTCTTTGAATACCGTGATGTAGCAAAAGCCTTCTTAACAGTAGAGATGAACACTGGTCAAATGGTGGAGGATGTTCGTTTAGCTGTGAACGGAAAATCCCCAGTTTCCTTTTTTGGGCGAACGGGTGGAGTCATTCCAAATCAAAGTGAAATTTTAGAAGCAATTACCAATTTAGCTGGAGGTGAGCAATCATGAAGGTTGTCTTTCAAAAAACATTAGGTTTACAAGATAAAGAAACTCACTATTGCCCAGGATGTACTCACGGTATTATTCACCGTTTAGTTGGTGAAGCTTTAGAGGAGTTAGATGTACTTGAAGATACAATTGGTGTAGCTTCTGTAGGATGTTCCGTACTCTCCTACGAATACTTTAACTGTGATATGACCCAAGCTGCTCACGGTCGTGCTCCAGCTGTAGCTACCGGAATAAAGCGTGTAGTTCCAAAAAATCGCATAGTGTTTACGTATCAAGGAGACGGAGATTTAGCATCAATTGGGATGGCTGAAATTATTCATGCAGCTGCAAGAGGAGAACATATTACCGTTATTTTCGTAAACAACGCAACGTATGGAATGACTGGTGGGCAAATGGCACCAACTACGTTAATCGGTCAAAAAACAGCAACAACACCATTAGGAAGAGATGAAAAAATTCAAGGTGCGCCAATTAGAGTTTCTGAAATGTTAGCAACTCTAGATAGCGTTGCTTATATTGAACGGGTTTCAACTCATAATGTTGCGAACATCGTAAAAGCGAAAAAGGCTATTAAAAAAGCTTTTACTTATCAAAAAGAAGGAATTGGCTTTAGTTTTGTAGAGGTCTTATCAACTTGTCCAACAAACTGGGGATTAGATCCTGAAGAATCGTTAAAATGGGTTGAAGATGAAATGGTAGCTTATTATCCACTAGGAGTAAAGAAAGACCGGGGAGGAATTAAATAATGTTACACGAAATCATTATTGCTGGTTTTGGTGGTCAAGGAGTTATGTCAATGGGGCAGTTGTTAGCTTATGCAGGAATGGTTGAGGAAAAACATGTATCTTGGTTACCGTCATATGGGCCTGAACAACGTGGAGGGACTGCTAATGTTTCAGTGATTGTAAGTGATGAGCCTATTGGATCACCAGTCATTCAAGACCCTACTGTAGCAATCGTTTTAAACAATCCATCTTTTCAAAAGTTTGAGCCGAAAGTTCGACCAGGTGGAGTTCTTATTGTCAACAAATCGATTATTGATTTAAAAAGTAGCCGTGATGATATAACAATTATTGAGGTTCCTGCAACTGAAATTGCTAGTGAAATTGGAAGTTCTCGTGTCGCTAGTTCAGTTATTTTAGGAGCATTTTTACAATATTCAAATGCAGTATCACAGGAAGCGGTTATTGAATCATTGAAAAAAGTATTATCAGAAAGAAAACAATATTTAATACCTGCAAATGAAGAAGCACTTAACAAAGGTGCGGCTCTTGTCACAAATGGTAATGTAAAGAAATCAGTAAGCTAACAATTAGTGAAGAGTTCACCTTGTGAAGAGCTTACAAGGTGAACTTGTAAATTAAAAAGGCAATAGTATTATTATTGAAATTCCGTTAAAATGGTTTATGTTGAATTATCAAAATATTCCTTTTTAGTTTTAAGCAGTAATCCACAAAAGTGAGCCAGCAAAGAGATTCGCAAGCTTGTATTACCGGACTTTTTGAACATCATCTTAAAGGAAATTAATTACCTAGGGGGCTGTAAAAATGAATGAAGTAAAATCGGACATAGAAATTGCTCAAGAGTGTACTATGAAACCAATTGACGAAATCGTCGAACAGTTAAAAGTAGCGAAAGAAGATTGGGAACCTTATGGAAAATATAAAGCAAAATTATCACTAGATGTACTAGATCGCTTACATAATAAACAAGATGGCAAAATAATTTTAGTTACGGCAATTAGCCCTACACCTGCAGGTGAAGGAAAATCAACGGTAACAGTAGGTCTTGGCCAAGCTTTATCTAAAATTGGCAAAAACTCAATTATTGCACTTAGAGAACCATCATTAGGGCCTTGTATGGGGATTAAAGGTGGTGCAGCAGGTGGTGGCTACTCCCAAGTAGTTCCGATGGAAGATATTAACCTCCATTTCACAGGGGATTTTCACGCGATCACAACAGCCCATAACGCATTATCAGCGTTGTTAGATAATCATATTCATCAAGGAAATCATTTAAAAATTGATGTAAGACGGGTTGTGTGGAAACGTGTCGTTGATCTAAATGATCGAGCGCTCAGACAAGTTGTCGTAGGTTTAGGTGGGCCGATTCAAGGTGTTCCACGTGAAAGTGGCTTTGATATAACGGTTGCTTCTGAAATAATGGCTATTCTTTGTTTAGCAAACAACTTAAAGGATTTAAAAGAGCGCCTAGCTAGAATTGTTATAGCTTATAACTTTGAACAACAGCCAGTAACAGTGAAGGACTTAGGTGTTGAAGGAGCTTTAACGTTATTGCTAAAAGAAGCTCTGAAACCAAATTTAGTACAAACTCTTGAGAATACTCCAGCATTAATTCACGGTGGTCCATTTGCTAATATTGCTCATGGATGTAACAGTATCATTGCAACAAAAATGGCAGCTAAGCTTGCCGACTATGTTGTGACAGAAGCCGGTTTTGGCGCAGATTTAGGAGCGGAGAAGTTCTTAAATATTAAAGCGAGGTATGCCAATATCAAACCGAGTCTTGTTGTTGTCGTAGCCACAATTAGAGCATTGAAAATGCACGGTGGTGTCCCGAAAGACGAGCTCAAGAAAGAGAATGTTGCGGCACTACAACTAGGAATTGATAATTTACTTAAACATATTGATACAATTAAATCATTTGGGTTGCCACTAGTCGTTGCTGTGAATAAGTTTATAACTGATACGGATGCAGAAGTGGCGGCGTTACAAGAGCTATGTAAAGAACATGGTGTTGAAGCGGTTCTTACTGAGGTTTGGGAAAAAGGTGGCGAAGGCGGAGAAGCCTTGGCACAAAAGTGTGTGACATTAATTGAGGAAGAAGAGAACAATTTTGAGCATCTTTACCATCTAAACGTTTCGATTATGGAAAAGATCGAAACAATTGCTAAAAAAGTATATGGAGCAGACGGTGTAGATTTCGCACCTAAAGCTAAAAAGCAAATAGCTCAGTTCGAAAAAGAAGGGTGGGGCGAGCTACCAATATGTATGGCTAAAACCCAATATTCTTTATCAGATGATCCAACTCGACTAGGGCGCCCAGAGGGCTTTACGATAACCGTACGGGAGTTACGTCCTTCTATCGGGGCAGGATTTATCGTCGCCCTAACAGGTGACGTGATGACGATGCCTGGACTGCCAAAGCAACCAGCAGCTCTAAGAATGGATGTCTCTGAAGATGGCAAGGCAATCGGCTTGTTCTAAAAATTAAAACAGAGGGTGACTCAAAGCAAAAGTGTCAGTCATCTCAAGTGTGATATATAGAATGAGAAAATTTCACTTCTCTCTTTATATAGTAACAACTTGAGGCGAGCAACACTTATGAGTCCCCTTTTTTTCGTTGATCACTCATCATAGAACAAATAAACACCTCAAATGGAAGATTAGATTAGTTTATTTCTTCTTCTGTATAGGCAATTAACGCTACATGTTTCCCCAGTTGTTCTTCAATTTTCTTCTCTAGCAATGTGATCTCTTCGATAATTTCTTTATTATTTCGTATATCCTCAATTTGAAATTCCTTCATAATAAAGACTCCTTTCTAGTATGCTCATTGTTATTTTAACTTTGGGCTAGATTTCTATACTGTAAAATGATCTACTTACATTTCGATATTTTTAACAATTTTTGATTCAATAACTATAATGAAGTAATAACTATAGGAATAACATAGTAACAGTTTGTTTAATCGTAGTTAAAGGAGTGTTATAGTGAAAAAACGAATTCTGTTCTTAATCATAGGTTTTTGGTGTTTAAAATTATCCACTAATATGTTTCCTACTTTTGAAAGTTTTACTGCAGGAGCAGTTTGGCAAACATTAATATTCAGTCCTTTTAAATGGTTTGGGGCAATCTTCCTTTTTACAATCGGCTTTTTGGCAATCGCAAGAGTGATCAAAACTATTTGTGAACAAGTGGTGAAAAACAGTACAATGAAAAAAGAATTACCATGGGTTATTGTTGTTGTCTTACAATTTTTTATAGTAAGCTTTGAAAGTCTTGTTATTACAGGCGCTGCAGTAGGGTTTTCTCTTTTCTATGGTATAATGGATGCTAATATCCAACGGAAAAACCGTCATTTTAACAACTAGAGAGCAGGGAGGAGAAGGGAATGGTTGTCTTATTTGCTTTTATCGGAGCACTTATGTTCACTATCTTATTGTATATGTGGTTTGAAGGACGTAAAAATAAAATTTCTTACACAGAGCTATCATTTTCTAGCTTTCCAAACCAGTTTTCTGGAATGAAGCTTTTTTTTATTTCTGATATTCATCACCGTGAAGTTAGTGAGACCATCTTAAACAAAATAAAAGGTGATGTAGATGTCGTTATTATTGGTGGAGATTTAGCGGAAAAAGGAGTTTCTTTTTCCAAAATCGAAAAAAATATAAAATCCCTATCAGCCGTTGCGCCTACTTATTTTGTTTGGGGAAACAATGATTATGAAATTGATCATTTGAAACTAGAAAATTTGTTAAAGCAAGAGGGCGTGTTTCTTTTAGTAAACAACTCTATGGAGATAAAAAGGAATAACGAATCGATTTTTTTAATAGGTGTTGATGATTATGGACACCGTTTTGATGATCTTGAAAAAGCTTTGAAAGGGTGTGAAAATAACTTTCAAATTTTAGTTAGTCATAATCCAGATATTAAAAAGAAAATTCATGAAAATCATCGAATTAAGCTAATTCTTAGTGGGCATACTCACGGTGGCCAAATAAGATTATTTGGCTTTGGCCTTACTGAAAAAGCAGGCTTAGTAATGTTAAAAAGAGACTTATATATGCTCGTAAGTAATGGATATGGAACGACTAGGCTTCCGCTTCGACTAGGTGCACCTGCTGAGGTTCATGTTATAACACTAAGAAAAGAATAGCTTCCATTTAACAAAGGTTATACAAATTTTACACAAAGTCCATTTTGTGTTTATACTAATATTAATTAATAATTAGTATCGTTTTAAAAGTGTTTGGGGGCTAACTTTATGGCAAATGACATAGCAAAATACAACATTAAAGCAATTTCAAATATGCTAGGAATCCAACCTGGGACACTAAGGGCTTGGGAACGAAGATATAATATTATTGAACCAATTCGAAACGATTCTGGCCATCGTTTATATTCTGACGAACATGTGGCCATATTACGTTGGTTAATTGATAAAGTAAATAAAGGTTTTACGATTGGACAAGCTGTTGGACTCCTAGAAAAGGGTAGTGTCAATTTAGATGCACAAGTGGAAACCCAATATACGAATAGACTTCAAAAGTTTGCCAATGAATTAAAGGGGAGCTTATTGAGCTTTCAAGGATCAAAAGCAAATCATATATTAGACGAAGCATTTAGTATTTTTACTGTTGAAAAAGTCTTAATTGAAATTATTGGACCTGTATTAATTGAGATCGGTGATTTGTGGGAGCAAAATGAAATTGTTGTAGCCCATGAGCATTATGCGTCGCAATTTTTAAGAACAAGAGTTGGCATGATTTTTAATAACCTTCAAATTGATCCTCTTTTGCCAAAAGTTATTGCTGTTTGTGGCCCAAGTGAACGCCATGAACTTGGCTTATTAATCTTTACTTTATATTTACGAAGAAAAGGCTTTGAAGTCATTTACTTAGGGACAGGTATCCCAACTGAAGACTTAAAGCTTGTTGTAAACGAGGTTGCTGCTAAATTTTTATTTTTATCTTGCACGATTTCGCAAAATTTAACGGAAACTTTAGCAGTTATTCGTGATCTAGAGCAGTTTTTGCCAACGTTGAATATTGGGATAGGTGGTAAAGCTACTACACATTTACCGAAGCGGAAAAAAGAAGAATTTAGTCAATACCTTGTTGGAGATACAACTAATGATTGGGACGTTTGGTTGAAAGAAAGGCTAACAAAGGGAAATGTCATTTAAATTGGTGTTAATTTAAATGAACCTATTGACATCTTTTTTCATATCTTAATATTACCCATAACAAAGATAAGTAAATTAACGAAAAAATATAGAGTTAATTCAAATGAGAAAAACTTCGCTTAAGGATAAAAAACGTAGATATCTTTCTTTTTGAAGATTTTCTATCTGTGTAAAAAGGAGGGGAAATAATATGCGCTTAGAGAGGCTTAATTACGATAAAATAAAAATTTTTCTTACCTTTGATGATCTCAGTGAACGTGGAATTACTAAGGAAGAAATGTGGCAAGACATACCAAAGGTGCATCAACTATTTCGTGATATGATGCTAGAAGCTAGCGATGAATTAGGTTTCGAGGCAAATGGCCCCATTGCAATCGAAGTGTTTTCTTTACCAGCTCAAGGCATGGTTATAATCGTCACTAAATCAAAAAAAGATGATGAAATAGAAGAAGAGTTTGATGATGGTTTTATCGAGATGCAAGTGACGCTAGATGAAAGTGAAGAAATAATATATGAATTTAAAAACATTGAAGATGTTATCTCACTTGCACCTAGACTTATAAGTTTTGGTGTTCCATCGGGAAGATTACTTCACTTTGAAGATCATTATTTTTTAACCTTTGAAGAAAAAGATTTATACGGTATTGATATGGATGCGTTTATTGCCCTTTTATCTGAGTACGGCAATCCATCGACGATTACTATTTTTCGACTAATTGAATATGCGAAAGAAATTATCAGCGAAAACGCTATCGAACGTATTTACCAAAACTTTCATAAATAAAGTCCCAAAAAACCTCAACTAGAGGTTTTTTCTGTTTTGCAGAAGTCTCTAATTGATTTTTCGAGGTACAATGATATCATAAAGTAGAATAATGATTAAAACATATGGAATTATGAATTCTGATGCCATATCTATGAGTGCACTGTCGTTTTATGCTTAGTACGCTTTAATTTTTTGAAAAATTAATACGCTTCTAATGTATGAATAAAGACACAATTTCGCTTTAGGCGAATATACTATTTTACATAATCTGTTGTGGGAGTGATTGATAGCAATGAAAATTTGTGTGCTTTATGGTGGTACATCTGCAGAAAGAGAAGTATCGTTATCTAGCGGAAAAGGAATTATAGAAGCATTAAAGAAAAAGAACCATGATGTTATCGGTATAGATTTCAGAGGGACGAAAGAGTGTCTGCTTCAAATAATGAATTTGGATGTAGATTTATTCTTCATAGGTTTACACGGGCGTCTTGGAGAAGATGGCAGAGTTCAGGGGTTATTAGATTTATTAAAAATTCCATATGTGGGATCTAATGTTCTTGGCTCAGCCTTAGCAATGGATAAGGCCAGATCTAAAAAAATGTTTGCTTTAAAAGGGATTCGGGTTGCTAAAGAAAAGCTCGTTGAAAAACATTCCTTTATCAAAGAGAGTTTTTCTCACGAATTAACGTATCCGGTTGTTGTAAAGCCAAATCATGAAGGGTCTACAATTGGCCTAACAATAGCTCAAAATGAAGCGGAACTTATCGGTGGGATCGACGCGGCATTTAATCACGATGATGTCGTTCTCCTTGAAGAATTTATTTCTGGTCAAGAAGTAACTGTTGCGGTAATGGGAAATAAAGGGAATGCCAAAGCGTTGCCAATCGTAGAAATTGTTCCTAAAAACGCTTACTACGACTATGAGTCGAAATATGCACCAGGGATGAGTGAGCATATCGTACCAGCTAGAGTGAGTGATGAGATGACGAACTTATTACAAGAGCAATCAGTACTAGCACATGAAGCATTAGGTTGTGACGTTTACTCAAGAGTTGACTTTATTGTTCCAAAAGATGGTGGTAATCCAGTTATACTTGAAGTGAATACATTACCAGGTATGACCCCAACAAGCCTTTACCCTGATGCAGCAAGGGAAATTGGATTATCTTATGAAGATATGATTGAAACGTTAGTAGAACTTTCTATGAAAAAGTAATAACAAAGGGAGAAGAGGTATCTCATTCATCAAAATGAGCTACCTTTTTTCCTAACTTCTTTTACAAAGCATAAATAACAAAAATGTAAAGAGGAAAACGTAAAAAATATTTTTTAAAAATGTGAAAGTATAGTGGAAAAACTGGTCGTAATTCTTTATAGTATACTTGTAAGTGCTTTCATATAAAAAAATGTAGATAGAGAAAAAATTTTGAGGTGAAAATCATGGGAAGCAACACTAATAAAAATCATGAATCAAACGACGTTTTACAATCAACACAAACTGTTATTAAACTGGCACTAGATAAGCTAGGTTACTCAGATGAAGTATATGAATTAATGAAAGAGCCCCTAAGAATGCTAACAGTTCGAATTCCGGTTCGGATGGATGACGATTCAACGAAAGTATTTACTGGCTATCGTGCCCAACATAATGATGCTGTCGGTCCTACAAAAGGTGGCGTTCGTTTCCATCCCGATGTTACAGAAGTTGAAGTGAAAGCTCTTTCGATTTGGATGAGTTTAAAAGCTGGAATTGTTGATTTACCATATGGCGGTGGTAAAGGTGGAATTATTTGTGATCCACGTGAAATGTCATTTAGAGAATTGGAACGCTTAAGCCGTGGTTATGTACGAGCTATAAGCCAAATCGTAGGGCCTACAAAAGATATTCCAGCACCAGACGTTTTCACGAACTCGCAGATTATGGCTTGGATGATGGATGAATATAGCAGAATTAAAGAATTTGATTCACCAGGATTTATTACTGGAAAGCCTATTGTATTAGGTGGTTCTCACGGTAGAGAGAGTGCAACTGCAAAAGGTGTAACAATTTGTATTAGAGAAGCAGCTAAAAAGAAAGGGATTTCCATTGAAGGAGCCCGCGTAGTCATTCAAGGTTTCGGAAATGCTGGAAGCTTTTTAGCGAAGTTCATGCACGATGCTGGTGCTAAAGTAATTGGGATTTCAGATGCTTATGGTGCGCTTCACGATCCTGAAGGTTTGGATATTGAGTACTTACTAGATCGTCGCGATAGCTTTGGGACAGTAACAAAGCTATTTAAAGATACAATTTCTAATAAAGAACTTTTAGAATTAGATTGTGACATTTTAGTACCAGCAGCGATTGAAAATCAAATTACAGAAGATAATGTTCACAACATAAAAGCTAGCATTGTTGTTGAAGCTGCAAATGGCCCAACGACATTAGAAGCAACAAAGGTATTAACTGAGCGTGGCATTCTTCTTGTACCTGATGTATTAGCTAGTGCTGGCGGAGTAACAGTATCCTATTTTGAATGGGTGCAAAATAATCAAGGCTTCTATTGGACAGAAGAAGAAGTGGAGACAAAGTTAGAGAAAGTAATGGTTACATCATTCGAAAATGTTTACCGCCTTTCAGAGTCTCGTAAGGTTGATATGCGCTTAGCTGCTTACATGGTTGGAGTACGTAAAATGGCAGAAGCTTCACGTTTCAGAGGCTGGATTTAATTTTAAAGCATTAGAAACTCGGCTTCTTAGAGTTTTTAAAGTTAAATAGAGACGAGACTGCTCATTTTGGCGGTCTCTTTTTTGGCTAAAATTTACCTTGTTTACACTCTTTGCTATAATTGGAAATGAAACTCATAAAAAGAGGTTGTGAAGTGAATGAAGAAAGTCGTGTTATTAACTACTGGAGGTACAATTGCAAGTAAACCAAATAAAGAAGGTAGGCTTGTTGCAGGGGAACTAACAGGAAACGAATTAGCAAAAATATGTGGAATCCCAAATGATATAGAAGTGGAAGTAATTTCGATTTTACAAAAGCCAAGTATGCATATTTCAATTCAGGATTTGTTAGACGTAAAAATAAAGATCGAGGAAATTTATGAGAATGATACTGTCAATGGAATCGTTCTTACTCATGGTACCGATTCTCTAGAGGAAACAGCTTACTTCTTAGATTTAGTTATTGCTGACGAACGCCCAATTGTTATTACTGGTTCACAGCGGGCACCTGATGAAATAGGGAGCGATTCCTATATAAATTTAAGGCATGCAATTTATACTGCTTGTAATGACCAACTAAAAGGCGTTGGAACGGTTGTTGTCTTTAATGAACGTATCTTCGCTGCTAAATATGTGAAAAAAGAACACGCTTCAAACATCCAAGGATTTAATGCCTTTGGTTTTGGTTATTTAGGTATTATAGATAACGATAAAGTATATTTATATCAAAAGCCTACAACACGTGAATTCTATAAAATAGAAGCGACTAAAGAAATTCCTACAGTTGACATTATTAAATGTTATTTAAATGCTGATGATAAATTTATCAGGGCCTCTATTGCTGCAAATGTTTCTGGAATTGTGTTAGAGGGAACAGGAAGGGGACAAGTATCCCCTTTAATGACAGACGCAATAAATGAAGCGTTAAATAAAGGGATTACAATTCTTATTACGACAGCTAGTGAAGAAGGGTATGTTTATCCAACTTACGAGTACTTAGGTAGTGCCTATGATTTGTATAAAGCGGGCGTCATTTTAGGTGGGGACCTAGATAGCAAGAAGGCAAGAATAAAATTAATGGTCTTAGAATTAGCAAATGAAAAGATAAAAGAGAAGTTTGAATAAAACCTACGTAAAAACATAGATAATTCTATGTTTTTTACTTTTTTCTTCTCATCTAAAAACAAAACATGATACGATTAGAAAAAGAGGAAAATAGAGAGGAAATTTAGCTGTAATGATCAGTATCATTTTTGCAAGTTTAGCTCCTAGTCTAGCTCTACTTTGTTTTTTTTATTTAAAAGATAACTATAATTCTGAGCCACTTGGGATGGTGTTTCGAAGCTTTATTTTTGGGGTTTTATTGGTATTTCCAATACTTGTCATTCAATATGCGTTTCAAGAAGAAGGATTACTAATAAGTCCGTTGTCACAGGCTTTTATTTCTGCTGCTTTATTTGAAGAATTCTTTAAATGGTTTATTTTATTTTATACTGTATATAAACATGCTGTGTTTAATGATCCGTACGATGGGATCGTTTATGGAGTCAGTGTATCATTAGGTTTTGCTACAATGGAGAACGTATTTTTTCTGCTCGCTTACGGAGTCGATCTAGCTTTTATTCGAGCCCTACTCCCAGTCTCAAGCCATGCCTTGTTTGGCGTCATTATGGGGTATTATTTAGGTAAGGCTAAGTTTGGGGAAAAACGGCAACAACGAAAGCTATTGTTTTTTTCGCTACTCATACCATGGGTATTACATGGTATTTACGATTATATTTTATATGTACAACGATATTGGATCTATATGATGTTACCATTTATGATTTTCTTATGGTGGCTTGCATTAAAAAAAGTTAAACTAGCAAATAAAAAAACGGTAAACGACGAGAACGTGAAAAATCTTTACTAGAAGTGGGTATAAATAAATAGAGAAAATAATTTATAGAGACTCGGAAATTAAATGATTAATTTGCGGTCTCCTGGAGTGTATCAGCTGGATTTAAGAAGGAAAAATGGAATTTTCAAAGCCATTTTCAAAAGAATGCATGACAAATAAACCACATGTTGTGGATTTTTTGAAAATTGTTCTTTATGATGGGTTTATAAGGACAAAAGAGATTGAATAATTGGGTTCGCAGCCACAAAGTTATTCTTTTTTGCTTCCTTTATCCACGCATCGGCATGTTGGCACATGCCGATGATATATGTACGAATATTCCAATGCCGAGAACTTCGTCCTCTTGAATCTTCTAAACGATAATCCACTTTTTGACGTTTGATACAACGCTCGACTCCAGTTCGTAAAGAATAGCGTTTTCGCCATTCCTTACTACCTCGCTTGACGCGAGGAAAAAGACGAGGATTATCCTTCGTCGCTGTATAAAATGTTCGACCATATTTTGAATCGGAACATGGATTTGGACATTCCCACTTCCCACAAACGGCTGGACAACGCCATTTGCGGCGGTAGGTTTTCTGATTTAGTCCCCAATGGATCATCTCTCGACCGATTGGGCAAATTGGAACCCCTTTAAGGTTTATATCCATTTGTTTGTGCTGAAATTGTTTAGAACGTCTTGGATTAAGGTCAATGATGGCTGAAACATCATAGTGTTCTAACATTTCATAGATAGGGGTTGCATCTAAGGCTGAATCTAAAATGACTTCACCAATTTTCCAATCAGAATACCATTGTTGGAGTTCGCTAAATGCGCTTATAAACAAAACAGAATCGTGTTTACTGGCTCGGTAGAGCCTTGGATAAATAGGTAAGTCATAAGGACTATCAGAAGCAGATACCATGAAAAGACTTCTACCATAATAGTACTTTTCTCTAGAACTATCCCAACCATAATCAGCATCAGGGTCTGAGAATTGACGCTTACATTGGCACTTCCAGTTCCCTTGTTTACGACATTCACAAAGAAACTTACCGTAAGGTTTACCACCGGTCAGAACTGGAGAACCATCACCTAGAATGCTTAGAGATTTTGTGTTTCCTAATAATCCTGCTTCTGCTGATTTATTGACAAACAAAGACTGAAAGATTATTTGAAGCTGATCATGAGCCTTCGGTATATAGTTTTGATGTTTATTTTTCAAAGTGCGTTTAACTAGCTTTTCTACAATCTTTGGGTTTTTAGGATCTAGTTTCTGATTCTTTTTTCCTTTCTTTCGAGGTTTTGCTAACTTTCTTTTATTTCTTTTTGATAAATGTGGAGTTGAAGCAAGCCATAGACGATTGAAAAAGTCGTAAAACGTTCCGACTCCAGGAACGTTGCTTGGAGAAAATCCACTAAGGACAGCATAAATCGGTGTTGTTTTTAAATGGTAAACCCATTGATCAACACTCGTTACATTGTGATAATGCATTAGCATTAAACTTCTCAACATATCACAAGGATTACGCGGTTTTCTTCCTCTTGGATTAGAGGAATAACGGTGTCTAAGCAACATGGCGGCATCGGTTAGGTCAATCAAGGAACACCAAATTATTGGTCTAGAGTAAAAGGTTTTTAAAAATGTTTTATCCTTATAGAGTTCTTCTAATTGCTCAACAACAAAAGACAGATAGGATTCATGAGAACGGACGTTTTTTAGCATAAAAATTCCCCCAATACGAGTTTTTTAATGTCTTCAACTCGATTGTTGGGGCGATCTGAATTTGTCAAGAGGAAAATTTGTTCGTACCCTTTAATTAGGGGTGAAACAATAAAAAGCCCAAGTCGAAAGACTAGAGCTGAAGCGGAAATTTAATTTCCGAGAGACTATAATTTAACAGTGAGGTGAAGGCTTTGTTGCAAGAAAAACAAAGATACAAAATAACTGTGAGATGTTATGATTGTGGTGAAAAATTTATTCTACGAGGAAAGTTAACCAAAGAAGGTAATTATGAAACAGGCTTTAAACGATGTGTATGTGGAAATGAACAAGGTTTACAAATTGAGGCTCAAGCAGAATAAATAATGTTTGCATTATTCATAAAAATAGTGTAGTTTAATAATCAATATAACTTAAAATTCTTACTATTCTTATCGCGAGAGATGGAGGGAAGTGGCCCTATGAAATCTCAGCAACCAGCCTAACAAGGTCAGGTGCTAAATCCATCAAGTTTTTTTGAAAACTTGAAAGATAAGAAGAAGGTATTTGCTAGCGGCGACTTCTTCTTATTTTAGAAGAAGTTTTTTTATTCAAATAATTTTTAACGGTTTAAAGCATAAACGTAAAAGGAGAGATTAACATGGCATATAAGCATTTAGAAACGAATTTGGTCCAATTAGGAAATAGAAGTGAGACAAAAACAGGGACAATTAACCCACCAGTCTATTTCTCAACCGCTTACCGTCATGAAGGAATTGGTCAATCGACAGGTTATGACTATAGTAGAACTGGAAATCCGACTAGACATATTCTAGAAGAAGGTATTGCACTTTTAGAAGGGGGAGATCGCGGTTTCGCTTGTAGCTCCGGAATGGCAGCTATTCAAACTGTGCTATCTATATTTAAGCAAGGTGATGAAATCATCGTTTGCCAAGATTTATATGGTGGGACATATCGTCTTTTTCAGCAAGGTTGGAAGCATTGGGGAATTACTTTTCGTTACTGGGACGGGGAAGATTACGAGCAATTAGAGTCTTTGGTTTCTGACAATACGAAAGCAATTTTTATTGAGACTCCTACAAATCCTTTAATGCAAGAAATGAGTATATCCCGTGTTAGTAATGTTTCAAAAAAACACGACCTTTTATTAATTGTCGACAACACTTTTTATACACCATATATACAAAGACCGATTGAAGAAGGTGCAGATATTGTTATCCATAGCGCGACGAAGTATTTAGGCGGTCACAACGATGTTCTAGCAGGCTTAATTACAGCAAAGGGTGAGGAAGTATGCGAGAAGATTGGTTTTTTCCATAATGGTATTGGCGCAACCCTATCGCCGTTTGATTCATGGCTGTTAATAAGAGGAATGAAAACATTGGCTTTAAGAATGGCAAAGCACGAAGAAAATGCCAATGCTGTCGCTCAATTTTTAAGGGAACACCCCTTGGTTACTGATGTGTTATATCCAGGCCGTGGTGGGATGTTATCCTTTCGGATTAAAGATGCGAATTGGGTTAATCCACTTTTGCAAAGCTTGAAGCTTATCACATTTGCAGAAAGTCTTGGCGGCGTAGAAAGTTTAATGACCTATCCGACAACACAAACACATGCAGATATTCCTGAAGATCTTCGTGAAAAGTATGGAGTTTGTAAAAGGCTTTTAAGATTTTCAGTCGGAATTGAAAATATTGAAGATTTAATTGAAGATTTATCCCAAGGCTTAGATGGGTTAGAGAAAGGAGGGGATTCTATTGCCTGATCAATACCATATTCAAACAAAACTTTTGCACAATAATCAAAAAATACATCAAGAAACCGGAGCGGTAAGTGTTCCAATCCATCATTCATCCACTTTTCATCAATATTCCTTTGATGGGTTTGGTGAGTATGATTATGCTAGAGGATCTAATCCTACTCGTCGGGCACTTGAAGATGTAATTGCTGATTTAGAAGGGGGATCAAGAGGCTTTGCCTTTGCTTCTGGAATGGCAGCTATATCCACTGCATTTATGTTCCTCTCTAAAGGGGACCACATCGTTATTACCGAAGATGTTTACGGTGGAACCTACCGTTTTGTAACCCAAGTTTTAACAAAATTAGGTATTGACCATACATTTGTTGACATGACGAATGAGAAAGAAGTTGAAAGTAAGATCCAAGCAAATACGAAATTAATTTATCTTGAAACACCGTCAAATCCAACTTTAAAAATAACAAACATCAAAGCAATTGTTGCTATAGCTAAAGCTCACAATTGTTTAACGTTTTGTGATAATACATTTTTGACACCTGTTTTTCAAAGACCACTAGATTTAGGGGTAGACGTTGTCCTTCATAGTGCCACCAAATTTTTAGGGGGGCATAGTGATGTTGTTGCTGGCCTTGCTGTTACTAAAGACGAGGAACTTGGAAGACAACTTGCTTTTTTACACAATTCCTTTGGCGCAATTTTAGGTGTCCAAGATAGCTGGTTAGTATTACGTGGTTTAAAAACGTTACAAGTTAGAATGAATGCCAGTTCCACTGCTGCCGAGGAAATTGCTAATTGGCTAGCAAAGAGAAATGAAGTGAAAGCTGTTTATTATCCCGGACTTAAAAATCATCCTGGAAAAGAGATACAAGGGCAACAAGCCTCAAGCCACGGTGCGGTTCTCTCGTTTGAATTTCCAACAAAAGAGATGACTAAAGCTTTCGTTGAAAACGTGAAATTACCTGTATTTGCAGTTAGTTTAGGTGCTGTTGAAACGATCCTTTCGTACCCTGCGACTATGTCCCACGGTTCAATGCCAGAAGAAGAGCGGCTAAAACGAGGGATTACCGATGGTTTACTAAGACTTTCGGTAGGGTTAGAGGACGTGAACGATCTTATTGCCGATTTTGAACAGGCGTTAAATGCCTTATAAAAAAGAAAAGTGTTCGTTTTAGCTTTGGGTAGAAAGGAAGAGACATATGAGTTTTTTACAAGATATGAAAACCAAAACATTAATTGGAGATGGTGCCATTGGTACATTTCTATATTTAAAAGGGCTAGATCGTTGTTTTGAAGAATTAAACCTTTCTGACCCAACTAAAGTTAAAGAAGTGCACGAGGCTTATCTGCAAGCAGGTTCACAAATTATCCAAACGAACACGTATGCAGCAAATAAAATTAAGCTAACTCGACACGGTTTAGAGAATAAAGTAGCAATCATTAATAAAGCAGCAGTCAATTGTGCAAATGAGGTTGTAACAAATAAAGACGCTTATGTTATCGGGACAATGGGAGGTATTAGAGGCTTTCAAAAAAGATCTCATTCCATGGAAGAGATTGTTTATAGTTTTGAAGAACAAATGAATAGTCTCCTTGAATGTGATATTGATGGTATATTACTAGAAACATTTTATGATTTTGAGGAACTTTCCACTTGTTTAATGCTAGCTAGAAAAAAAACAGATCTTCCGATTATTAGCCATGTCTCCTTAGATGAGGTAGGGGTTTTACATGGTGGAATTCCCTTAAAAGATGCATTATCAGCATTAGAGGATCTTGGAGCAGATGTGGTCGGAATGAACTGTCGAATGGGACCATTTCACATGTTGCAATCCTTTGAGGAAGTTCCGTTATTAAAAAGAGCTTTTTTATCTGCTTATCCAAATGCAAGTTTGCCAGATTATAAAGATGGTAGACTTGTGTATCAGACCAATCCTAAATACTTTGGCGATAGTGCCAAAGCCTTTGTGGAACAGGGAATTAGACTTATTGGTGGTTGTTGTGGTACGACACCTGACCATATTAAAGCAGTTGCAGATGCTGTGAGAAACCAAAAGCCAGTTGAAGAGAAACAAGTTAAAGTGAAACAAAAACAGTCAATCGTCGTTTTTCATAAAGAGCAACAAGAATCGCTACCTAGCATTGTCCAACGCAGAAAATCAGTGATTGTTGAATTAGACCCGCCGAAAAAATTAAATACAGACGTTTTTGTGGAGGGATCAAAGAAGCTAAAAGAGGCAGGCGTTGATGCTGTAACGTTGGCTGATAATTCATTGGCTTCACCACGCATTTGTAATTTATCTTTAGCCTCCATTATTAAAAAAGAGTACAATGTCAGACCATTAGTTCATATTACATGTCGAGACCGAAATTTAATTGGCTTACAATCTCATTTAATGGGGCTACACACACTAGGTATCAATCAGTTGCTAGCAGTAACTGGTGATCCAACAAAAATAGGTGATTTTCCAGGGGCCACTTCAGTGTATGATCTCGCTTCTTTTGACTTAATTAGACTGATGAAACAAATGAATAACGGTGTTTCGTTCTCCGGTAAAGATTTAGGCGCGAGAACAAACTTTTCCGTTGGTGCTGCCTTTAACCCAAATGGGAATCATTTAGAGCAAATGGTACGGAGAATGGAAAAAAAACTTGAGTACGGAGCTGACTATTTTTTAAGTCAACCAGTATTTTCAATAGAACAAGTAGCAAAAATTTACGAGGTGACAAAGCATATAAAGGCACCAATATACTTAGGTGTTATGCCTTTAACGAGTAGTAAAAATGCTGAATTTCTCCATAATGAAGTTCCGGGAATTAAATTAACAGAAGAAACGCGTGAACGGATGATGAGAGTGTCAGGTGACCAAGAAGCGTCCCATTATGAAGGGATTCAAATTGCAAAAGAGTTAATAGATGAGGTTCATCGCTATTTTAATGGCTTATATTTAATTACTCCTTTTTTACGTTATGAAATGACAGTTGAATTAACAAAATATTGGCAATGGAAAAGTAAGTTAATACAACCAGAAAAATTGAGTAATTAATAAAGTCACCACGAAAGGGTAGATCACATGAAATATCAATCATTTCAAAACAGACTGCAAAATTATATCTTAGTGTTAGATGGTGCGATGGGAACAATGCTTCAAAATAAAAACTTAACAGCTGAAGATTTTGGTGGCGAAGAGTTTGAAGGTTGCAATGAGTACCTAAATATAACCGCACCTGATGTAATCCAAGACATTCATGAAGCTTATCTAGAGGCCGGTGCGGATATTATTGAAACGAATACGTTTGGCGCCACTAATATAGTTTTAGCTGATTATGACCTGCAACATTTAGCGATCGAACTGAACCAAAAGGCTGCTGAAATTGCTAAGATAGCCGTAGAAAAGTTTTCAACAGAAGCGTGGCCTCGTTATGTAGCAGGTTCTATGGGACCGACAACAAAATCGTTGTCAGTGACAGGAGGAGCAACATTTGAAGATTTAATTGAAGCCTATGAACAACAAGCCTATGGCCTTTTACTTGGTGGCGTTGATCTTCTCCTAATTGAAACGAGTCAAGATACTAGAAACGTCAAGGCGGCTTATATAGGTATTGAAAAAGCATTTGAAAAACTAGCAATCAGAGTACCATTAATGATTTCAGGAACGATTGAACCGATGGGAACTACACTAGCAGGACAAAACATCGAAGCCTTTTATCTATCAATTGAACATATGAAACCTGTTGTTGTTGGCCTGAATTGTGCTACAGGACCTGAATTTATGCAAGATCACCTTCGTTCACTAGCAAGTCTCTCTTCAACAGCTGTCATTTGTTTTCCAAATGCCGGATTACCAGATGAAGAAGGCCATTATCATGAATCACCTGAAATGTTAGCACGAAAGCTAAAGCAATTTGCTCAAAAAGGGTGGTTAAATGTCGTCGGTGGGTGCTGTGGAACAACACCGGAACATATTAAAGCAATTCGCGAAGCAGTAGAAGGCCTAAAGCCAAGGCAACTTGCAGGCGAGCATCCCCATGCACTCTCTGGGATAGAGCCGTTCATTTATGATGAAACAATGCGCCCTCTTTTAGTTGGGGAACGAACAAACGTTATTGGTTCGAAAAAATTTAAAGTCTTAATCAAAGAAGGTAAATTTGAAGAGGCTTCAGAAATTGCCCGAGCACAAGTGAAAAAAGGGGCGCACATTATTGATATCTGTTTAGCTGACCCTGATAGTGAAGAAGTCTGTGATATGGAGAATTTTTTGCCATACGTTGTAAATAAAGTGAAGGTTCCACTAATGATTGATTCAACTGATGAAAAGGTTCTTGAGAAAGCTTTAACCTACTGTCAAGGAAAAGCAGTAATCAACTCGATAAACTTAGAGGATGGCGAAGAAAGGTTTGAAAGTGTTGTTCCGATTATTCATCGCTACGGAGCAGCAGTTGTTGTAGGAACAATTGATGAAATAGGTATGGCGGTAACGGCAGAACGAAAACTTGAAGTTGCGTTAAGATCGTATGACTTGCTTGTGAGCCGCTACGGTGTAAGACCGCAAGATATTATTTTTGATCCACTTGTATTCCCAGTTGGAACCGGTGATGAACAATATATTGGCTCTGCTAAAGCTACAGTAGAAGGAATTCGTCTGATTAAAGAAAAGCTTCCACAATGTTTAACAATTTTAGGTGTAAGTAATGTCTCGTTTGGACTTCCTCCTGTCGGCCGAGAAATTTTAAATTCTGTGTTTCTTTATCATTGTACACAAGCAGGACTTGACTATGCGATTGTCAATACTGAAAAGCTAGAACGTTTTGCTTCAATAAAAGAAGAAGAACGAATTTTAGCTGAAAAAGTTTTGTTTGAAACAGCTGATGAAGTATTAGCTGAGTTCACCGCTTTTTATCGTGGTAAAAAGAAAGAAGATAAGAAACCACTACTGAACTTAACGTTAGAAGAACGTCTCCAAAGCTACATTATCGAAGGAACAAAAGAAGGGTTAGTCCCAGATCTTGAACTAGCACTACAAAAGTATGAGACCCCTTTAGCGGTTATCAATGGTCCGTTGATGGCTGGAATGGACGAGGTAGGTAAGTTGTTTAATAATAATGAGCTTATTGTTGCAGAAGTTCTACAAAGTGCTGAAGTAATGAAAGCTTCAGTACAATTTTTAGAACAGTTTATGGAAAAGAAAGATGATAATGGTAAAGGAAAAATTCTCCTAGCTACTGTTAAAGGTGACGTTCATGATATTGGAAAAAATCTAGTTGAAATTATTTTAAGTAATAACGGTTTCAAAGTTGTTAATCTTGGCATAAAAGTTACGTCAAACCAATTAATTGAAGCGATTAAAAAAGAAAATCCGGATGCAATAGGTTTGTCAGGTTTATTAGTGAAATCTGCGCAACAAATGGTGTTAACTGCAACTGATTTAAAGGAGCAACAAATTTCGATCCCGATTTTAGTCGGTGGAGCAGCTTTGACAAGGAAATTTACTGAAACGAAAATTCAACAACAATATGGTGGGAATGTACTTTACGCAAAAGATGCAATGAATGGTTTAGAACTAGCTAATCAGCTTTTTCACAAAGATGGAACAAAGATAAAAGTACTTGCAAAACCAGAAATTGAAGTTAGTGAAAATGCTCAATTAGAAGAAAATGTTGAACTCGAAGATGAGGTAATACCAAGTCGCTCAGACGTTTCAACAAATCATAAGGTCGCTATTCCAAGTGATCTGAAAAAACGTACATTTTTAGATTATAGGTTATCGCATATTAAGCCATATATTAATATTCAAACCCTGTTAGGAAAACATTTAGGTCTAAAAGGGAAGGTGGAGCGTTTAATAAGGGAAGGAAATGAAAAGGCCGTCCAGTTAAAAGAAAAAACAGATGAGTTGTTCCAAGAAATTGTAGAAAATGAATGGCTTAAAGCTAGAGGGGTTTATCAATTTTTTCCTGCTCAATCAGAAGGAAATGATATCATCATTTATGATCCAAATGACTATTCGAAGGAAATTGAACGGTTTACGTTTCCTCGTCAAAGAAAAGCCCCACATTTATGTTTAGCAGACTTTATTCGCCCAAAAGAAAGTGGGGAAATTGATTATGTTGGTTTTTTTGTTGTTACAGCAGGATTAGGGGTTAGGGAATTGTCTACCGAATGGAAGGAAAAAGGAGACTACTTAAGAAGTCATCTTCTTCAAGCATTAGCTCTAGAATTAGCAGAAGCTTTTGCAGAGCATCTACACCATTTAATGAGAAATTCACTTGGAATACCTGATGATCCAGACCTTACTATGCAAGATAGATTTTCAGCACGGTACCAAGGAGTTAGGGTATCGTATGGATATCCAGCTTGCCCTGAGCTAGCAGATCAGAAGAAACTCTTTGGACTATTAAACCCAGTGGAAATTGGGATTGAATTGACAGAGGAATATATGATGGACCCAGAAGCGTCTGTATCTGCAATGGTTTTTGCCCATCCCGAAGGACGATATTTTAATGTGGAATAAAAAAAAAGAAGTACGAGCGTCACTGGTTCCCAGTGGCGTTTTTCTTTTCAAATTTTGAGTAATAAAGGCTTTTTTGTATAAAACTTGGTAAAAGACAAACACTATCTACATCTTTAAGAAGAAAAGTAAAAATTGTACTTTATAGGGAGGTAACTACATGAATAAAACCGTAAAAACAATTCCTCTTTTGATCACGATATGCTTTATGGCATTGTCGACTTTAATTCATGCATCACAAGTAAGCGCCTTTTCAGATCAAATCATTCAGCGTGGTGCTACTGGCGATGACGTTGTCGAACTGCAATCAAGACTTCAATATATTGGTTTTTATAATGAAACCATTGATGGAGTATATGGGTGGGGAACTTATTGGGCAGTTAGAAAGTATCAAGACGAGTTTGGTCTTGAGGTAGATGGTCTTGTTGGACCGAAAATGAAAGCTATGTTAGAAAAAAGTACAGATTTTGATTACGAATGGGTTCATAAACAATTTCATGAGGGTAGGAAGTTTACTCACTATGGTAAAACTCCAAAAGAAATTCAAAGTGGTCCAGAGGGTAGTAGAATTCCACCATTAGAGCAAGCAAGACGTCAACAGCAGCCGGGACAAACGCCGGCAGCCAGAACACCTGAGGGAACACCAACACCAGGTACACCAGCAGTTCCAGGAGAAACACCAACACCAGGTACACCAGCAGTTCCAGGAGAAACCCCAACACCAGGTACACCGGCAGTTCCAGGAGAAACCCCAACACCAGGTACACCGGCAGTTCCAGGAGAAACCCCGGCACCGGGAGCACCGGCAGTTCCAGGAGAAACCCCGGCACCGGGAGCACCAGCAGTGCCTGAAGGTGAACCTGTTCCTGGAGAAGAAGCACCTGAGCAAGAGGCAGATGAAGAAGATGGACCAAATATTGAGGAAGCCATTAATACGCCGGCAGGATTTTCTGAAAATGACATTCGTATTATGGCTCAAGCAGTTTATGGAGAAGCGCGTGGTGAACCTTACATTGGTCAAGTTGCAGTAGCGGCCGTTATTATGAATCGGATTGCTAGTCCAACGTTTCCAAACACGCCTTCAGGAGTAATTTTTGAACCGAGAGCTTTTACTGCAGTTGCTGATGGACAGATCTATTTAGAGCCAAATGAAACAGCGAGAAGAGCTGTGTTAGATGCAATTAATGGTCAAGATCCATCAGGCAATGCTTTGTATTACTTTAACCCAGATACAGCAACATCAGGTTGGATTTGGACAAGACCGCAAATTAAGAAAATTGGGAAACATATTTTCTGTAAATAATGGAGGTGAAGTAAATGGTTAGAACGATATTATTAGCTATACTTGGAGTAGCTGTTGTTTCTACAGCATTTTGGGGTTATCAAGAACACCAAGAGAAAAATTCTATACTAATTAAGGCGGAGAATAATTACCAAAGAGCGTTCCATGACTTAACATACAACTTAGATCAACTCCATGATGAAATCGGAGCGACACTTGCCATGAATACGAAAAATCAACTTTCCCCTTCGTTAGCTGATGTGTGGAGATTAACATCTATGGCACAGTTGAATCTAGGGCAATTACCATTAACGTTAATGCCATTTAGTAAAACGGAAGAGTACTTGTTCAAAGTTGGAAACTTTAGCTATCGAAATGCAATTAGAGATTTAGAAAATGAACCATTATCTGAAAGTGAATATGAAACATTACAGAGTTTATATGAGCAAAGCGGTGAAATTCAAAGGGAAATGAGAAAAGTCCAGTCAATGGTTTTAGATGAAAACTTACGCTGGATGGACGTAGAATTGGCCCTTGCCTCTGAAGATGAACCACTGAATAATGCAGTTGTTAATGGTTTTCATATTGTTAATGAAAAAGTTGGAGGATTTAGCGAAGTCGAATGGGGCGCTGATATGCCACAATTGCAAACGAATGATGAGGCCTTAAGCGAGAGTTTAAACGGCGATGAAATTACTGCGGAAGAAGCAAAAGAAATCGCCTTGAAATTCTGTGAGTTAGAAAATGTTGAGGCAGAAGTAGAAGAAACAGGTGATGGACTAGCCTATGATGCTTACACAGTAATGATTAACGATCCTGAACATGAGGCAAATATCTTTATGGATATTTCTAAAAAAGGTGGTCATCCAATTTGGCTTCTACAAGATCGTCAAATCGGCGAAGTAAGTATAAGTTTAAATGAGGCTTCAGACCGTGCTAAAGAGCTACTAGAAAAGAATGATATTAATGATATGCAACTTGTAGATAGTAAGCAATATAATGCAGTGGGCGTATTTAACTTTGCTTATTTAAAAGATAATGTAAGGGTATACCCTGACACGATTATTATTGAGGTTTCTTTACAAGATGGAGAAATTATCGGGTATGAAGCTTCAGCTTACTTAACGAACCACCGTGACCGCGAAGTACCAGAACCGGCAATTACAAAGGAAGAAGCGATAGAAAGCTTAAATCCTTCTTTAGAAGTTATGGAACACCATGTCGCTGTAATTAAAAATGATTTGGGCGAGGAAGTCCTAACGTATGAATTTTTTGGAGTAATTAACAATGATACGTATAGAATTTTTATAAATGCTGAGAATGGCCATGAAGAAAGAGTAGAAAAACTTGATAATGCAGAACCAGTATATCGGTCTGCGTAAAAATAAGAACCATTAAGGTGTCATAGACACTTTAATGGTTTTTTTGCTTAACAAAAAATAAACACATAGAATAACGGTAACTTCTATCCCAAAAGGTATTTTTTTGCTAATATAGGATATATAGTTTTTTACGGAAAACACTTTTGGAAGGAAGTAGTAACCTTGCTAAACATCGGTGATACAATTTATTTAGAATTAGAAGATGGAAAAGATGACGAAAAGCAACGGTTCAAATGTAGACTAGTGGATCGCGTTAGGGAATTTCTTTTCATAGATTATCCAATTAACGATAGAACAAAAAAGGTTGGCTTCTTTCATGATGGTACAGAATTTAGTGCGTCATTCATTGGGAAAGATCAAGCAGTATATTTATTTCAAACCCAACTATTAGGGAGAAAAAAGGCTAGGATCCCAATGCTCGTTATTAAAGACCCTGGGAAAGAGAAATATATTAGAATTCAAAGAAGACAGCATGTAAGGGTCGAAGCTTCCATTGACGTAGCCGTTCACCCGAAAAATGACGAATTCTCTCCTTTTGTCTCAGTTACAGGAGACATAAGCGGCGGCGGGATTGCCCTTGTCTTGCCAAGAGTACATAAACTCCCTGTTGGTAAAAACATAACGTGTTGGCTTGCATTACAAATGCAAACTGGTGAAATAAAATACATACAAGTTAATTGTCACGTCATAAGAATTATCTCAACAAAAGATAGCCCGCGGGATAAAGCGTCTATTCAATTTATTGATATTAATGAAAATGATCGACAAACAATTGTCCGTTATTGTTATGAAAGACAACTTTATTTAAGAAAAAAAGGAATTACAGAATAAAAGCGCTTGTACTGAATAAAACTAACTCTAATTATTATCCAAAAGTTGGAATGAAAAGGAGATAGTTTTAATGAGAAATTATTTAAAAAGGTTTGAAGCACTTATCATTAAAGTTACTTTCATGCAATTTTTGTTTTTAATTTTATCCCAAGCCCTTCTATACAAAAAAGAACTATCGCCCTATTTAAGTAGGACGATTTTTTCGGAAGGAGTCTTTTTAGAATACGCAATGAAGACGATGGAAACATTAGACCAACTTAGTACAATATGGTATTATATTTAAAGGTATTTGGGGCGTTTTTAGATTAAAAGTGAAAAATTTCTATTATATATTACTATCAAAAGAATAAGTTATTTAGTTAATAGTAGAGGATTAACTAACGTGTAACTTTTAGTTTAGTTTTTTCGAAAGTAATAAGCAAAATAGCTCCTTTAAAGATTAAGCGACTAAGATGAGACTAACAAGGAGATATCGGATTCTTGTTATGTAGGAACAGAGGTGTACTATGGAAAATAAGATTAATATAGCTATCGATGGACCGGCAGGTGCCGGTAAAAGTACAGTAGCAAAGTTAGTAGCTGAAAAACTTGAGTTTATTTACATAGATACAGGCGCTATGTATCGAGCACTAACTTTGAAGGCAATAGAAAATAAAGTGGATTTAAAAAATGAAAAAGAACTTACAAATTTGTTAACAAACACAACAATCGAATTAACAACAACGGCAAGGGTTTTTCTTGATGAGGAAGATGTTTCCGAGCAAATTCGCTCTTTAGAAGTGACGAATTCAGTGTCATTTGTTGCCAGCCATAGCTCAGTACGGTTTGAAATGTTAGACAGACAGCGAAGCATGGCACAAAATGGCGGTACCGTAATGGATGGCCGCGATATTGGTACTGCAGTCCTACCTAATGCACAAGTAAAAGTATTCTTATCAGCAAGTGTTGATGAGCGGGCAAGACGTAGATACGAAGAAAATGTTGCTAAAGGTTTTTCTACTAATTTTGAACAACTAAAACAAGAAATTGCTTTAAGAGATAAGCGAGATTCAGAAAGAGAAACAGCCCCTTTGAAAAAAGCAAAAGATGCAATTGAAATTGATACGACACATTTGTCCATTGATGAAGTAGTTTCATCGATTTTACTTATCGTAGCAGAAAGGACTTGATGAACATGAACTTGTACAGTGCCGGACAAGCTTTATGTCGAAGCTATCTATCTGCTTTTTATGATGTTGAGATCATTGGAAAAGACAATATTCCGAAAGACGAAGGCGTTTTGCTTTGTTGTAACCATATTCATTTAATGGACCCTCCTTTCTTAGGTTCATTTATTGATCGACCAGTCCACTATATGGCAAAAGCAGAACTTTTTGAAACGCCAATTTTAAAAACGTTACTACCAAAGCTTAATGCCTTCCCAGTAAAGCGCGGTGCCAGTGATAAACAGGCTTTAAGGCAAGGGTTAAAAATACTGAAAGATAAGAATGTTTTAGGAATCTTTCCTGAAGGAACGAGAAGTGAAACAGGTGAAATACAAAAAGGGCTTGCTGGTGTTGGTTTTTTCGCGTTGAAAACAGATGCAAAAGTTGTACCTAGTGCAATTATTGGACCTTATAAACTATTTCAACCGTTGAAAGTTGTTTACGGAAAGCCGCTTGATTTTAGTGAACTAAAGGAATCGAAAGTTTCTTCAGAGGAAGCTACTAATTATATAATGGAAGCTATTGCTGATCTTATAAGAGAGCATAACCATAAATAATTAAATTTCTTTCAAAAGCTGAAAGATATTTATAAATTTTTCAAAATGGTCTAAATTCACAGGTGTTGAGGGAGGTAAGTTTTGATGTCAGAAGAAATGAATTTTGAAATGGCTGAAGTGAAAACTTTTACAGAAGGTGAAGTTGTAACTGGAACGATCACAAAAGTAGAGGACAAGGTGGCGTTTGTGAGCGTCGGTTATAAGGTAGATGGGATGATCCCGATTAGCGAACTTTCAAGCCTTCATATTGAAAAAGCTAATGAGGCTGTAAGCGTTGGAGAAGAACTTCAATTAAAAGTAATAAAGGTAACAGACGAGGAAATCGTATTATCGAAGCGAGCAGTTCAAGAAGTAAAGGCTTGGGAAGACTTACAACAAAGATTTGAAAAAGGTGAAGTATTTGAGGCTCAGGTTGCTGATGTCGTTAAAGGCGGCTTAGTAGTTGACGTAGGGATTAGAGGGTTTGTCCCAGCTTCTTTAGTTGAAAGGCATTTTGTTGAAGATTTTTCTGATTATAAAGGAAAAACATTAAGATTGAAAGTAGCAGAAATAGATAAAGATAATAATAAGTTAATCTTATCGCAACGTGCCGTTTTAGATGAAGAAGTAGAATCTCAAAAAAAATTAGCTGTTGAACGATTAAAGCCAGGGCAAATTGTCGAAGGTACCGTTCAACGCTTAACAAATTTTGGTGCTTTTGTTGATATTGGCGGCGTAGATGGATTAGTACATATTTCTCAAATTGCTCATCAACGTGTTGAAACACCTTCAGAGTTACTTAATGAAGGTGACAAAGTTAAGGTCAAAATTCTTTCGATAGATCTTGATAATGGTCGAATTTCCTTATCGATTAAAGACACATTACCAGGACCTTGGCAAGAGTTAGCAGAGAAAATCAAGGCTGGAGATGTTATTGAAGGAGAAGTGAAACGCCTAGTTTCATTTGGCGCTTTCGTTGAAATAGTTCCTGGTATTGAAGGTCTTGTGCATATATCACAGATTGCCAACCGTCACATTGCAACGCCTAGTGAGGCTTTAAAAGAGGGTGATGTTGTGAAGGCTAAAGTGTTAGATGTAAATGTTGCTGAAAAGCGGATTTCTCTAAGCATTCGTGACCTTTTAGAAGCAGAAGAAAGGGCCGACATTCCAACTGAGCAATATGAACGTGATGAAGAATCTGGTGGTTTCTCTCTAGGAGACGTCATTGGAGAGCAATTAAAAAAGTTTAAATAGTAGGTGAAAGCTTTGGAAAGAACTTCAAGGAAGATCGAACATATTGACCATACATTACAACTTTCTTCTAAAGAAAGAGCACATCATTCGTTTGACGATATTCAATTTGTTCATCAAAGCTTACCTAATATTGATGTTGATAATGTAGTAATTCATACAAATGTTGGCGAACTGTTTCTTAGTTCGCCCATTTTTATCAATGCAATGACAGGTGGCGGCGGTGAAAGAACAATAAGTATCAATCGTTCCTTGGCTAAAATGGCAAAAAAATTTAATATGGCTATGGCTGTTGGTTCTCAAATGGCAGCTATTAAGGATAAAAATGAACGGGCAACCTTTGAAGTTGTTCGAGAAGAAAATCCTTCTGGGATCGTTATTAGTAATCTTGGTAGTGAAGCGACAGTTGCCGAGGCAAAGGAAGCAGTTGAGATGGTTAATGCTGACGCACTCCAAATTCATTTGAATGTTGTTCAAGAAATTGTCATGCCTGAAGGAGATCGTCACTTTTCAGGAGCGTTAGACAGAATAAGTGAGATTGTAGAAAATCTTGAAGTTCCAGTAATTGTTAAAGAAGTCGGCTTTGGTATGAGTAAAGAAACAGCAACAAAGCTTGCCAATGTTGGTGTAAACGTGATCGATGTAGGGGGATCTGGAGGAACGAATTTCGCCAAAATCGAAAATCTCCGTAGAGACCATGCACTTGACCTTTTTAATGATTGGGGAATTCCAACAGCGGCCGCAATTTGTGAAGTGAAAACATCACAACCATTTCTTTCTGTCATCGGTACAGGAGGAATTAGAACGGGCTTAGATATAGCAAAAGCAATTAGCTTAGGCTGTTCAGCTGTAGGTGTGGCCGGACTATTTTTAAAAGATTTACATCAAAATGGTTCTGAAGGATTAGAGTCTACCGTTGAACGATTACATTACGAGCTTAAAATGGTCATGACTGTTCTTGGGATAAAGAAAATTGATGATTTAAGAAAAGTTCCACTTATCATAAGTGGAGAAACATTCCACTGGTTAAAACAAAGAGGAATTCCGACTAAAAATTATGCCCAAAGAGTATACCCGCATTAACATGTGAAAGACTTCCTAAAGTTGTTAAATACGTTCATAGAAAAGAGGTGGCAAATCGTCCACCTTTTTTCTATGGATTTAATTAGCGTTGTCGCTTTCTTGCTGACTCTGGCCCTTCTAATTTAGTAGCCCCACCATAACTCAAACTTTGATCACGATCCGCTTCTACTTTTCCTGACTCTCTCAGTTTTTTTTCTTGGCGATCTTTTCCCATTTCATATCACCATCCTTTCATCACTATTTTTTGTAAAAGTAAATAGTCTATTCAAGTTGATGGAATTCAACATTCATTAGTTCCTACAAAGGTTAATATAGCTTTATCTAAACAGGTTTTAAAAGTGACTAGAACAGCAATGAGTTATCAGAAATTTTTATTACTTTGATTATTTCTTCGGTATTTTCCCTATAATATTGGTGGAGGAGTTGGAGTATGGAGGGAATTTATTTTTATTGGTTTTTTTGGATTGCTTGGATTTATACAACCTTTTTGCTGGAAAAAACTCAAAAAAGAGTTTCGATCAGTTTGGTTCTTTTACTATTTATAATATTTTCAGATAAGCATATAAACGTCAATGATTTGCTAGTGAATACAACAACTTTATTATGTTTACTAGTAGGCTACTTATTAGTTTCTAGGAAGAAAATGGGCACACTTTTTTATTATTTAAGTGTCAGTCTAATCTTAACAAGTTCTTATGTTACGTTTAGATTATTTCAGCTTTATGATCCAGTATGGGTTATGTTTCACCCTACTATGAAATTAGCGCTAATTTTACTAATACTTATAATCATTTTAATTCGAGAACAATCGATAAGAATTGGTTTACTATTTATAGGTGTGGCTCAGGGCGAGATTGTTTATACTTTATTTTTAAATAAGATTGTACCCCAACCAGTATTAGGACAATTAGAAAGTTTGGATATAATCGCAATTACGGCAGGCATATCTTTCTTGTGGTTTGGTTTTGAAAAAATGGTAGCTATTTTAGATGACTATGTCAAACAAAGAACTATATTAAGTTCTTCAAAAAAGTAGTTCTCAGCTATCATATAAACTTACTAATGGTAATAAGAAAAAGAAAAATGTTGTCTCTTTATATTGTTTTTTGATAAAATGGATAAGCTAAGATTTAAAGGAAACTTTACCCTTCTATTAAATAGAAGGGTTTTGCTATAATATAGCTTATTTTTTAGAGCGAATTATGTGGGATGAAGGGAAAAATATTCTGTTTTAAATAACTGCTCACTTAAACAAATTCTTGTAAGTAGGAAAAAGGAAGGTAATTATATCATGACAAAACCAGTAGTAGCTATTGTAGGTAGACCAAACGTAGGAAAATCAACGATCTTTAACAGGATTGTTGGAGAAAGAGTTTCCATTGTTGAAGATATTCCAGGTGTGACAAGAGATCGCATTTATAGTTCGGGAGAATGGTTAAATAAAGACTTTAACTTAATTGATACGGGTGGAATTGAAATAACAGACGAGCCATTATTAACTCAAATGCGACAACAAGCAGAACTAGCTATTCAAGAAGCTGATGTTATCATTTTTATTGTAAATGGTCGTGAAGGAATAACTAGTGCCGATGAAGAAGTAGCGAAAATTCTATTCCGTTCAAAAAAGCCAATTGTACTAGGCGTAAACAAAATTGACAATCCGGAAATGCGTGAACAACTTTATGAATTTTATTCATTAGGGATGGGAGATCCAGTTGCTATTTCTGGTTCTCATGGCTTAGGCTTAGGGGATTTACTTGATGAAGTCCTGAAACACTTTCCTGATCGAGAAGAAGTAGTTTATGATGAAGAAACGATTCGTGTTTCTTTAATTGGAAGACCAAATGTTGGTAAATCGTCATTGGTAAACTCCCTACTAGGTGAGGACAGAGTTATTGTTAGTAGCATTGCAGGAACAACAAGGGACGCTATTGATACACCATTTACTTTAGATGATCAACAATATGTCTTAATAGATACTGCAGGTATGAGAAAAAGAGGAAAAGTGTTTGAAAGTACCGAAAAGTATAGTGTACTTCGAGCTTTAAAGGCAATTGAACGTTCAGATGTTGTATTAGTCGTTTTAAATGCTGAAGAAGGTATTTTAGAGCAAGATAAGAAAATTGCTGGATATGCCCATGAAGCTGGAAGAGCAGTTGTTATTGTTGTCAATAAATGGGATGCAATTACGAAGGACGATAAAACGTTACAGACGTTTGAGAAAAAAATTAGAGATCATTTCTTATTCTTAAGTTATGCTCCAATCTTGTTTGTTTCAGCGCATTCAAAACAGCGTTTAAATACAATTCTTCCGATGGTGAATGAAGCTGCAGAAAATCATAGCTTACGTGTACCAACAAACGTCTTAAATGATTTAATTATGGATGCTGTTGCAATGAATCCGACACCAACTGATAAAGGAAAACGCTTAAGAATTAATTATGCGACCCAAGTTGCGATTAAACCACCAACATTTGTAATTTTCGTTAACGAGCCTGAGTTATTGCACTTTTCATATGAACGTTTCTTAGAAAATCGTATTCGTGCAACATTTGAATTTAAAGGCACACCAATTAAAATCATTCCAAGGAAAAAGAACGACTAACGTTTTCTCCTAAAATAATATAATTGAGAGAATTTCATAATTACCAAAATGAGCTATATCAATGGCGAAAAGATGGAATGATGAAATTCATTTATAAAATTCTTGGGAAATAGGGGAGGAGAAAAATGGCAATTTTTATTTCCATCTTAGTAGGTTACCTACTAGGTTCGATTAGTTTTAGTTATGTTTTTGGAAAAAGGTTAAAGAAAGTTGATATCAGGCAACATGGTAGTGGAAATGCAGGTGCAACAAATACACTTCGTGTCTTAGGGGTTGGCCCAGCTATAGCTGTCTTACTGCTTGATGCATTAAAGGGCATCGTGGCTGTCTTATTAGGATTTTATTTAGCAGGTGAAGGATTAGCACCTGCTTTAGCGGGTCTTGCTGCTATTGTTGGACATAATTGGCCTGTATTTTTACGTTTTAAAGGTGGAAAAGGAGTTGCAACAACTATCGGGGTTCTAGCAACTCTCGTTTTTTGGCCAGCGCTACTAGCTGGTATCATCGGCATTCTTAGCATCGTTATTACTCGTTTTGTTTCACTTGGTTCGTTACTGTTCTTGCTATTGACAACGTTAATTACGATCTTATTCCGTGATCACTTCATGTATCCAATTGAGTATGCATATTTACTAATTATCGTGACAATTTTATCATTTTGGCGACATCGAGCTAACATTACAAGGCTAGTTAAAGGAAATGAAAGTAAAATTGGTCAAAAAGTAAAACAGTAGGGGGGATAAAAGTGGCTAATATAGCAGTATTGGGAGCTGGAAGCTGGGGAAGTGCTTTAAGCATTGTTTTATCAGATAATAACCACCAGGTGCGCCTTTGGGGCCGAGATAAAAAACAAATCCAGGAAATAAATGAAAAACATACAAATGAAAAATATTTGCCAGGAATTACTCTACCTAAAAATGTCATTGGCTTTACAAATCTTCAAGAATCACTAGCTGAAGTCGAAACTATTTTACTCGTCGTACCAACGAAGGCAATGAGAGAAGTACTTAATGATATTGGACGACACTTAAAAAAAGAGGTAACTTTCGTTCATGCGAGTAAGGGGATTGAACCTGATAGTTTAAAACGTATTTCTGAAATGATTGAGGAAGAAATCCCAGAAAGTTTACGCAAATCTGTTGTTGTCTTATCTGGACCAAGTCATGCTGAAGAAGTAAGTCTCCGTCAACCAACTACTGTCACAAGTTCATCACTACAAATTGAAGCAGCAGAATATGTACAAGATTTGTTTATGAACATGCACTTTCGTGTTTATACGAATCCTGATTTAATTGGAGTCGAGCTTGGTGGAGCTTTGAAAAATATCATCGCCCTTGGTGCCGGATTAACGAATGGTCTTGGCTTTGGTGATAATGCAAAAGCTGCTCTTATGACGAGAGGGTTAGCGGAAATTGCTCGCCTTGGTATTAAACTTGGAGCAAATCCATTGACGTTTGCTGGTCTCTCAGGCTTAGGCGATTTAATTGTTACGTGTACAAGTGTCCATAGCCGAAATTGGCGCGCAGGTAACTTGCTTGGCCAAGGAAAATCACTAGAAGAGGTTTTAACGAGTATGGGGATGGCTGTAGAAGGAGTTCGTACTACAAAAGCTGCCTACCAGCTTGCAAGCCGTGAAGGCGTAGAAATGCCTATTACAACCGTTTTATATGATGTTTTATTTAATAACAAGCAACCTCAGGTAGCTCTGGATGAGCTAATGGGTCGAGTGAAAACTCACGAAGTAGAAAATTTAAGCTTATAATAGAAGAATTGCTATGATTATGAAGATATTTTTCTAAACTGCATTTTCACAATAGTACTCCTTTCGCATATGATATGTTGAAACTAATTTAGGGAGGACGTCATTGTGCAAAATAATAATTTCTTCGATAATCTAGAAAAGAAAACGAATGTAAAGCAACAAGATATATTTAATTTGGCTAATTCTGTGAACGGTGCCAACTTTCAAGATGAACAAACTGTACGTAACCTTATTCAACAAGTGTCAAAATTAGCGAATAAACCGGTTCCTAAAGAGAAAGAAGATGAACTAGTTAAGACAATCGTTAATAATAACATGCCACTAGATTTTGCTTCTCTTGCAAAAATGTTTGGTAAAAAATAGCCATTTATAGGCTAGTGTTATCTACGTTTTCTTTTACATTTGCATATACTGAAACGGTACCAATATAAACAAGGGCTCTTTTTTTAGGAATAGTAATTAGCTAGCTAACATAAGAAATGCCCCTTCTTTTGTTAGTAAATTAGGATTTTTTTAAAGATCTCATGTATTGGCTCGGCAGTCGAATAATCTTTATTACGGTAAATATTATGAACTACCTTTACCATTGTTGGTGGTTGCTATTGGATAGCAGCCATCTTTTTTTTTTGCTTTGAGTTTTTAACATGTGAGAGTTATTAATGTGAAAACTCTTTTTTTTATGCTATAATAATCCGGCAATTGTCTATAGGATAATAATAATTTTATAATTAAGTGGAGGATAAACATGACTGATGGTTTAATTAAAATGTGGATATCGTTTATTGCAATGGGTTTAATGTTCTTTGCGGTTCTAGGTTCCGTATTTGCAAGGAAAAAGTTGACTGGTATATTGCAAAAAATAGTATTAGGAATCGTGTTTGTTTTGATCATTATTTCTTTTTTTATCATCTTTTTACTCGTGATAAATGTCCCTACCGTTTAAATATTAGAAAAGTTGAGGTAGATTACATTGAAGAAGTTATTACTATTAACTTTTGCACTTTTTTTACTAACAGGCTGTCTTTACCCTGATGAACAAAAAGCAGAAAATCAAGTCCCATATAAAGAGCAGATTCTCTCAGTACAACATGCTGTTGTTCAATATCGTCTTGAAAATCAAGCTTTACCAGTTCAACAAAGAGAAGCTGAAACAAATGTTTTCCAACAAAATGTAGTTAACTTTCAAAAACTAATTCCTAAGTATTTACAGCAACCGCCAGGAAATTCTTTTGAAAGTGGTGGTATTTTTCAATATGTTCTCGTTAATGTCGAGGAAGATCCACAAGTAAAGCTCATTGATTTAACTATGACAAGGGGAATACAAGAGTTCCAACGAGCTGTAAACGAATATCGGCGCAAAAATCGTTTTGCCCCTGTTCAAGAAGTGGTAGCAACAGGAGTGTTTTTATTAGATCATGAAAAACTTAATCTAAAGGAGCAACCAACTGTAAAAAGTCCATTTCATCCAGATCATCGATTACCACTCTTTATTGATGGAGATGGACAGGTTATTGTTGATTATACAATCGATATTATCTATGCTCTAAATAAATTTGAACACAGCTATTCAGAAGGCGATGATGTTAGAGGAATTCTCATTGACAACTTTCTCTTTATCCCAGCATACTCTGTTCCATATACACTTGAAGAAGGAATGGTAGTTTTTTCTGGGAGATAAAAATTTATATTTTTATAAAAAAATAGTTATATAAAGCCCCCCTTTACATATACATACAAAAAGGAAGGGGCTTTTTTGTGTTCATTTATTAATACATAAAGCCAAACTCTATGAAAGTTCATTATCGAGCTACTTTGTAAGATTAGAGTGGGGGATTTGTTGACTTAAAGCTACTAGTTTAAGTACGCCCGGTCGTCTAATCGCAATGACTTTTTGAGATGAGTAGGTGATGAGTGTAAAAACATAAAAAAGTTTACCAAATTAACACTGTTTAGATAACTTTTTAGGAAACTAGTGTCATATTTGTTGGACAACATCATAAATATATAATGTCCGATGATAGAACAATAGCAATTGAAAGCTTCCACGATTAATTTTTGTACTAATAGATTAAGTAACAATCCTAATAGTCGTGGATGAAATAATTAAACAATTGATTCGGGAGGGGATCACGTGGAAAAAGTTGATATCTTTAAAGATATCGCTGAAAGAACGGGTGGCGATATTTATTTAGGAGTGGTGGGCTCCGTTAGAACAGGCAAGTCGACTTTTATTAAAAAGTTTATGGAACTTGTGGTCATTCCAAACATTGAGAATGAGTCTGAAAAAGCAAGAGCAAAAGATGAGTTACCACAAAGCGCAGCAGGGAAACAAATTATGACGACAGAGCCAAAATTTGTTCCAAATCAAGCTTCGAAAATTCATGTTGCTGAAGGTCTTGAGGTAAATGTCAGACTAGTTGATTGTGTTGGTTATACAGTTCCTGGAGCAACTGGCTACGAGGATGAAAATGGTCCTCGTATGATTAATACTCCTTGGTATGAAGAGCCAATTCCTTTTCAAGAAGCGGCTGAAATTGGCACGAGAAAAGTTATTCAAGAGCACTCAACTTTAGGTGTGGTAATTACGACAGATGGTTCAATTGGTGAGATCCCTCGGGCAAATTACATTGAATCTGAGGAAAGAGTCATTAATGAGTTAAAAGAAGTTGGGAAACCGTTTATTGTCATTATTAACTCTGTCCGTCCACAACATCCTGATACTGATGCATTAAGACAGGAACTCATGGAAAAGCATGATGTACCGGTTTTAGCATTAAGTGTCGAAAGTATGAATGAGCAAGATATTAACAGTGTACTTCGTGAGGTTCTCTTTGAATTCCCTGTGCATGAAGTGAACGTTAACCTTCCAAGCTGGGTAATGGTGTTAAAAGAAGAGCACTGGTTACGCCAAAGCTATGAAGAGGCAGTTCGTGACACAGTTAAGGACATAAAACGCCTTCGCGATGTCGATCGTGTCGTAGGTTTATTCGGCGAATTTGAGTTTATCGATCAAGCAGGCTTAGCTGGTATTGAAATGGGTCAAGGCGTAGCGGAAATTGATTTGTACGCTCCAGATGATCTCTACGATCAAATCCTTAAAGAAGTGGTAGGAGTAGAAATTAGAGGGAAAGATCATTTATTACAGCTTATGCAAGATTTTGCACATGCAAAAGCTGAGTATGATCAAGTCGCGGATGCGTTAAAAATGGTTAAGCAAACTGGTTATGGTATTGCTGCACCAACGATTAGTGATATGAGCTTAGATGAGCCTGAAATAATTCGCCAAGGATCTAGATTTGGAGTTCGTCTAAAAGCCGTTGCACCTTCAATTCACATGATAAAAGTAGATGTAGAATCAGAATTTGCGCCAATTATTGGTACTGAAAAGCAAAGCGAGGAGCTTGTTAGGTACTTGATGCAAGACTTTGAAGACAATCCATTATCTATTTGGAACTCTGATATTTTCGGGCGATCATTAAATTCAATCGTTCGCGAGGGAATTCAAGCGAAATTATCATTGATGCCTGAAAATGCTAGATATAAGCTTAAAGAAACACTAGAAAGAATTATTAATGAGGGCTCTGGCGGTTTGATTGCCATCATTTTATAGGTAGACATGTTAGCAAGAAACTCTCCTAAAAAAATTGGGGGAGTTTTTTATTTGTAATAGATCACACCAAACGCTTATAATAGACCAATTACTGATAAACTAAAGATTGAAGAAAAAATAAGTAATTAACCTAAAATTACCCAAAATTATATAAAATTTGCTAATATGGTGAGGATATGATAAAATTCCCTAAACTGTTATAAAATTCTTCATACAAATGATGAAAATTTAGGGAAAAAAGTCTTAAAAATGCAAAGAATTGAAGAAAACATATTGAATTATTGCCGATGATCGTTTAATATAAGGCTTGTTATTCAAGTAATTCCGTAAAACAAGTATAAAATTTGTTAAAATGTGTAAGTAATTGAATAACGTGAAATTTTGGGAGGAGGTGAATTCCATGAACAAAACAGAATTAATTAATGCAGTTGCTGAAAAGTCTAGTCTTTCTAAGAAAGATGCAACTAGTGCAGTTGATGCTGTATTCGAAGCAATTACTGACTCTCTTCAAAGTGGGGATAAAGTACAACTTATCGGATTTGGTAACTTTGAGGTGCGTGAGCGTGCCGCTCGTAAAGGACGTAATCCTCAAACAGGGGAAGAAATCGAAATCGCTGCTAGCAAGGTTCCAGCGTTTAAACCAGGTAAGGCCCTTAAAGATGCTGTAAAATAATCTCATACATATGGGGCAAGAAGAGATGTGAAAACATCTCTTCTTTTTTTGTTTGTAAACCAAGCAAGGAGATTAAATTAGGGCAAGTGCTATTACATAGCTAGTAAACTAAAAGAAAGTGGATATCCTAATCAGGAAGAGACTGGTACATAACTAAAGTGTTTAACTGAAAATCCCAACGATACAAAATCATAGCGTAGGAAATATACGAAGACTCCTGCGAGAATAAAGGCAAGGGTGAGACCCCACAGTGCGTTAGCACGAGGAGGCTCACCAGCCGCCCGCGGAAAACGAAGTATATTTCCGAAGCGATCGATATGTACCAACTATTATTTCGTTCGGATTTTTCATTGACTAATACACTTTTGTCCCAGCCTTAGAAAATGTTATTTGCGTTGGTAATGTTTGCTATGCTATGATTTTTTTACAAAGTTTTGATTTTGACTGGAGGATACTTGTTTTGAATAATTTTGATCATAAAAAAATTGAACAAGCGATCGTAATGATCTTAGAAGCTATCGGTGAAGACCCTACTCGTGAAGGGTTATTAGATACGCCAAAACGAGTGGCAAAGATGTATGAGGAAGTTTTCCAAGGGCTAAACCAAGATCCCAAAGAACATTTTGCTACAGTTTTCAGTGAAGACCATGAGGAATTGGTACTTGTAAAAGATATTCCGTTTTATTCGATGTGCGAACATCATTTAGTCCCTTTCTTTGGAAAGGCCCATGTAGGTTATATTCCTAAAGGTGGTAAAGTAACAGGGTTGAGCAAATTAGCGAGGGCAGTTGAAGCGGTTGCGAAACGTCCACAGCTCCAAGAAAGGATAACGTCAACAATTGCAGATGCTATGGTCGAGACGTTGCAACCACTTGGTGTTATCGTTGTCGTTGAGGCAGAACATATGTGTATGACGATGCGTGGGGTTAAAAAACCAGGATCTTCAACAATCACTTCAGCTGTCCGCGGCGCCTTTGCAAATAACCCAGCAGCTAGAGCAGAAGTATTGTCGCTAATTAATACAAGAAGATAAAAAAGTGAATTAAGAAATTGTGGGTACTTTACTACAGAGCTTTACTTTCATGCTTCTACATTCTACATTCTACATTCTGAATTTTACATTTTACATTAAAAATTGGATAAATTAGTACTAGAGGTGATTTTCTAGTGAGAAATAATTCGAAAACACAATTATTAAGTTGGATTATTCCGATGGTGTTAATCCTTATTGGTGTTTATGTAGCATACATAATGATCATGTAGAGACCATATTGACAATTTTTTATAGTTAGGCGATAGTAAAGAGAATGCTATTACATGGTGTTTTCATAGGGGAGGATCACGATGGCAAGTAATGATGATTTCATAGTAATTAAAGCAAAAGAAAACGGTGTCAATGTTATCGGTTTAACGAGAGGCTCAGACACTCGCTTTCATCATTCAGAAAAGCTTGATAAAGGTGAAGTGATGATTGCTCAATTTACAGAGCATACTTCTGCAGTGAAAATTCGAGGAAAAGCAATCATTCAAACAAAACATGGTGAAGTTGAGACTGATAGTTAAAAAAGCAGGTCAAAGCCTGCTTTTTTTATACTCTAGGCATTAAGCTCCAAGTTTTTCTAATTATGATATCAGGCTTTCTCCTTCTTTTCATATTATGTTATACTAATAATGTTCTTTTTTTATAAAAAAAATTTTTAAAATGAATGAATCAACAAAATTTGGATTTTTGACATTTTAAAGGGGAATTTAGATATTAAAATGCATTGTATTTTAGGGGAAAATTGTTTTGTTTTCTGGGGGACTTAAGATGATTTTAATTAATTATATAAACGAAGAAATAAAACAAATAAAAGAACGTTTTCATGATAGGGTGAAACATCCTTATATTACCAAATTTTTAGAAGCACCTATCTTGGATGAAGATCGGTTATTTCTTCTTTATTCAATGTTAGAAGAAAAAAAACTACCTAAGACCAGTTTAAATGAATATATTATTACTACACTTTTAGTTCAAGCGGCTTTGGACACGCATGAAACAGTTTCTATTTCAAATGTTAGTTCTGATAAAGTGAAAAAGGAAAGACAGCTATCTGTTTTAGCAGGTGACTATTATAGTAGTCTCTACTATTTTTTATTAGCGAAAATAAATGATATTTCTATGATTCGTTTGTTAGCCAATTCTATTCAAGAAATTAATGAATCAAAAATGAGCTTCTATAAGGACACTCAGCGAAACATTTCACACTCAATTTCACATATTAAAATTATTGAGTCATCGTTAATACAAAAGATAGCAGAACATTTCAAATTACCGAAATGGAAGGCAGTTGCAAGTGAGTTTTTCTTTTTCAAACGATTAATTGCTGAAAGAGAATGTTTATTACAAGGAAAAACAGTGCCACTTATTGAATCTATTGTAAATGAAAACAACTCAAAATTACGGGGAGAAGCCCGTTTAAAAAGTAGCATTGAAATGTGCGATAAATATATTTTTCTTTCAAAAAGTCAGTTGCAGTCTTTATGTCAGCAACCTTCACCATTAAGCTCATTTATTATGGTTAGAATGGATCAAATGCTTACTGAAGCTGATCTTTTAAAAGAAAAAGTTGCGGAAGAAGGTTAGAAAATGGCGCAATCAAAAGAGCAAAAAGTTCACCAAGTTTTTGAAACAATTTATAAAAAATACGATACGATGAATTCGATCATTAGTTTTCAACGCCATGTTGCTTGGCGTAAAGACACGATGAAACGAATGAATGTTCAAAAAGGGAACAAAGCACTTGATGTATGCTGTGGGACAGCAGATTGGACGATTGCCTTAGGACAAGCAGTTGGTACACAAGGGAAAGTCTATGGATTAGACTTTAGTAAAAATATGCTATCTATTGGGCAAGAAAAAGTAAAGTCGTTACCACAAATTGAGCTAATTCATGGAAATGCAATGGAACTCCCTTTTCCAGACAATGAGTTTGATTTTGTTACGATAGGTTTTGGACTAAGAAATGTCCCAGACTATATGCAAGTATTAAAAGAAATGCACCGAGTCTTAAAACCTGGGGGAAAAGTTGTTTGTTTAGAAACATCACAACCAACAACTGTAGGTTTTAAACACCTTTATAATTTTTACTTTAAAAACGTTATGCCTTTATTTGGAAAGCTTTTTGCAAAAAGTTATGAGGAATATTCATGGCTTCAAGAGTCAACAATGACCTTTCCAAACAAGGAGAAATTAGCGGAGATGTTTAGTGAAGCAGGCTTTAAAGATTTACAGATCAAATCTTATTCAGGCGGAGTAGCTGCCATGCATCTTGGAGTGAAATAACGAGAGAGACTGGAGAGCGAACTGTGATTAGAAAAATTAAAATTATTCTTGAAATGATAAAGTTTGAACATACTGTTTTTGCATTACCGTTTGCATTCTTAGGAGCTGTGTTAGGAAGTCTATTAATCAACGGGACATGGCCAACTGCGTTACAATGGGTTTGGATTACATTGGCTATGGTAGGGGCTAGAAGCGCTGCCATGGCCTTAAATCGTGTCATTGATGCGAAAATTGATGAAATAAATCCAAGAACAAAAGACCGTGCAATTCCTGCAGGGTTAATATCTAAGTTTGAATCAACCATTTTTATTATTGTTTCATTTGCGCTTCTTTTTTATTCAGCATATCAACTTAATATGCTTGCTGTTTATTTATTACCAGTAGCAGTTTTCTTTTTAGTCATTTATTCTTATACGAAACGGTTTACTTGGGCTTGTCATTTAGTTTTAGGAATTACTATTGGAATCGCGCCATTAGGCGGATGGGTTGGTGCCACAGGGACACTAACGTTTGCTGCATTTATTTTATTTTTAGGTGTGGCTCTGTGGACGGCTGGTTTTGACGTTATTTACGCAACACAAGATGCGGACTATGACAAAAGCGTGAAATTATATTCAATTCCTAGTTATTTTGGTATAGCTAAAGCACTATTAATCGCAAAAGGGATTCATATTTTAAGTTTTATCTCGTTTTTCAGTTTATATTTTATTACAACACTTGGTTGGATTTATTTAATAGGAGTTCTTATTTCGGGAGTTATCATGATTTATGAGCATTCTTTAGTAAAACCAAATGATCTTTCAAAAGTAAATGTGGCCTTCTTTACGATGAATGGTATTTTAGCTATGGTTATGCTAGCCTTTACGATTGGAGATTTAATGCTATGATGGTGAAAGAGAAGATTTTTACAGTTGGTATTACTGGTGCTAGCGGTGCTATATATGGTATAAGGCTTGTACAGGAGCTATTAAAAGCTGATTATAAAGTTCATTTAATTGTTACAGAGGCAGGGTGGCAGGTATTTAAAGAAGAGCTTCTTTTTGAGACAAGTAACCGAAACAATCTTATAGACGAACTTTTCCCTCACTCTGTAGGAAAGCTACACTACCATACGCTCAGAGATTTTACAGCTCCAATTGCTAGTGGTTCATATCGCAATGAAGGAATGGTTATTATTCCGTGCTCAATGGGAACATTATCAGGTATTGCCAACGGTGCTTCAGGGAATTTATTAGAGCGAACAGCTGATGTTATGCTAAAAGAAGGTAGGAAACTGCTTTTAGTACCAAGGGAAACTCCTTTTAATCAAATTCACTTAGAAAACATGCTTAAAGTATCAAAAGTAGGAGGAAAGATTATTCCTGCTATGCCTGGTTTTTATCAACTGCCTAAGACAATGGACGATTTGATAAATTTTGTTGTTGGAAAAGTACTTGATAATATTGGTGTAGATCATCAACTCTTCACCCGATGGGGGGATTAACCATGAGTTTAGTTGTTGGCGAAATATCGTATACAAATATGCTGCCACTTTATTATTATTTAGATCGGGACTATTTAAATCGCTTAGGGTGTATGTTTGTCCCGCAAATTCCTGCTCAGTTAAATGAGGCAATGTCAAAAGGAATTATTGATGTTGGTGGTATATCTTCGTTTTCATACGGCGAACATGTAGATCAGTACACAATTTTACCGAATTTATCAGTATCTTCACCTAAAAGTGTTGGTTCTATCTTTCTTTTTTCAAAAGTGCCTATTACTCGGCTTGATGGAAAAAAAATTGCTTTAACATCAAGTTCAGCTACATCTGTAAATTTACTGAAGATAATTTTACAAACATTTTATCAGATGGATGTTACCTATACGGTAATGGAACCTAATTTCAACGAGATGTTAAAGGAACATGATGCCTGCCTTCTAATTGGTGATGATGCTATTTTAACATTATGGGGCTTAGCACCCGATATGCATCGCTATGATTTAGGACAAATCTGGTTTGAATTTACCAAATTACCGATGACATATGCAGTTTTGGCTGTTCGAAATGATATTTTACAGAGAGAAAATGAGCGAATCGGTATTTTATTTGATGGTTTTGTTTCTAGCAAAAAAAAATGTATTGAAAATAATTACGAAGAAATGATATCCTCAATCAGAAAAGAGTTTAATGGTTCCAAATCTTTCTGGGAAGATTACTTCCAAGGATTAAACCATGACTTAAGTGAAAGACATATAGAAGGACTCTATCTTTTTTATGATAAAGCAACAGAATTAGGTTTACTAAAGAAAGTGAACACAATATCATTATGGAGTGCATTAGATCGTTGTCATTCCATTTAGTTTAAGGTGGAAAGCATGAAGTTAACTGATATTTATTGGCATTTACGCTCTGACATTGCAAAAATAGAAAAAGAATTAGAGGTAACGATAGATGCAAAGCATCCGATCTTAAAAAAAGCCTCATCACATTTATTAAAGGCTGGCGGCAAGCGAATTAGGCCTGTTTTCGTTCTGCTTGCAGCTAAATTTGGTGAATATGATATTGAAAAAATTAAGCAAGTGGCTGTTCCCTTAGAGCTTATTCATATGGCATCTCTCGTTCATGATGATGTGATTGATGACGCAGACCTACGTAGAGGAAAGAAAACCATTAAATCTAAATGGGATAATCGTGTTGCTATGTATACAGGTGACTTTATCTTTGCTAGAGCTATTGAGATGGCAACTAACTGTGATAAACCTGAAGTTCATCAAATACTCTCAGATGCTATGGTTGAAATGTGCATTGGTGAAGTCGAACAAATTCGCGATCAGTATAACTGGAATCAAAATTTCAGGATTTATTTAAGAAGAATTAAACGAAAAACAGCTCTGCTTATTGCTGTTAGTTGCAGGTTAGGTGCATTAGCGGCAGGTGCTCCAAGAAACGTTCAATTGAGTCTGTATCGCTATGGTTATAATGTCGGAATGGCATTTCAAATAACAGATGATATTTTAGATTTTATAGCAACTGAAAAAGAACTTGGCAAGCCGGCAGGTAGTGATTTACAACAAGGCAATGTAACTTTACCAGCATTATATAGTATGAAGCAGAACCAAGAATTAAGCGCTTATATCTTAACAATGATTAATAGCGAAAATTCTGAGAAAGTTGTAATGAGTGAGATTATTGAGATGATTAAAGAGAGTGGTGGAGTAGACTACTCTTTTGAAATTAGTGATCGCTACTTAAATAAAGCGTTTAAAGAACTAGAGAAACTTCCAGATATACCAGCAAAAGACTCTTTTTATCAAATTGCTAAATATATCGGAACAAGGAAATATTAAGTCGTCTATTATAAAAATTAATCTTTTAGGCAAATACTTTAATGTATTTGCCTTTTCTAATTTCAAGAAAAGATAAGTTGGGGCTAATTAGGCGCTCCGCTTTTGTTCTGTTTCCAACATAGTTACTATTTTTATTAATATTGAATAAGTTTAGAATATTTGTTATAATTTACAATGTTGGTCTTTCGATACAATTCTATTGAAAGAACTTGTGGATAGTTCCACAGAAAATTACATACATACATAGAGAGTGAGGTTTTTTAATATGGAAAGAACATATTTAATGGTTAAGCCTGATGGCGTTCAAAGAAACTTAGTAGGAGAAATCGTTTCTAGATTTGAAAACAAAGGTTTCCAACTAGTAGGAGCTAAATTGTTAACGGTTACAAGAGAAATGGCAGAAACTCATTATGCTGAGCATAAAGAACGACCATTTTTTGGTGAGCTTGTTGACTTCATTACATCTGGTCCTGTATTTGCAATGGTATGGGAAGGTGAAAATGTAATTAGTATCGCACGCACAATGATGGGAGCAACGAATCCGAAAGATGCTCTTCCAGGAACAATCCGTGGTGATTTTGCTGCGAAGCTAAGCATGAACGTTATTCACGGTTCTGACTCTGTTGAAAGTGCTGCTAGAGAAATTGGCATTTTCTTTAAAGAAGAAGAATTAAACAACTATGAAAAAACAATTGGTACTTGGGTTTAATATAATTTTTGTGACTAGGAGACTAAGCATAGCGCTTAGTCTCTTTTTAATTGTTTTATATTTAAAATTATCAAATTCAGGCTGAATTAAAGGTTTTGTCTCTAGCAACGTATAAAGACGTATAGTAAAATATTAATTAATAGATGGAAACTACATATTATTTTTTGGCGTTGTTAAAGTTGAGTTTTAAAGAGGAGAACGAGAGAATGGATGATTATCAAGGGTTTATTCAAAGTATAAAGAATAAAACAGGAATAGATTTGAGTTTATATAAAGAAGCGCAAATGAAACGAAGGTTAACTTCTTTAAAAGATAAACGTGGTTTTAAAGATTTTACTAGTTATTTTCAAGCGATGATAAAAAGCCAAGAACTTTTTGAAGAATTTTTAGAAAGAATGACGATCAACGTTTCAGAATTTTACCGTAATCCAAAGCGTTGGGAAGTGTTAGAAAATAAAATACTACCACGCTTATTGAAATCAAATAAAAGGCTAAAAATTTGGAGTGCTGCTTGTTCTACAGGAGAAGAGCCATATACGCTTGCGATGATCTTATCTAAATTAGTACCATCTGGTGGCTTTTCGATCGTTGCATCTGACTTAGATCGAGCGATACTAGAAAGAGCTAAAGCAGGTATTTATACAGATCGTTCTACGAAAGATGTTCCAAAAGATATGTTTGATAAACACTTTATTAACGATGGCATGGGTTTTCGAGTAAAAGAAGATCTAAAGAAGATGATTACTTTTAAACAAGGAAACTTACTATCGGACAAGTTTGATACTAATTACGATTTAATTGTCTGCCGAAATGTTATGATATATTTTACTGAAGAAGCTAAACATGATTTATATCATAAATTTAGTAAGGCGTTACGGATAGACGGTGTATTGTTCGTAGGGAGTACAGAACAAATTTTTAACCCAAGTGAGTATGGATTTGAAACAGAGGATACATTTTTTTATAAAAGGAATAAATAATAAATAGTATATTTAGTAGGCTATTGAAGGGGAATTTTGCACATAAAGCAATACCATCTCTTTTTTTGAAAAAGGTTAATCTTTTGATTAACCTTTTTCTTGTTTTTAGGCAATAATTGAAAAATAGGTTGCAAAATAAAAAACTTTTTGTAATAGTAAGACAAAAGAATAAAAGCATGATATAATTTAGCACATAAAAGCGCTAAAGAAACTAAGGAGGAACCATAATAATGAGATATCTAACTGCAGGCGAGTCACACGGCCCACAATTAACTACGATAATAGAAGGGGTTCCTGCCCACTTAACTTTAGAAACAGAAGACATTAATTTTGATTTAGCAAGGCGCCAAAAAGGTCATGGGCGTGGTAGAAGAATGCAAATCGAGAAAGATCAAGTAAAGATTATGAGCGGTGTAAGACATGGGAAAACAACAGGTGCACCGATTACATTAGTTGTTGAAAATGATGATTGGAAGCATTGGACTAAAATAATGGGGATTGAACCTTTGGATGAGTCTTTAAGTGAAGAGGATGTTAAACGAAAAATCACTAGACCACGTCCTGGTCATGCAGACTTAGTAGGTGCAATGAAATTTAATCATCGTGATATGCGAAATGTCTTAGAAAGATCTTCTGCAAGAGAGACAACAGTTCGTGTTGCCGCTGGAGCTGTTGCAAAGAAGATATTATCTACGTTTGGAATTAAAGTTGGGAGCCACGTATTAGAAATTGGTGGTGTGAAAGCTGATGATACCAATTATGCGTCTATTGAGGAGCTCCAAGAGAAAACGGAGAGCTCTCCTGTTCGATGTTTAGATCGTGTAGCAGAACAGAAAATGATGGCAGCCATCGATCAAGCAAAAAATGATGGCGATTCAATTGGTGGAATAGTTGAAGTTGTCATTGAGGGTGTACCTGCGGGCATAGGGAGTTATGTTCAATACGACAAAAAGTTAGATGCGAAAATTGCTGGTGCAGTGATGGGCATTAATGCTTTTAAAGGTGTAGAAGTTGGAATTGGCTTTGAAGCTGCTAGTAAACCTGGAAGTCAGGTCCATGATGAAATTCTTTGGGATGAAAAAGATGGCTATACGCGTAGAACGAACAATATGGGTGGATTTGAAGGTGGAATGACAAATGGGATGCCAATTGTTGTCCGTGGTGTTATGAAACCAATTCCAACCCTTTATAAGCCGTTGCAGAGTGTTGATATTGAGACAAAGGAAGTTTTTGAAGCGAGTATCGAGCGATCAGATAGTTGTGCTGTTCCTGCAGCAGCTGTTGTTGCTGAAGCTGTTGTCGCTTGGGAAGTAGCTGTAGCGTTATTAGATAAATTTGGATCTGAATTTATTGAAGAGATCGGTGAAAATATCGAACGCTATGAGGAACGGGTGAAAAATTTCTAATGGAAACAATGCTTATTGAGACAAGTACGAAGCAATATCCACTTTACATTGGAGAAAATATTCGCTTTGAGATAGGAACTCTCTTAGGAACTCTTTTAAAAACTCAAGTTACGTCGATATTAATTATTACTGATGAGAAAGTTGCGCCGTTGTATCTAGAAGATATCAAAAACTCACTAAGTGCTTTTAACAAAGTTTTTGAATACATCATTCCTAGTGGTGAAGCATCTAAATCATTTCAAATGTTTTATGATATTCAAGGTTTTGCTCTCGAAAAAGGACTTGACCGCCGTTCCCTTATCATCGCCCTAGGTGGAGGTGTTGTTGGTGATTTAGCCGGCTTTGTTGCAGCGACGTTTATGAGAGGAATTCCATTTGTTCAAGTTCCTACAACGTTACTTGCGCATGACAGCAGTGTAGGTGGAAAGGTTGCCATTAACCACCCCTTAGGCAAAAATATGATAGGTGCCTTTTACCAGCCAGAAGCGGTTATTTATGATACGAAAACATTACAATCATTACCTGAACATGAATGGCGATCAGGCTTTGCTGAAGTATTAAAACATGGATTTATCTGGGATGAACAATTCTTACTTTGGCTAAAAGAAAATATTCATAGCTTTTCACAAATAAAAGGCCCATTAGCAGAGGAATTACTAGTTAGATCCATTTCAGTAAAAAAAGCAGTTGTGAAAGAGGATGAAACAGAAAAAGGAATTCGAGCTTTTTTGAATTTTGGCCATACTTTAGCACATGCAATCGAAACAAAGCTTGGATATGGGAAAATTACTCATGGTGAAGCTGTTGTAATTGGAATGGTGTTTGCTCTTAAAGTAAGTGAAGATCATTACAAAATAGATTTAAATGTACCAAGCATTATAAACTGGTTTAAGAAATATAAATATGATGTATCGCTGCCTTCAGAATTAGTCGTTTCGGAACTCATTGAAACGATGAAAAAAGACAAAAAATCAGAAGAAGGTATTGTTCGCATGGTTTTATTGAATGAGATTGGAAAAGTAGAGGTCGTTTCAGTTTCAGAAGATCGATTAAAAATATTATTAAGCGATTTTGATACTTTATGAAAATTTAAACTTAATGATTAAAGTATAAGAAAAACGAGGGGGTTGGGCTACCTCCCAGCAAACTAGTTTTTCTAAAAAAGAAACGACGGAGGGGTTTCATGGTTAGAGGAATACGTGGTGCGATTACTGTTACAAATAATGATGAGAAGGAAATTTTAATTGCCACAGAACGGTTATTGAAAGAAGTTATCATCAAAAATCAAATTGATCCGAGTTTAGTTGCACATGTAATGATTACCGTTACTGAGGATTTAAACGCAACCTTTCCTGCAAAGGCTTTACGTTCTTTTTCTGACTGGACGTATGTACCTGTTATGTGTTCACGGGAAATTCCAGTTCAAAATAGTTTACCTATGTGTATTCGCGTCATGCTTACAGTTAATACGGACGTTGCACAAGAGGAGATTAAACATATCTACTTAGAAAGAGCAGTAAACTTAAGACCAGACTTAAGGTTGACAGATCCGAGTCGACAAGTGTAATATGACGAGTAAGAGCAGAGTTTAGAATTTTTAGTCTTAAGGAAATGTTAGTATACTTAAGACCTAAAATATAAGAAAAACGAAGGATGCACGCTTTTGAAGTGCTGAGAGTTTTTCTAGAGTTTACTAGATCGTTAATTAGTTGAGCTGAGAAGAGAATGAGAATAGTTGAGATGAGCTGAGCAGAGCAGAGGTATCGTTTATTAAGTATGCCTATAACTGTACAGTTATAGGCTTTTTTATATTTATCTTTCGTATCTAACACTAATACTCAAATCAAACAGTGTTTTGATACGGAAAACTACCCCTATTTTGTTATGACTAGTTACAAGTCTAAACAACTCTACTACCTCAGATGATTTCACTCATTTTCTTCACCCACTATAGAAGAGGTGAAAATAATGAAAAGCCTATCATTAGCACAATTTTTAACATCCGCCAAAGAGTTTAAAACAATTCCTTTTACTTCCCATTTTTTTGCAGACACTTTAACCCCAATTCAAATTTTTCATCAACTTGAGCATGATGCTGTATTTTTATTAGAAAGCAAAGATGAACAGTCCCCATGGTCAAGGTTTTCTTTTATTGGTTTAGCACCAAAATTTTATTTAATAGAGAAGCAAAATCAATTTCAATTTTTAAATGCAAAAAAAGAAGTATTATTTTCTCTTTCAACTTTTAAGGAGGCATTTCAAGAAGCGCTTTCTTTTCTGAAAGTAAAAGAAGTAGAGCTGCCAATTCCTTTTCGTGGTGGAGCAGTTGGAGCTATAACGTATGATGCGATAGAAGTCATTGAACCCGTTCTAAGTAATGGGAATAGCGATGAAAATGAAAAAATGAGCTTTGTCTTTTGTGAAACAATCTTAGCTTATGATCATCATAAAAAAGAATTATTTCTCCTTCACCACGTTAATATTACAGGTGATGAAACAAAAGAGCGGTTAAAAGAAGTGTATTACGAGGCTATTAATAAGGTAGAAAAGATTATTCATAAAGTTTCTGAAGCAAACGTGTCGTCTAAACTTTATCAACCGCCCCTTGATGAAGACGTCTCGTTTAGGAATGTCAGGTCAAATTATGAAAAAGAAATGTTTTTAGAGCATGTCGAAAAAATCAAAGACTACATTCGTGCTGGTGATGTATTTCAAGCGGTCCTTTCACAACGGTTTGAAGTTGATATTTCAGTCACTGGGTTGGAGCTTTACCGAGTACTCAGAATGATAAACCCTTCCCCTTATTTATTTTATTTAAAAATAAATGAGGTCGAAGTTGTTGGAAGTTCTCCTGAGAGATTGGTGCAAATTCAAGATGGCCATGTTGAAATTCATCCTATTGCAGGAACGAGAAAACGTGGGAATTCAAAGGAAGAAGATGAGGCTCTTGCGATAGATCTTTTACAAGATGAAAAAGAACGAGCGGAGCATTATATGTTAGTAGATTTAGCAAGAAATGATGTTGGACGTGTCGCTAGTTTCGGTTCAGTTAAGGTTCCTGTCCTTATGGAAATCGGGAAGTTCTCACATGTGATGCACATGATTTCAAAGGTAACAGGAAATCTTGATGAAGCAGTTCATCCAATTGATGCTCTATTTTCGTCTTTTCCAGCTGGAACCGTTTCTGGGGCACCAAAAATTAGAGCGATGCAAATTTTGAATGAGTTAGAACCAACGAAACGAGAGTATTATGCAGGGGCTATCGCCTATTTAGGTTTCGACGGTAACATCGATTCCTGTATTGCTATTCGGACGATGGTGATCAGAGGAAACAAAGCCTTCGTGCAAGCAGGAGCTGGAATTGTCGCTGATTCGGTACCTGAAAAAGAGTGGGAAGAAACTCGTAATAAAGCAAAAGCTTTAATTAAAGCGATTAGCGTTGCGGAAAAAATGTTTGCTAAGGAAAAGAAGGGGGCTGTAAACAATGTTTAAGTCCTTATTAAAAAAATGTTCAGAAGGAATAACATTAACACGCGTAGAAGCGAAGGCAATCATGGATGAAATGATGTTAGGAAACGTTGATGGAGCGCAAGTTGCTAGTCTACTATCGATGATGCGCGTCCGGGGTGAAACGGTTGAAGAGATGGTTGGCTTTGCTTTATCGATGAAGGAGCATGCAGTATCTGTCGATCATGACGAAAAAAAGTTACTCGATACTTGTGGTACTGGTGGTGACGACTTAGGAACGTTTAATGTTTCTACGACAACGGCCATCCTCGTTTCTGCTTGTGGTGTAAAAGTTGCAAAGCATGGTAATCGAGCAGTGTCATCAAAAAGTGGCAGTGCTGACGTATTAGAAAAACTTCAAATCTCAGTACAATCATCGCCAACAGAAGCGTTAGCAGCACTACAAACGAAAGGACTTTGTTTTTTATTTGCCCCACTCTATCATCAGTCAATGAAGCATGTGGCTGACGTTAGAAGACAGCTAGGATTTAAAACAGTGTTTAATTTGTTAGGCCCACTTGTAAATCCAGCTAAAGCAAATCGACAAGTGATTGGTGTATTTGATCCTATTTATGCGAAAAAAATGGCAGAGACACTTAGGGAATTAGGAACAGAGCGGGCATTGTTTGTCACTGGTGGTGACGGCCTAGATGAATGCTCAATTTCAACCTATACAGATGTTTGTGAACTCGTAAAAAACGAAATTATTGAATATCGATTGACACCTGAAGAAGTAGGGCTTAATCGTGGGTTATTAAGGAATATTCAAGTTACTAGTGTAGAAGAAAGCGCCAAATTAATTGAGAATATTTTTAGAGGGAAAGCGAACAAAACAGCTGAGAATATTGTTATTTTTAATAGTGGAGCTGCTCTTTATGTTGCTGATGAAGTTGAAACAATAAGTGAAGGAGTCATAAAAGCAAGACAAATTCTATCCTCAGGAAAGGGATTAGAACAATTACGTTTCTTGCAGACAACTAAGGAGGAATTGCAATGCTAGACAGGATTGTTGCAGTTAAAAAACAAGAAGTTAGAGTTTTACAATTAAAAGAGCAGGTTGATGTTGTTAGGTATTCTCTTTTTGAAAGGCTAAAAAACCCCAACCGAAAGTTAGGGTTAATTGCAGAAGTGAAAAAAGCCTCACCGTCAAAAGGGATTATAAAAAAAGATTTTGAACCTTTAAATATAGCTATGCAATATGAAGAAGGAGGAGCAGATGCTCTATCAGTCTTAACAGATGAACAATTTTTTCTTGGGCATCATTCATATTTAACAACGATTAAAAGGCAAGTAGGGCTGCCAGTTCTTCGGAAAGATTTTATTATTGATTCTAAACAAATTGAAGAAAGTGTGCGAATCGGAGCAGATGCTATTTTACTTATCGCTACAATTTTAGAAAAAAATCAAATTCATGAATTATATGAAGAAGCATACGAAAAAGGACTTGAATGTCTTGTAGAAGTTCACTCACATGCTGATGTTGAAAAAGTATTTTCAAAACTTCGGCCCCAGCTTCTTGGAATAAACAACCGCAATTTGCAAACGTTTGAGACCGATCTTAACCAAACAATTGAAATTAGTAGACAACTACCTAAAGACCAATTTGTTATTAGTGAGAGCGGTATTGTGGACGGGAGTGATTTAACACAGCTTCAAGGTTATGCAAAAGCAATCTTAGTTGGAGAGACGTTAATGAGAGCCGGGACACCATTAATAGGAATTGAAACTTTATTTGGAGAACTAAATCATGACAGCCTTACTTAAATATTGTGGTAATCATAGCTTTGAAGACATAGTTGTAACTTCTAATAGCCAGGCACACTATCTGGGGTTTGTTTTTGCACAGAGTAAGCGTTGTGTAAGCCCAAAAGAAGTTGCAAACTGGCTTTTGAAACTAAAAGTAACCCAAAAGCTTGTCGGTGTTTTTGTAAATGCGTCTTTACTAGAAATTGAAGATGTGATCAAGCATGTGCCACTTGACGTTATTCAATGCCATGGTGATGAGACACCTGAATTTATTACGAATCTAAAAAACCATTTAAATAAACCGGTCTGGAAAGTAATCCACCACAGTGAGTTTGGTTTAGCAATGATGAAAAAATACAGCGGACTAGTAGATGGGTTTGTCGTAGACAGTAAAGTGTCTAGCGCTAGAGGTGGAACAGGTGTTACCTTCGATTGGAAGGCGATCCCTTCCTATCAACGAGAAACGCTTGCACAAAATGTGCCATGTTTTATTGCAGGTGGGATAAACGTTAATACGATTGAAAATCTTCTTCATTATGAGCCAATTGGCATTGATTTATCAAGCGGGATTGAAGAACATGGTCAGAAATCAGCAGAACTAAGAAATCAATTTGAAACGAGGTTATTTAGATGAACTATCAATTTCCAGATGAGAACGGACGCTTTGGACAATTTGGCGGAAAATTTGTTCCAGAAACGTTAATGTATGCTTTAAATGAACTTGAGATCTCATTTCAAGCGGCAATGACTGACAATGCGTTTAGATTAGAATATATGAAACAACTTAAAGAATACTCAGGAAGACCAACAGCACTAACACTAGCAGAAAATGTTACGAAGCATTTTAACGGAGCTAAAATTTATTTGAAACGTGAAGATTTAAATCATACAGGTGCTCATAAAATAAATAACGCGATTGGGCAAGCATTACTTGCAAAACGAATGGGGAAGAAAAAAATTATTGCTGAAACTGGCGCAGGTCAGCATGGGGTTGCAGCGGCAACAGTTGCTGCAAAATTTGGCTTAGAATGCAAAGTTTTTATGGGTGAGAAGGACATTGAACGTCAAGCGCTAAATGTATTTCGAATGAAGCTATTAGGAGCAGAAGTAATTGCAGTTAGTAGTGGAAGCAAGACGTTAAAAGATGCAACAAATGAAGCAATTAGATATTGGGTGACTCATGTTACCGATACGTTTTATTTAATTGGGTCTGTTGTCGGTCCACATCCATATCCGCAAATGGTTCGTGATTTTCAAAGAGTTATAGGGGATGAAGCAAAAAAACAATTCGAGCAGTTTGAAGGAAAGCTTCCAGATGAAATTATTGCTTGTGTTGGTGGTGGAAGTAATGCGATGGGAATCTTCTATCCGTTTCTAGATGATGCCGTTTCTTTAATAGGAGTTGAAGCAGCGGGAAAAGGTGTTGAGACAAGTTTGCATGCCGCCACCTTAACGAAAGGAAGTAAGGGAGTCATTCATGGTTCACTCACCTATTTACTACAAACAGAAGACGGACAAATTATCGAGCCACACTCAATTTCCGCAGGTTTAGATTACCCAGGAGTTGGCCCTGAGCACGCTCATTTAAAAGATATAGGTAGGGTTCAATATGAAAGTGTAACTGATGATGAAGCCCTAGAAGCTCTGCAATTATTATCTAGACTAGAAGGAATAATTCCAGCTATTGAAAGTGCGCACGCATTAGCTCATACATTTAAGCGGGCACAACAACTTTCCAGCAAACAATCTATCCTAGTTTGCTTATCAGGTAGAGGCGATAAAGATGTTCACACGCTAATTGATACAATAGGGGGATTAACCAATGGCTAGTACAAGATTAGAAACAGTTATCACGAAAAAAGAGCATTTATTTATTCCATTTATTATGGCTGGAGACCCATCCCCCGAACTGACAATTGAGTTAGCGTTATTAATGGAAGAGGCTGGTGCCCATATTTTAGAGTTAGGTGTCCCTTATTCGGACCCATTAGCAGACGGTCCTGTTATTCAACAAGCAGCCCTTAGAGCGCTAGAATACAAGGTTAACTTAGAACAAGTCATGAGCTTAGTACCGATGATGCGTAGGCGTGGTTTGACAATTCCTGTTATTATTTTTACGTATTACAACCCAGTGTTGCAATTAGGAGAAGAAAATGTCCTTGCTTTGATGAAAGAGAATGAGATAGATGGAATACTTATCCCTGATTTACCTTTTGAAGAAAGTAGACATTTAAGCCTGCGCTGTGATCAAGAAGGGTTACCTCTTATCTCTTTAGTTGCTCCTACGTCAGAAAAACGCGTTGAAATGATTGCTAAACAAGCGAAAGGTTTTTTATATTGCGTATCTTCCTTAGGAGTAACAGGAGTTCGAAAAGAAATCGATGAAGGGATTTTTCAATTTTTAGAAGAAGTAAAAAAACATAGTAAAGTTCCAGTTGCAGTCGGTTTTGGAATTTCTAACAGTGAACAAGTAGCTAAGTTAAAACCATATTGTGATGGATTAATTGTTGGTAGTGCGCTAATAAAAATGATAGAATCAAAAAAGACTGAAATGTTAGATAATAAAATGAGGGAAAAAGCGCTTTCAGAAATAAAAACATTTGTTTATTCGCTCATTTCATCGTAACATGGATATCAGAACATAACTTTAGTGGATTGGGGTGTTAAATGATGAAAGTGAAAAAACAACTTATTGGGCTTTCTCCATACAAACCAGGAAAGCCTATATCAGAAGTGAAAAAGCAATTTGGTTTAAATGAGGTAGTTAAGCTTGCTTCAAATGAAAATCCATTTGGTTGTTCTAATGAAGCGAAAAAGGCGATCAGTGAAGCTTTAGATAATTTAGCGATTTATCCTGATGGATATGCAGCAACAATTCGCACTGAAGTAGCAAACCTATTAAATGTGAGTGAAGAGCAATTAATATTCGGAAATGGCTCAGATGAGATCATTCAAATCTTATGTCGAGCATTATTAAATAACGAAACAAACACGGTATGTGCGGTTCCATCGTTTCCCCAATATAAGCATAATGCAGTAATAGAGGGTGCAGAGGTTCGAGAAGTCTCTTTAATTGATGGAGTACATGACTTAGATGGAATGCTCGGACAAATTAATGAGAACACACGCATCGTTTGGGTGTGTAACCCTAATAATCCTTCAGGTACGTATGTAAGCAGCGAGGTCTTTAAGAATTTCTTAGCGAAAGTTCCAAAAGATGTCCTTGTTGTTAGTGATGAAGCGTACTATGAGTATGTCGTTGCAGAAGATTATCCTGATACAACACCATTACTTGCAGAATTCGAAAACTTAATGATATTGCGTACCTTTTCTAAAGCATATGGCCTAGCTTCATTGCGGATTGGTTATGGAGTTGGTAATCCTGAGTTTATCCAGAAAATTGAACCGGCCAGAGAACCGTTTAATACTTCGGTATTAGCTCAAGTTGCTGCAAGCGCGGCCTTAACGGATAAACAATTTCTTTCGTATTGTAAAGAACGTAACCGTGAAGGGCTAGAACAGTTTTATCAATTTTGCGAGAAGAACAATTTACACTATTACCCTTCACAAGGAAATTTTATTTTAATGGATATACAAAAGCCTGGTAATGACGTGTTTAATTATCTACTAGAACGAGGTTTCATTGTTCGTTCAGGTGAAGCATTAGGATTTCCGACCTCAATTAGAGTAACGGTAGGAAGTACAGAACAAAATAAAGCAATCATAGAGCAACTTGAAAAATTTCTTAATAGTTAATAGTTTAGAATGTAGAGTTTAATGTTATTAGAGAATTCCCTTGCAGCGATTCTTTCACCAACTTTACACACTACATTCTATTGTGAGAATAGAGGGGGAGAAAGAACGTTGAGCAGTAGGAAAGTATTTGTAATTGGTTTAGGTTTAATAGGTGGATCTATCGCCCTAGCAATTAAAAAAGAACATCCCAATACTCTAGTGCATGGATTTGATATTAAAGATGACCAGCTGAAAATGGCAAAGTCATTAGGCGTCATCGACGAGTTGGTTGATAGTATTCAAGAAGGCGTTGTTAATGCAGATTTAATTATTTTAGCAACACCAGTAACAAAGACCGAGGAGTTAATTGAAGTTTTAGTAGGTTGCGAATTAAAACCATCAGCAATTATTACTGATGTAGGAAGTACAAAAGAAAAAATCGTAAAAAAAGCAATTTCCTTAGAAGCGAAAAAGGTCACCTTTATTGGTGGGCATCCGATGGCTGGTTCCCATAAAACAGGGGTGGATGCTGCGAAAGCTCATTTGTTTGAAAATGCTTTTTATATTTTAACTCCTAGTGCAAACACAAACATGAACAAAATTATCCAGTTACAAAATTGGCTAAAAGGAACGAAAGCAAAATTTATTGAATTGTCACCAAAGCAACATGATGAGCTTGCAGGCATTATTAGTCATTTTCCTCATATTATTGCAGCAAGTCTTGTACACCAAGTAGCGAAGATTGAAAAAGAGGAACCACTTCTATCAAATTTAGCGGCTGGTGGGTTTCGAGATATTACAAGGATCGCTTCAGCGAGTCCAATTATGTGGCGAGATATTTTAATTCATAATAAAGAAACATTGCTTAAGCTTTTGACACGGTGGCAAGAGGAAATGGAACTTGTTAAACAATTGATAGACAAGGCAGAAGATCAAGAGATTTATGATTATTTCCAAACGGCAAAAATATTTAGAGATGGCCTGCCAACTAAACAAAAAGGGGCAATTCCGTCTTTTTATGATTTATATGTAGATGTTCCTGATCACCCTGGTGTAATTTCTGATGTGACGGGTATTCTAGCAAGAGAAGAAATTAGTATAACTAACATTCGTATCCTAGAAACACGTGAAGATATAATGGGAGTCCTACGACTAAGCTTTCGATCTGATCAAGATCGAGATCGTGCTTTAGCTTGTTTAAAAGACCATTTATATGAGGGATACATAGGTTCATAAATTAATTAATCTTGAAAAATTTGGTGCTATGCGCTTTTCATAAGAGGTGTTTTTCTTGTCAAAGAAAATAGTTGAACGGGTACAACAATTAAAAGGGAAAATAAAAATTCCCGGTGATAAATCAATTTCACACCGGGCGGTTATGTTTGGTGCAATTGCAAATGGTAAAACAACAGTAGAAGGATTTTTACCTGGGGAAGATTGTTTAAGTACGATCTCATGCTTTCGAAAACTAGGTATAGAAATTAAACAAGAAGAAGATAGAGTTACTGTGTTCGGTAAGGGCTGGAACGGTTTAAGTGAAGCTTCTGAAATATTAGATGTAGGTAATTCTGGCACAACAACAAGATTAATGTTAGGGATTTTAGCAACTAGACCATTCCATTCTGTAGTAATTGGAGATGATTCTATCGCAAAAAGACCAATGGCAAGAGTTACCGAGCCACTTAGAAAAATGGGTGCAAAAATTGATGGGCGTGGTAAAGGGAATTTCACGCCGCTTGCAATTCGAGGTGGGCAAACCAAAGGTATTACTTATACATCACCAGTAGCAAGTGCTCAAGTAAAGTCTGCCATTTTGCTAGCAGGCTTGCAAAGTGAAGGAATCACAACGGTGAGAGAACCTCATAAGTCAAGGGATCATACCGAGCGAATGTTAAAAGCATTTGGTGTAGAGTTACAAGAAGATGGATTGACAGTTTCTGTTGTAGGTGGACAAGAGTTAGCGTCTCAACATGTTGTCGTACCTGGTGATATTTCTTCTGCTGCTTTCTTTTTAGTTGCTGGGGCGATTGTTGAAAATAGTGAAATTACGTTAACAAATGTTGGCATAAATGAAACCCGAACAGGGATAATTGATGTTTTACTAAAAATGGGTGCTAAGCTGCAACTAACAAATGAAAAAGTGATCAATGAAGAAAAAATGGCTGATTTAACAATCCGGACTTCCGAACTTCAAGGAATTGAAATTAGTGGTGAGATTATTCCACGATTAATTGATGAAATACCAATTATTGCGGTTCTAGCAACACAAGCAAATGGAACGACGGTCATTAAGGATGCCGAGGAATTGAAAGTAAAAGAGACAAATCGGATTGATACAGTTGTTAGTCAATTAAAAACATTAGGTGCTAATATTGAGGCAACAGATGACGGCATGATTATTCACGGTCCGACACCGTTGATAGGTGGGAAAGTGGCAAGCTTTGGTGATCATCGGATCGGAATGGCGATGGCCATTGCAGGCTTAGTTTCTTCTGCCCAAGTGGAAATCGAAGACATTGAAGCAATTGACGTTTCATATCCTACCTTCTTTGATCATATACAGGAATTAATTTAATATATAAAATTTTCTGAATATTTATTGACATTTGTTGTGGTGCAATAATATAATGGAATTAATCAGTTCCCAAGTTTTAAACTAAAATTACTACTTGTAGTGTTTTTAGTTTTGTTATACTTAGTGATTTAGATTACGGTATAACGCCAATTCTCCACTCCAACCAACTATTTTTCCTGCTGAATTTGGCAGGAACTTTTTTTTGTAGGTAATATAATGTTCCCTTCTCACATAGCTTGTCTATAAGATAGCTTTTCATGTGAAAAGGAGGGGTAGAATGAAATATATATTAGAAAATGCTTTAACAAACCATTATGGTGAAAATACAAAAAAGTCTTATCTAATTGAAGGTACAAAGGTTGTTTATACTGCCAACCATTTTTCCAAGTATAAGCACATGAGGTTAAATACAAATCAGTTTGTTCTAACTCCCGGGTTTATTATGATTGATTTTAGTGTGGTTTCAATTAGTCATTTTGATCGTTTTAAAGAGCGAATGAAGCATTTGCATAGTATAGGTTGTACAACAATAATAACGGCATGTGACGTTTCCTCGGAGAGTCAATTTCATCACCAATTAAAGAAAGCAAAGCACGCTTTAATTAATAGCAGTATTGATTATTTAGTAGGAGTGAAAATCCCACTTACAAAACTAACCCCGACCATCATCAGAAAGTGCTCAAAACACAAAGTTCCGATTATTTTTACTGAAATTAATGATCCCGATGACATTCATTCAATATGTTGGCAGTGGATTCGTAACGAAATTTTCCCATATCAGTTAATGATTGTTCCTCTTTGGAATATTCCTGATCTAACGACTTGGAAATCACGAAGACTCAAATCTGAATGGGAGGAACTATTAACGACTAATAAAATAACAACTCAAGTAGAAGTACCAAATGAACACACTCCGTTAACAAAACAGTTTTTATTAAACGTTGGGTTATACCCAACGAAAGGATCTTTACAAGTTGGGACAGATGCTGATTACTTATTTTTTTCAAAACAAGAGCTATCCGAAAAAAATAATGACTTTAGTGAGCTTTTACCAAAGGTTGTTTTTACACATGGAACTGTAAAAAAAGCAGCTGCGAATGTTTATTTACAACCAGGTTGTGGTAAAGAGTTAATTGTAACTGTTCCGAGAAAATTCAATCCGATAAGCAATGCATTTGGGACTGAGCCTATATATATTGATTATTATTAGGAGAACTGTCTATAATTGAAGTAATACACAACTGCCCACCAGCATTTAGGTGGCTTTTCTTTTTTTCTTATTTTTGAAATAAAAAACTAGGGAATTAACATTTATAACACTAAAACTTTTAAAAAGATTAGGGGATAAAAATATGAATATTGGGCTTAAAAAAGCACTAACACTTATCGAAGAAGGGAAAATGGAGGCCGCTCTTGACGAGTTAAAACAAGTGAGCAAAACAGGTGACCATGATTCTAAGTATTCAGTTGCTGAAATTTACTATGAATTAGGTTTAGTAGATTTAGCAAAAGTTATAATTGAAGAATTACTAGCGCTTTACCCTGATGAAGGTGAATTGTATACGTTTATGGCCGAACTATTAATTGACTTAGATGAGGAAGATGAGGCTATTGAAATGCTATTGGAAATTAAGGAAGATGATCCTGTCTATGTACAAGGTCAACTGCTGTTAGCAGATTTATATCAGTTGCAAGGATTAGATGAAGTAGCTGAACTTAAACTATTAAATGCAGAAAGTAAAGTCCCCGAAGAGCCGATCGTATTATTTGGTTTAGGAGAGTTTTACTTATCTAGAGGTGACTATCAAAAATCAATACCTTATTATAAAAAAGTTTTACCATTTCAAGATGAACTTGATGGGACAAACATTGCCTTGCGCTTAGCTGAAGCTTATAGTGCAAGTGGCTATTTTGAAGAAGCAATTACCTTTTATGAGGATGGAATAAATAACGATGATGCAACAATTGACGCTCACTTTGGATACGGTTATACTGCATTTCAAATTCAAAATTTCTCTGTAGCGATCACCCAATTTGAAAAAGTAATAGATATGGATGAAAGCTATTCTAGTGTTTATCCATACCTAGGGGAAGCTTATGAGGAAGAGGGGCGCATCCACGAAGCGATCCAAATTTTTAAAAAAGGAATAGAGATCGATGAGTTTAACGAAGCGTTATATGTCCAAGGGGCGAGAGTTTCGTTAAATAATGGGTACGCAGATGAGGGAGAGCAGTACTTAAGGAAAGTGTTAGCTATTAACCCAAGTAACTTTGAGGGAGCAAAGATGCTGGCAAGTTTATTAAAAAAAGAAGAGAGTTTTGAGGA